>JADGQC010000165.1 GCA_017882125.1 Anaerolineales bacterium
AATACTCTGATCAATGCGCCCCCAGGCCTCCCGCAGGGAAGCGGGGAAAGGTGTCCCAAAGAGGAGCGGCGCAAAGTACTGGGCGGCCAGAATTCCAAACTCTCCCCAACGCGTGTCGAGGCGCTTTCCATGCCGCGGCGCGGTGCTGGGCATCATCTGGGTGAACAATTTCCCAATGGCAATGACCAGCCGCTGACCGGGGCTTTTCTCCTGCGCGTCCGGGTCCTGTGCGTCCGCTGCCTGTGCAACCAGACTGCCCGCCCAGGGATGCGAATCGAGATGCTGTGGATAAAGACTGTTTTCAAGTATGTATTTTAATGTTTCCAGTTGTATGCTATCGGGCGGCATCCCGCACCTCTCCGTAATAACAAAACATCCCGCAACCTGCCTAACCAACTCCATCTTTCAAAGCAAGTCTGCGAGATGTCTTTTCCTGACAGTACCTGAAGCCCGGAACTGAATTCGGACTACCAATATTTACGCAGTACCCTGCAAGTACGAACCTCAGAGTTCCAATTTACTGTTTTGGGTTAAAATGCTGGTAAACTCCATGCATCTGAGCTATCGAAATTAAACCACTATCGAGACAAAGTGACAATTTCATCCTTCTTCAACCGCACCCGGGCAGGATTGCGCTGGTTCCCGGCGCTCTGCTGTGCAATCATCATCTTTACCCTCTCCGCCACCCCGGGGGAGGAAATTGGGCAATCCTATGACAGGCTGGACAATGTGAAAATCAAGGCCATCAAAACCAGAACAGGTATCCAGGCGAATAAAGATTGACGGGAATTCATCGAGGAGGGCTGAATGCTGGCCGGGAGGCTCGCCTGGTTGGCGCGGGCTATTGGGAACCTACGGAGCGAGCTGCTCCTGTAAGAACTGCTTCACCTTTTCGGTATCAGCGATCATGGAAGAATCCGGACCTGCGCCGAGGATCATGTTCGGTTCCACCCGGACATTGGTGATCTGGTCTTGCGGGACCTTGTCAGCCATACAGGCCAGATCCGTGATGAGTTTCGGACTCAGGTCCGTGGTGATATTATTCCTGAATTGTTGGATGAGCCCAGGGATCTTGACGATATTCGCCGGTTCGAGCAGCTTGGCGATGAGCGCCTTCAAAACCAGGTTCTGGCGGTCCATGCGGTTCCAGCCATCGATTAATTCTGTACCACCTGGAATGATGCGGGCATACCCCAAAGCTTGGACTCCATCCAGATGCTGCTCTCCGGCATAGAAGGTTTTTTCTCCATCCGAAACGTAGGCGGGGATATTAACATCCAGGCCACCAAGCCGGTCAATGGCCTGGGCAAAATAACCCATCTCAAAGAAGATGTAGTGCTCTGCAGCAACGCTGTAATTATCGTAGAGCACCTGGGCAACAGCGTTGGTGGAAGCAGTGGTGATTTCCGTGTCAGTACCGGTGCTGTTCTGCTCGACCAGGAAATACACCAATCCCAAGCGGCTTTGATCCAGGTTGAGGTAACTCAGATGGGGTGTCTCAACCCATAGGTCGCGCGGGACTGCGATCAAGCGGATGGTCTTGTTGTTAAAATCGACCCGCACAAACCGGATGAGGTCCGCTCCATAGGGCCAATTGCCGCCGTAGGACTTGTCCCGGGCCAAGAACAGGATGGTCATCACACCCGATTGACCACATGTTCCGGCTTGAGGCGGTGGCTGTACCTGCGGTTGCGAAGTGGAGGTCGGGGATAAATCGCCCGTGAGTGAAGGCTGAACCTCCAATACAAGAGGAGCAGCCAGCGACTTTCGATAGACAGCTGCGGCCTGCTGGCATGCGAACCCGATCACTACAAGCACGATGGCCTCCAAGGCCACGATTAGAATTAGAGTCTTTTTCTTAGACATTTGTGCCTCCTTTTGGAAAGATCATGGGACCAGCTCGATCCTCTATTGTGCTCCTGCCATGCGCTGGCTCCATGGCAAGAGAGAATTACGAAATACCTTCGCATTTTTGAGCATAGGCTGATATCTTTTTATAGCCGCGTTTCACCAGGCTACAAATCTCTTCCGCCAACTCCTGATGGCTGTCTACCACTGTCTCAAAGGGATCAGGGATATCATAAGGAAGGCCCTCAACAATTTCGGACAATAAAATCGTTTTTCCGGCTGCCTCGGGAAATTCTATTTGTATGGCTTCCCGGTGGCTGGCCTGCATGACGATGACCACATTCGATCTCGAAAGCAGTTCATGGGTAACTGGCTGGGTTCGATGTGTTGCGATATTTAGACCCATTCCTTTGGCAGCTTTGAGGGCAGTTGGAGAAGGCGGCAGGCCGCTATCGGTCCAGATACCTGCGCTCTTTACTTTCCAGTCCCCCAAGCAGCCATCGTCCTGAAGGCATTTCTTAAAAGCAGCCTCGGCCAGGGGGGATCGGAAACGGTTGGCGGTACAAACAAACAAGACAGCAGGCATTCCAAATCACTTCAATATGAAGATAAAGAGTTCCCTACCCCGTTGGCGTGGCGATCCTCAAATGGGGGATGAGCACCCATTCTCCAACAGTAAAAACATATTCCGGATCAACGAGGTTGTAAACCATTAGCATTTCAATATCTATGGAGAAATTTGCCGCCAGGGCTTGAGGAGAGATAGCCTCCGTTACCCGGTAGGGTTCAAACAGGGGCAGGTTGTTTACATATACCTGGTTCAAGGGGATCACGATCACCACGTTGGGCCAGAGCGGCAATGAGAGATTGTAATTAAGGGATATGATCGCCTCTTCCGTCGTATTAGAGTGTTTCGCCAAGTACGACATGCTTTCTCCCTCTCTCACCTGGTGAATGACCAAGGGGTTCTGTATGCCAATGGGAATATCCAGCGCGCGTACAACGACCATCGTTGGCGTGGACGTGGACACAACCACTGTAGCAGAAGGAGAGGGAACCTGTGTGTTAAGAGGGGGCGTTTTTGTGCTTTCAATTAACATGGTGGGAGTTATCTCTGAATTAATACCCGGAGAGGAGGTGAGATCCTCGCCCGGCTTGATAAGTACCAACCCGAAAATGCTTGCCATTATGATCAAGGTGGGGAAAAGCCAAAATAGCCAGTTGCGGATCAATTGCCGGACTCGCCTGGGCCGATGAACAACATCCTTGAAGCGCTTTTTGGATCGCCCTGGTTCTCCACGAAACACTTCACAGAGGGGATTCTTGCCCGAGAGGCAAAACTCCCGCTGGTGGTCCAGCTTTACCGCTGTAACGGGGATCAACCGGAAACAATGGTTGGCGGTTGATGGAAAGGAAAAAGCCGTATCCGAATCATCCCTCAGCCCCAGGTAAGGACAAAGTTGTGCCTTCATTTGCGCGATGCCATTCGCATTCCTTGTTTATTGGAAATATTCATTCTCGACCACATTCCATATCGATCCACAGCGATCGCTCAAGAAACATCCTCGGAACCTGGAGGGGCGGGTGATTTTTCCTTCCCGGAACCAGCGGGGGCAGGTGATCTTCCCTTCATCAAATTTGTATAGGCGGGTGATTTTTCCTTCTCGGGACTTTTCTCCGGAGAATAATAGCCTTTGTAATATTTGTACTTGTAGGAAGAGTACTGGCGGTAATAATAGTACCTGGCACGGCCAACATCGACATCATTGAGCACTACTCCCAACACACGCGCATTGACCTGTTTCATCTGCTCGATCACATGATGGAGTTCACCACGTTTGGTCACACTGGGTTTTACCACAATGATGACACCATCGACACGCGGAGCCAGAACAACTGCATCTGTGACCATGAGGACCGGCGGTGTATCAATGATGAGGAAATCAAATTGATCCTTCAGGGAACTCATCAATTCCTGCATCTTAATCGAGCCGAGCAGCTCGGATGGATCCGGAGGTAAACTACCGGAAGTGATCACTTTCAAAGCCGGGAGCTCGGTATTCTGGAGGGAGCCATACAACTGGCCCTTAGGTTGAATGAGTTTGTTGGTCAGGCCCAAACGATTCATTAATTGAAATTGTTTATGAATTTGGGGACGGCGCAGGTCTGCATCCACCAACACGACGCTGCGTTTGCCTTGAGCGATGACGCAAGCCAAATTTGCAGCAACCGTCGTCTTCCCGTCCTGCGGAGAGGCGCTGGTGACCAGGATCGTTTTCAAGGGCGAATCGACGGCAGCAAACTCCAGATTCGTGCGCAGAGACCGGAATGCCTCAGAAACCGGTGCGCGGGGTTGTTTGATCGTGATCAAGGGACTGCCGTTGGATTTATAACGGGTGATCATTCCCAATATCGGGATTCCCCATTTCCGGGTGATCTCCTGCGGGTCACGGAGGGTGTCATCGAGAAACTCGATCAGGAAAACGATCCCGGCGGCCAACATCAAGCCGACCACGGCGGCCAATGCCGCGTTCAGTACAGGCCGGGGCTTGATGGGGGCATCGGGCGGGAGCGCGGGAGCCTTCTGGATGATCCCGGAGGAAGATTGCGCCTGGGCCAGTTTGATCTGCTCATAGCTTTGCAGAACGGAGGCATAAGATGAACGATATTGAGCCAGGGCTGTCTGCAGTTGAGCCAGTCTGGATGGATTTGTGTCCCCAGTGCCCAGCGCTGCCAATTCATCTGAGGTGGTCTTAATTTGCTGCTCGAGACTCGCCAATTGATCCTCAAGACTTGTTTTAGAGTCCGCATAGCGCGAGGCCTGATCCGCCTGGATCTGATCAGAAAACACCTGAACCAGTGTGTTCGCAAGCAGGGCAGCCCGGGCGGGATCGGTATCCTGAACGCTGACCGTCATGAGTTGTGTATTGATGATAGGCTGCACCTGGATTGACGCAGTCTCTGGAAATATTGGAAGACCCAGGCGCCTGGCAACTTAGTCCAGCAGCGGTGCGGTGGTCATCAACTTGGAATAGGTTGCCAGCAATTGCTCGCTGGTGGTCAGCGAAGTATACGTCACGGTCTGGCTGGTAGGGGCTGCATCGATCATCACCAGGGTTGAAGCCTCGTAGATCGGTGTTTGTCGGATGGATACCCAATACGCAGTCCCTCCGGCCAGCAAGGCGCACAGAACCAATAACCACGCCCAGCGCCATAACAGGTTGGCGTAATCTCTGAATGTCTCAGCCGTGATTATCTCTTCGTTTTCATCGTCCATTTTGGTTGCCCACATCCTTTCTCATTACAGCTATTGTTCTACCATGAATAACTATACCATTGTTCGCGCGGGAGCTGCCTTCGATTTGTTAGAGTCTGGCCGAAGCGCCAGGTGACGGAATGGTTGAAAGCCAGGCCGGAAGCGTAAGAAACGAATATACGGTGTAATTAAAGTTGTACCTTCTTCTTGCGGGGATTTTTGAGATAGATTTCCAAATATAGGCGGCTCAGTTTTTTGAGGGTGGGCGGATCGGGGAAGTAGTTGTTTTTTTCTTCGCGGCGGATGCGGCGGAGGATGGGATAGGTTTCCTGCATGAAGAAAAGGACGAGGCGGGTTTGCCAGGTATCGGGGCATTTGCCAGGGATGGCAAAGATACGATGGTCTTCGGAAATTGTAAAATAACCTTCCATGACGAAGTGGATCGGGTGGATGCGGCCGCGCAGGATGAGATCCTGAAGGAGGACTTTGTAGATGGTCATGAGGCGGCCGCTGAGGAGCCAGCGTTTGTAGTAGCGGCGGCAGGTGCGAGCGGGCGGGAAGCGAGCGCCCAGGCGATCCCAGGAGAAGTGGTTGGCGTTTTTCCAGAAGATGGCACTGATGACGGCATGGGAGGAGGTCGGGGGGCAACCGCGAGTCTTTTCGAGGGGCTGGGGAGGAAGAAGCGGGGCGATAAGAGCCCATTGTTTTTCTGTAAACCAGCCCTGGTCGTCGAATGAATCGATGTAATCGGTTTTTAGGGCGATGTTTCCAATGGGGAAGATGGGGTCGAAGCGGGGTTCCTGCCAGGAATCCATCCACCAGAGGTCGCGAAGTTCGGGGGAAATCGGGGTGGGTTTTTGGCCACTTTTTGAGGTTCGACCGGGGAACGTATGCCCTGCATGGGTGTAGTCCTGGTCGACATCGCGGGTGACGCCATGATAACGATCGAATTGCCAGATGGGGAGGA
>JADGQC010000166.1 GCA_017882125.1 Anaerolineales bacterium
TTCGGGATGATTGGCAAAAATAATCCCAGCAGACGGCGCAGGGTGCTGAACCTGAAGCGGCCCTTTCCGGCACCCAAGCGCGGGTCGTTAACAAGCAAACGCAGGATCTGCCTTACGCTCGGCTCGAGGAAACCCAGGAAACTACCAAAAATACGGTTGCCGAGCGGGTTGCGGACGAGGTCACTAATCTTGACCCAGATGCGCTCGCCTGCCACCCCGAACAAATTCTGTTCTTCGTACTTGATCTTAATACCCAACCTTTTCCCCGTGCCCAGGACGACGCGCAGGATGGATTCCTGCCCAAGGGGAGTCATCGGCCCAACCAGCCCCTGCACCGCCCCCAACGAGAACCAAACGATGAGCGGGTCGAACGAAACGCGCGGGACGGGAAACAGCGAGGTAATCGGGCGCGTCTGCAAAAGGAATAATTCGCCATCCGCGAAGGCCCATTCGATATCTTGAGGGAAACCGTATTCTTTTTGGATCTGCTGACCAACCGCCACGACCTTGCGGATCTGGTCATCGGAGAGTGTTTGCCGCCCGGCGGCCTCTTCCCGGACGTTTTCCACGCCCCCGCCGGTCTTGCTGCGCGTCGACATTTCCTTGGCTCCCAGCGTGATCCCATGGATCGCGCCACTGAGCGATTCGACCACATAGTGATCGGGCTCCACCTGCCCCGAGACGAGAGCTTCTCCCAACCCAAAGGTCGCATCGATGACCGATTCACTCAGCAGCCCGGTCAGCGGATTGGCGGTGAACAATACACCAGAGATCTCGCTCGGCACCATCAATTGCACGATGACCGCCATCGCAGCATCGAAGTGTGGAATGGCATTTCGTACACGGTAGCCGATCGCCCGCGCTGTCCATAAGCTGCTCCAACAATCGACGATAGACTTGAGCAAATGAACTTCGCCGACAACGTTCAGGTAAGTGTCTTGTTGGCCGGCAGAGGATAATTCGGGCAGGTCTTCGGTAGTTGCCGATGACCGCACGGCGACACTGACCAATGACGACCGATCGACGCCAACCTGCGGGTTCAGGGCTAGATATCCCTCTGAAACTGCCTGTGCAATCTGCCCGGGTACCTTGCCCACGGAAAACGCGGCACGGATTTTACCAGAAGCAAGTTCCAATTGCGCCGCATCGTCAGCCGCGATGCCCATGATGGAGGCTGTGATCACACCAGTCAGGTTGTTCACCGCGACAAAGGTGCGGTAAGCATCCGTCATTATTATGAAGCCGGGCGGCACGGGCAAGCCGAGGCGGGTCAGGCGAGCGAGGCTGGCGCCCTTGCTCCCAGCGTTTTCCAGAGTAGCCGCGGGAGAGAGGAAGGGAAGGATAATCATAGGCATATTATGGCATGAAAGCGCTTATTGAAATAGAGTACAAAGAACACACGGGAAGATCGTCTTTATAAACACTGGAATGGAAGATTTCCAGCATCCACGGATTAATCCTGGGTGGGGCAGTTAAAACAATTACACCCACAACCAGGGTGTATTATATGAAGAATTTGGAGGATCTGTTCGTGTGCCCCCAAGGGGGTACCTTATATACGGATAATCGAAAAGTGAGAGGGTCCCCTATTCAAGTTTTTTGAGGAAATCCGGAATTTTAAGCAGAGGCAGATTTGATCAGTAAAAGGTTGGCGCCTTGTTATTTACTGGTTTCTAGATATAGGCCGTTTATTCTAACGAACAAAAGCCATCACTTCCATTTTGTGAGGATTTCTTCCCGCTGGAATGCCGCCTTGACCAGGTAGAAGACGATCGCATCGATGACGGCCAAAACCGCCGCCATGATCAACATGTTGTCTGTTGTTAATGAGAGCACCTTGAATTCCGATAGCAGATACACGGCGGCAAAAGGCAAAAGGATCAGCGTGCCGAGTTGTTGGGCGGTGCGGACATCATTCACTCTTGAAGAAACCAGGACGTTATATCCAACACCTAGGATGCAGGCAAGCGGAGCAAGCAGGAATAGGATGATGGCAATATCCCAGTTGGGGAAATAAAGATATTTCAGCGTGCCGTAGGTAAACAGGTCCGCCAGCACCATGAAGATCAGCGCGCCGATATAGTTGGAGCAAATGGTGGGTAAGAAGGCTGCGATACTTTTTCCAGCCAGGATCTCTTCATCGGTCGTGGGTGTGGCCAGCAGGGGCTCCAGGCTTTTTTGGACCTTCTCCCCGATCAGGCTGTACGCCGCGATCCCCACCGGTGAAAAGGCGGCGCCAATGACATACAAGAACGAGAAGGCATTCATAAAGGTTGGAAGTACTCCCGCTCCGCTGGGCTTGCTGGCGATTAACCGCATGACGAACGGTATGCCGATCGAGACAACCACCTCGAAATAGATGATCGAATAAAGGATACTTTTCCGCTTGGTAAAGATTTTAAAATCCTTGGAGGCAACAGTCCACGCTTTTGATAGTCTCATTTTGTTTCTTGTATGACCTTGATGTAAGTTTCTTCCAAACCAGGGTTGAATTGAGTAACATACTGGATCCGGCCGCCAGCAGAAACGATCTCCTCGATAAAGTCGGGGTTTTCCTTCTGGGGGTCGGCTAAGGCCAATATGATTCTATTCTCTTCAACGTTGAGGCCTTTGGGATTGAGTTTCCGGACTGCCGCAAGAATTTGATCGTTGATTCGCTCCACCTGGATCACCGTCTTGCTGCTCCCCCAGACGGTCTTCTCCAGTTGTTCCGGCGTGTTTACTGCCAGCAGTTTCGTCTTCAGAATTCCGATGCGGTCGCAAATCCGCTGCGCTTCATCCAGGTTGTGTGTATTGATGAAAATCGTTTTCCCGTCTTTCTTGAGCTTTAGGATGAAATCTCTAACCACCCTGGCAGATTCCGGATCCAGGTTCGCGGTTGGCTCGTCAAAGAAAAGCAGCTTGGGATCATGGATTAGCGCTCTCACGATGGCGACCTTCTGCTTCATGCCTTTTGAAAAATCGCTGATGGGCTGATCCCGCTTCTCCCACAGCTCCATCATCTTCAGAAAATACTCGATCTTCTCTTTTCTTTCCCCTGCAGGGCATTCATACAGCTTCCCGTAGTAATCGAGATTCCCCTACGCACTCAGTTCTTCGTACAGGCCGATATTGTCAGGGACCAATCCGATCAATTTCCTGATCGCCAGAGAATCGGCGCTGTTCCCAATTTGATAGCCCGCGATCCGGGCATCTCCACTGGTCTTGGAAATCAGGCAGCAGAGTATTCTTATCGTGGTGGTTTTCCCGGCTCCATTGGGCCCGAGCAGACCGAATACCTCGCCTTCGGCCACGTGGAAGGTCAGGCTATCGACAGCGGTGATCTCCCCAATTATGCAACACTACCTCACCCAACTCAAATTGTGTGAAGTAAATATGACACTTATTTTTTTCGGTTTCGTGATTTATCGCCCCAAACCAGCAGCTTATATAAGTGCGGATAAATCTGATTTAAGAGCGCGTACTTTCTTTACTTTTTATTCATTAATCCTGTTAGACAAGCATTGTGTCCCGCCTCATTCTTCATCCAGACATCATCTGCCTGTGCTACAATGCCCGCATGCCTGTCCAGAGGGTCGAAGACGAACAGAAAGATTCCGTTTCGATCAAATACGGTCTGGAAGAGTAAGGCTACCCTGTGGATGCGATGTATATCGGCTAGGACGCGGTGGACTAGGCGGAAGCCGGCTAGGTCTCCTTTCATATCGATTGTGCAAGGAATAAAATTCTGCGTACGTGGTCGGGAACAAGGTCATGGGAAAAAGATTAGAAGGAATGAAAACCGAGAAAGTACAACGATCTGCGCATTTTTCGGAAGCCAGTATATTGTTCGAAGCCTGGGGTGTCCGTCTGACAGCACTCCTAACCTGGCTAATGGGAGCGGTGAATTTGCTCTCGGCTGTCCGGCCAGCGATGATGAACCGCCTGGCCCTCATCCGGGACGCCATTCCTCTGGAGGTGCGCGTCGGCAGCCGGCTGACGACCGCCCTGGCCGGATTTGCCTTGTTCCTGCTGGCGGGCGGACTTTGGCGGCGTAAACGGACAGCCTGGTTGCTGACCGGGCTGTTACTGATCGTATCGGTCGCTGCCCACCTGCTCAAGGGGCTGGACGTCGATGAGGCCGGAATGGCAGCCGGCCTGGTCCTGCTGCTCATCCTGCTGCGGAAGAGTTTCTACACATATTCCGACCCGCCCTCCCTGCGCCAGGGACTGATCGTATTGTTTTCCGCCTTCGGTTTCACGTTGGCGTACGGGGTGGCCGGATTCATCCTGACCGGCTTGCGCTCCCACCACCCAGTCGCTTTCATGGACGCTCTGCACCATACGCTTGCCATGTTGTTCACGTTTTACGATCCAAGTCCCCAGCTGGCCACCGGTTTCAGTCATTATTTTGCCATATCGATCTATATGGTGGGGACTGCCACACTGGGTTTTGCCCTGTTCATGCTCATCCGTCCGGTGCTGATGCGCCACCCAGCGACTCCCGACGAACGCAAGCGGGCGGCCGAGATTGTCGCAACCCAGGGGCGCACGACGACGGCCCGCCTGGCACTCTTCGAGGACAAGCGCTACTATTTCACCCCGGGCGGTTCGGTGATCGCCTATGCCGTGCGCGGTCGCGGTGCCCTGGCCCTCGGGGACCCGATCGGTCCCCCTGAGGATACCGCTGCAGCGATCGCATCCTTCCGGACACTGTGTGCACGGAACGACTGGCAGCCTTCTTTTCTTTATATCCCAGAAGAATCCCGCGAACTCTATCAGGTCGCCGGCTTCGCAACGCTTTGTATCGGGAACGAGGCGATCATTCCATTGGCTTCCTTTACCCTGGAAGGCAGCCAGAACAAGGCCCTCCGCAATGCTTACAATAAGCTCGTCCGCCTGGACTATACCACCCGGCTCTATCATCCGCCTTTGGACGAAAGCCTACTGCGCGAGCTGCGACCGATCAGCGACGCCTGGCTTTCCAGCCTTCACGGCGGGGAGAAATATTTTTTCATCGGCTGGTTCGACGATGATTACATTGGCAATAGTCCGGTGATGGTCGTGCGCACCCCAAACGGTCAGATTGTCGCCTTCGCCAATCTCATCTCTGCCTATCAAAAGCGGGAAATCACGATCGACTTAATGCGCCACCAGCACGGGATGGAGAACGGCAGCATGGAATTCCTGTTCGTTTCCCTGCTGCAATGGGCGAAGGAACAAGGTTATGATACCTTCAGCCTTGGAGCCACGACCATTTTCGGGAAGGATCGCCAACCGGGTGATCCGCGCATCACCCGGGCTCTGTACCTGATCGCCGCCATGGTCAATCGCTTTTATCGGTTCAAGGGATTGCACGCCTTCAAGGAGAAATTTCATCCTCGCTGGGAAGCCCGCTACCTGGCCTACCCGGGAACGGCCACCCTGCCACTCATCCTGACCACGTTGATCCGTGTCCATTCGGGGGATAATTTCCAGTGGTTGTACCTGAGGAAATGAATATAGAATTGGAGGATCCAATATGACTCTCTTCCAGGCAATCATCCTGGGAATTGTCCAAGGCTTGACTGAATTTATCCCCATTTCAAGTTCTGCACACTTGATCATCGTCCCCTGGCTGTTCGGATGGCACGATCCTGCCTTGACCAGCCTGTCCTTTGACGTGGCACTTCACATTGGGACGCTAGTGGCCGTGATATGGTTCTTTGCCACCGATTGGGCGCGCTTGATCCGTGCCGGCCTGGCCAGTCTGCTGGAGCGCAAGATCGGCGCCGATCCGGACCGGAAGCTTGCCTGGTTGCTGGTCATCGGCTGCATCCCGGGTGGCATCGCGGGCGTGCTTGCCGAGAGCAAGATCGATCAACTTTTTCACCAACCGAACGTTCCGATTAAAACAATAGCAATAATTGTCATGGGGATCATCATCGCCTCGTTGGCCCTGGTTTTATTTATTGTTGAACGGCTTGCGCGGCATACCCGTGAGTTGAATTCGTTATCACTGAAAGATGCAATCATCATCGGGTTGGCGCAGGCACTGGCCATCTTTCCGGGCGTTTCCCGCTC
>JADGQC010000167.1 GCA_017882125.1 Anaerolineales bacterium
AACCAAATGGAGTGGACAGGTACAGGTCCGGGAAATATATATGAAACCCGCCCGCCTTGGAGAGTGGCAGGCGGTAACCATGGAAGTCCAGCCCGGTAATCTCAAAGTCCAGCATGCGGGTAAAGATATTGCAGTTCAGCCGGTCCGCGTAAGGCAGGGTGCGGGAGTCGATCTTCTGAAGGCGCTGGCGAAATTCTGCAAGTTGTGCACGCCAGGAAACGTAATGCTCCTCCCCGGCTGCGGGAAGGAGATCGTTAAAACGATGGTCACCACATGAAGTGGCAAAAAGCGGATCCCAGCGCATCCAGGCTTCCCACTGATCGGTAACCAGCTGGTTGAACGGCGTGGAAGTCCCCATTCCTGAAGTGGGTTCAGAGGCAGCCATCCATAATTCCTTTCAGTTACGAATAATTGTTATGAAATCCTGGTCAACAATGGGTCCAGATTTGAGCAAAGCGAAAGATCCGCTTGCGAATATAGAAGGCATCCGGGTCGGCGATTGGACGCTGGATCTTGATTAATTCAACGGCCTCCTGCGGGTTATATCCCAACGCGATCAGGATGGCTGCTCCCATGGCAACACCGCGGTGGCGTCCCCTGGCACAATGAGCATAAACCTTTCCGCCATCCCGGATCGTCTCGAGGGCGGCGCAGACGCCACGCATCAAGGCTCGCACAGGAATCGGGAAAACCGGGTTATCCAACGTTCGCAGCCATAGGACATCGATGGGCGGTTGATGCAGGTCTTTATGTGGGCGCCGGTCAAAGCGCATATTGATGACCAGGCGCACCCCCAGTCCACGCAAATAATCATAATCATCGGCGCGCGGAGTATCCCCAATAAAAAGGTTGTCGGTGATTTTGGAAATATCCATAGGCCGTATCTTATCACAATCACATAATCTTTTTCCAGATTATCGGGCGGGGGATTCCCAACACTACTTGCGTTTAATCAAGCTTTATAAAAATTGACATTACCGCTCGATAAATTGCACTTTTGAGGGTATTATCCGGGATTTATGTCAATTCATTACCATACTTACACACTCTCTTCAATTCAAAAAAACCATTCCGTTCAATTATTTTATTGTTCACGAATTGGTATGGGGGGATAACAAATTTGAAACGATAAAATGATAAATACAGTTCTTTTTTCCCCCTGCCTGCCGACCAGAACACCTTATTGGGGTTCCCCTGATTTACGCGGCACGAAAAGATAACCAACGCCCCACTGCTTCTGGATATATTCGTGATCGTACAGGGCATCGCATAAGATTCTCGTTTTTTTACGCAGGCTGGTAACATGCACTGCCAAGCTTTCCTTGGCCCTCTGGTCATAGCGTCCCCAAAACCTCATCGCCAGCTCCTGGTATGTGACCGACCTGTCAACGCTGTTGAGCAGGATCTTCAATAGATCCCTTTCGGTTGGGGTCAGTTTTTGTTTTTTGCCCAAAGACACAATGTATTGCGTATCAAGGTCAATGCTCATAACATCATCAGAATATTGATTGGCCTTAACCTGTTGTTGCTGTGGCGCCCGGGCCCGCCTGAGTAATGCCCGGATGCGCGCATCCAAGACATCGTGCCGGAATGGTTTGGAAAGAAAATCGTCCGCACACTGGTACAGGCCTCGGATTACGTCATTTTCAGTAGAGAGCGCGGTCAAAAGCGGGGTAAGCCTGGAATAAGACAGAAGCCCGGATTGTAGATGGTAGAATCAAAATTGACAGCCACTCCGGTGGCAGCATATTCCGTTGATTGTCTTGTGGGTGTCATCCCAAGTTTCATATCCCTTGAATACCAGGAGTCTCCTTGCTTTCCATCCTCTACGGCCTTACCTCCGCCCTCACCTGGGGTGCGGCTGATTTCACCGGCGGGATCGCATCCAAGCGTACAAACGTATACGGCGTGGTCATCGGCGCAGAAGGCTTTGGGATGTTCCTGTTCCTGGCCTTTGCGCTCCTCTTCCGGGAGTCCGTACCGTCCTGGGAGACGTGGTTATGGGGAAGCGCTGCCGGGCTGAGCGGTGGGTTCGGCTTGCTGCTCCTGTACAGAGCTTTGTCCCGCGGACGGATGAGCGTGGCTGCCCCGGTCTCCGCCGTAATCGCAGCCATCATCCCGGTGGTGGTCGGCGCATTTTTAGATGGTCTGCCAGGAGTGTGGACATTTGCCGGCATTTTGGTGGCACTCGGCGCAGTCTGGTTGATCGCGCACGGTGAAGGCGGCAGGGAAACCGCTGCCATCCGCTTGAATGAAATCACTCTTCCGCTCATCGCCGGAGTGGTTTTTGGCATGTATTTTGTATTCATGCACCAGGCCAGCCGGGAAGCCATCTTTTGGCCAATCGTAGCCTCGCGGCTGGCTTCCATGGTAGGCATCCTGGGATATGCACTGGTCACCCGCCAGCCCTGGAAACCGCTGCGAAAAAACTGGCTGCTGATCGCATTGAGCGGCATACTTGACGCAAGTGGTAACGCCTTTTATGTGCTTGGAGGCCAGTTGGGCCGTCTTGATGTTTCGGCGGTCCTGGGGTCGTTATATCCCGGATCTACAGTCCTGCTGGCTGGCCTTTTTTTACATGAGCGCCTCAACCGCCTGCAACTGGCGGGCATCCTGGTTGCCCTGACTGCCATCGTGCTGATGACGGTGTAACGGGGTTAAGCTTCTCGAGGAGAACATCCATGAACAACATCCAGGTCTTCCCAGTCCGCTCCGCCCGCGAGCGGCGTCTCTTCCTGACCTTCCCCTGGCATATCTACAAAGGCGACCCGTTGTGGGTGCCGCCCCTGCTTTCCGAGCGTGCCAAAACAATCGACCCCCAGCGCGGATTATTTTTCAAGGATGGCTATGCCGAGTTATTTATCGCCCGGCGGAATGGTAAACCAGCCGGAACCATTGTTTGTGCCGAGGACAAGAACAACACCCGCGCCAGGGGTTTTGGGGAATGCATGGTCGGTTTCTTCGAATGCGTGGACGATTACGCCGTGGCGGAAGCATTATTCGATCAGGTAACGGTTTGGGCGGGAGACCATGGACTTGTCAGCCTTTACGGGACCTTCAATTTGGACCGGGAAGACTCACGCGGCATCCTCATCGAGGGGCGCGACCGTCCGCCAACCTCATACTGCGGTCACAACCCGCCTTATTATCAGGCATTTTTTGAGCGGTTTGGTTTCCAAAAATCCGGGGAAGATGGACTGGCGTATGCGATCGATATAAACCTGGATAACCCTGAAATCCAGCACTTGATGCGCCTGGCTGATAAAATCCGGCAGCGAAGAAAAATCACAGTACGCAGCGGCAACCTCAAGAATATCGACAGGGAAATTGACAATATCCTGGAACTCCAAAACCGCGGCCTGGCGCATTTCGCCGACTATACCCCCTACACTCGCAACGATATCGAAGCCATGATTCTACCGATGGTCGATATCGTCGACCCGGAGCTGATCTTATTCGCCGAGTTGGACGGTAAAGTGATCGGCTGGTTCCCGGGTGTTCCCAACATGAACGAAGTTCTCATCCACCTCAACGGCCTGCGGCATCCATGGGACTACCTGCGCCTGGCAAAATATGCACGCCGAAAGCCGAAGTGCCTGGCAATTAAAAGTATCGCCGTGGTCCCCGAGCATTGGGATACCGGCGCGGGCGTGCTTTTGTTTGACGAGATGGCACGGCGTGCCTCCGCCAAGGGATACCAATGGGCAGACCTATCCCTGACCGGCGATGAAAATCCCGATACCTTCCCGCTGGCGCACCGCATGGGCGCGAAAATTTACAAGCGTTACCGCTTCTATAAAAAACAATTGGTGACCATGTAGCTTTGGGGAAAACAGTGGAGGAGCTACGACCTTGCTCCACCACCAAAGATATCAATTTTACCAGCCGCGGGTTGATTGCATGCCCGTCCTTTATGAAGCTCATACCAAAGCCTCATTTCTGGTTGGTGCCAGCCGTGCCGTTCTAAACTTGGGAAATGGATTGGTTTAAGCTTGTAGCTCGGGGATAGCTATTTATCATCTTTCAGTAATTTGTCCATATCGACATCGTAATCCCCCCATTTACTGCCGCTTGCAGTGGAAAAAATCATCTGGTTGGTAATCTCCGATTGTGCTTCAGCCTTTTGGACATCTGCCCGACGCTCTTCGGCTGCCTCGGATGATGTGCTTTCCCCGGGCGCCACTGCCAGGATGCGCACCTCGATCAGGTCGCCCGCCTGGTATGGGATCGTCTCCCCGGCAGAGTGACCCTGGAGAGCACGTCCCAGGGGGGTATTCTCATCAAGCAAACCACTTTTAAAATCAGCCTGTTTTGCAGGGACAATCGTGAATTCGCGCCGCTCAACCGCCGCGGAGGTATCCACCAATTCCACCAGGACGCGGCAGTGGAGGGATATATGGGGAAATTTTCCATTCGGTTCCATACACCCATCATACCAAAGATTTGATGAGGATTCCGGCATTACCAAAAAAACGTCTTTGTCGAGTTGATGTCAACCAGGGACCCGGCAGGTGCCTACCCGCCTGGTCGTGCGTTGCCTGCCCAGGGGAAACCTCGACACTTTGCCATCTTTTCTCCACAATTTCTCCACAAATTTACGGTATCGTTTGCCATAACGAAAATGCGTCAATCAAGGAGACCTGAAATGAGTAAAAATCAAAAAACATGGATCATTAGCGGAGTGTCGGTCGTGGTAGTCATCGCATTGGTGCTCGTCGTGATGAGCGTACGCGGTCAAACCACCAATAACACAGCCGCGTATCAGACAACCACGGTCCAGCTCGGGACGCTCACCTCGACCGTGGAGGGCGCGGGGACCGTGTCATCCACTCAATCAGCCAACCTGTCCTGGTCAACCGGCGGGCAGGTGGGAACTGTGATGGGACAAATCGGCACCCAGGTAAAGGCTGGGGATATTCTTGCCACCCTGGTCCGTGACTCTCTTTCCCAAAGTACCCTTCAATCCAACCTTGTCTCAGCACAAGAAAACCTGGATCAACTCACCTCACCTTCCGCCATAGCGTCAGCTCAGGCGGCCGTGGCAACAGATGAACAAACACTCTCCACTGCCCAGATGAACATGAGCAATTTGAACTATCACAACCCGTCAGCAATCGCCAATGCACTAGCCGCGGTAACGCTGGCAAAAATAAATTTGGATACTGCAACAGCCAATTACAATTCTTTAAACTTGCCGGCAGACGACCCGGCCAAGGCTTTGGCTTACCAGACCATGTATGGTGCACAACAAAAATACAACAATACTGTCTATACCTACAACGCTCTTTCCGGTAATGCAAGTCAGACATCGATTGACACAGCCAATGCCACCCTGGCACTGGCAAAAGCAAATCTGGTACAAGACCAGAACTATCTGGCCGCTCTTACCGGAGGGACAGTTCCCGCAGATGCCACCGGAGCAGCCTTACTTAAGCTTGAGCAAGCCAAGTTGGCCGTCCAGACCGCCCAGGAGAACCTGGCTGAAAATTCGCTCATTGCCCCATTTAATGGAACCGTCACCCAGGCAAATGCAGTTCCCGGGGATATTATCTCTTCGGGTGAGCAGATCTTCCGAATTGACAACCTTTCAAGCCTGGTTGTGGCTGTCCAGGTCACGGAGATTGACATCAACACCATCAAGAACGGGCAGCCCGCCACCCTCACCTTTAACGCAATTCCCAATAAAACATATAAAGGAACGGTCACCCAGTCAGCGCTGGCCGGGACCGTTGGCAATAACAGCACGACTTTTTCCGTCAGCGTGCAGATCACCAATGCCGATGCCCTGATCAAACCAGGCATGGCAGCCAACGTCACCATTACCACCAACGAGGTTACCAATGCCTTGCTGGTGCCCAGCACATCCATCTTCACCGATTCGTCCGGGCAGCAGTATGTTTACCTGGTCCAAAATGGTACTCCAACCACTGTACCCGTCACGATTGGCGCGGTCTCGGATACCACCACCCAGATCACTGGAAATTCATTGCAGGCGGGTGATACGATCGTCCTCAGCTTCGCCAGCACCTCAACCAC
>JADGQC010000168.1 GCA_017882125.1 Anaerolineales bacterium
ACCGCACCACAATTTCCCAGGGGGTGTTAACATAAGCGTCATTTCAGCAGGATTGGACTAAAATAACCCGCAACCCTGGATTTGGAGTAGACCTATGGCAAAGTCAGAGACCGTGATCCGTGACCTGTGTGAATTAGCCGACGTTCAGATCAACGGCACCCGCCCCTGGGACATGCAGGTCCACGATCAGCGCCTCTACGACCGCATCCTGCGGGACTCCTCTCTCGGTCTGGGCGAAGCCTACATGGAAGGCTGGTGGGACTGCGAATCCCTCGATGGGTTCATCTGCCGGGTGCTGAAAGCCCGCCTGGACGAAAAGATCCAAAATAACGCCCGCCTGGTCTTCCAGGTTTTAAGAGCCAAACTGTTCAACCGCCAGTCCTCCGCCCGGGCCTTCGAGGTGGGCGAAAAACATTACGACTTGGGAAACGATCTCTATACTGCCATGCTCGACAAACGCCTCAACTATACCTGCGCCTACTGGAAGGATGCCCTCAACCTGGACGAGGCCCAGGAGGCCAAGCTCGAACTCGTCTGCAAGAAGATCTGCATCCAGCCAGGGATGCGCATCCTCGAGCTGGGCTGCGGCTGGGGGTCGTTTGCCAAGTACGCCGCCGAAAAATACAACGCCTCCATCCTGGGCGTCACCGTCTCCAGGGAGCAGGTGGCGCTCGGCATGGAGCTTTGCAGAGGGCTGCCGGTGGAGCTGCGCCTGCAGGATTACCGTGAAGTAAGCGGCACCTACGACGCGGTGGTATCCATCGGGGTGATGGAACACGTGGGCTGTAAGAATTATGCCGATTACATGCAGGTGGTGGACCGCTGCTTGAAACCGGACGGCATTGCCTTCGTCCACACCATTGGCAGCAACATCAGCCTCACCACCGGGGAACCCTGGAGCGACAAGTATATCTTCCCGAATGGCATGCTGCCTTCCATTGCGCAGTTGAGCAAGGTGATGGAGGGCCGCTTTGTCATGGAAGACTGGCACAATTTCGGGCCTTATTACGACCAGACCCTGATGGCCTGGCACGCCAATTTCGAAAAAGCCTGGCCTGAATTGAAGAAAAATTACGATGACCGTTTTTACCGCATGTGGCGCTATTACCTGCTCTCCAGCGCCGGCGGGTTCCGCTCGCGCAGCAACCAGCTCTGGCAGATCGTCTTCACCAGGCAGGGCACGCCCCAGCCCGACTGCCGGGTCTCCTAAGGGATTTACATGATCAAAACCGATGTGCTCATTATCGGCGGGGGCCCGGCGGGATCCTCCTGTGCCCGGGTTTTAAAACAGGCCGGGATGAAATGCATCGTGCTCGACAAGTCCGCCTTCCCGCGCTTCAAACCCTGCGCCGGCTGGATCACCCCCCAGGTGCTCAAATGGGCGGAAGTGGACGCGTCAAATTACCCCCATGGGCTGACCGAATTCACCAGTTTCGACGTTTCGATCGGTGCCATAAAAATAAAATTGCCCACCCACCAGTACGCCATCCGCCGCTTCGAGTTCGACCACTGGCTGCTGCAGCGGGCGGACCCTGAATTCCACGTCCACGAAGTGCGCAATATCCTGGTTGAAAACGGGGAATACGTGGTGGACGGTATATATTCGGCACGTTTCCTGGTCGGCGCGGGCGGCACTCATTGCCCGGTGAGGCGGACCTTTTTCAATGAATCCTCCCCCAATATGCAAGGTTCCCTGATCGTGGCCCAGGAAGAGGAATTCCAGTACGACCTCAAGGATACCCGCTGCAAACTGTGGTTCTTCGAAAACAAGCTGCCCGGCTATGCCTGGTACGTCCCTAAAAAGGGCGGGTATGTCAACGTGGGGCTGGGCGGCTTCGCGGACAGCCTGAAGCGCAGCGGGGACACGCTTAAAAACCATTGGAATTTATTGGTTAAAAAGTTGGAAGAGTCAGGACTGATCACCGCGCATGTCTACAAACCGGCCGGTCATAGTTACATCCTTCGCCGCAGATCGCCCCGGGTTCGCAGCGGTAACGCCTTCCTGGCAGGGGACTCGCTTGGGTTGGCAACTCTCGACATGGGCGAAGGCATCGGGCCCGCCATCCGCAGCGGACAGCTGGCAGCCGAAGCCATCCTCAGCGGGGCGGACTACTCGCTGGCCTCAATCCCGCGCTATTCCTTCCCGTCCCTGCTGGGATTTCGCAAAGGCGGGTGATTACTCAGCCTGCGTTACCACCCTTATTGCGACATTGTCCCCGAAAGGGGAAGCATCCCGTAGGGAAATCCAAAGTATTTGGGGGAGGTGGCTCGCCGTAGGGGGCTATTTCGCCTTCAGTATATTCCCCACCCGGTTTCTTTCATTGATGATGTATTGCGCCACGATCCAGCCTGCCAGCGGCTTGACCTTGCCGTCGTCGCCGGGGATGCCCGTCAATTTCATGCTGATCTTATCCCCCCACATGAACTTGTAATTTTCTTTTTTACCTTTCTCGTAAATATCGATGGCGTTCTCGTAGGGCTGCACCCGGGTGACGTCGCTGAGATGGAAAGTCACGATGGTTGAGACTCCCTTGAACTCCAGGTCTGTCCTGGTGATGATCAAATTTCCCTCGTCGATCCTGGTGGGCGCCTCGTGGGTTTTAAGGTCCCCGGTTTCATAAAGCTCGACGCCCGGCAGGACCATGACATTATCGGGTTCCACCTTAAAATCGTCGATTCGTCCGCTCTGGGTGATGATGATTAGGTCATTGGTTTCTGTCATGGCAATTTTCTCCGACGAATTTTATCATCATTATTATCTGGTTACTATTATTCCACAGGGGATGGATATTTTGTAATAGGATATATAGTCCAATTAATAAAATCCCTTAAAAAGAACTCTTTTACAAAAATAGACCCGGCTGGATTCGGATATCATCCCCGTCCTTTGGGGATATCATCCCCGTCCGCTCGTCCCCCGCATTTTGGGGGATTGGGGATATCATCCCCGTCGGGGGACCTATGACCAAGCGTATTTAGGTTCAAATCCAGTTGGGATACAATTTCGTAATAGTTCAGATTATTGTTAAGAAACGAACGACAAAGTATAGCAATCTATAAAATTAATATTATCCAAAATCCCTGTGGATGTTATCAGTATATTACTTCCGCAATGAATAGCAACTTTAGGATTTATTTCACAAAGATACGTTGGTATCCGCTCAATCGGAACTAGAAGGTTATCAGGCGGTGTCCATCAAACTCAACACATGCCCAAGCCTTTCCGCTACATCTGTCAATAAAGAGAGCTCAGTCTCGGTATATGCAATCCCATTGCGACGAAGTCCCAGGTCTATGATGGCGGCATAAATACCTTCACCCAGCTCATGCAGGTGAAAATGTTGCGAAATTGGAAGTTGGGTCATATCGAGTTCCCCATTTTTCACGATTGTCTTGAAATAAAATTTGCAAGGATTGGATCATGGGCTGGGTGCAGTTCCCATCAACAGGCGGACTTCGACCCCATTGTCCATTGACGCCCCGATCACCGTGAGTTGTTGGTTGCCTTGAACGAAGACGGCCACTTCCAGCGGATCTCCTGCAACGGGTTCACTCAGGACCACCCAACCCAAAGCAGGCAGTTGTTCCCGGTAAAAAGAAAATACATCCTGAATGCTGCCAGCAATGGAATAGACGGTCACACCCGGCAGTTTGCGGATGCTTTGGGCGGCGGGCATCAAGGGAGCTTCCACCAGCCCACCAGGGCACCCGACCGGCAGGTCGATTGTCACCGGTTGGTTGATATCGGTCAGGTTATATTCCCAAGTTTGGGCGCCTTCAATCCCTTTACCAAAATAGTCTGCCCCGGCGGAGGTGGTCAATAGATAACGGACCACCACTCCAGTTTCAGAAGCCACCCAGACCTGGCCGGAGGATTTGGAAAAACCGGCCTCTCCCAGGGCGCGCTCGTCGAAAGTGTAATGATCGGCTGCCACACCATTCATCGTTTCACTACCGGCAGCCTCCGCACCTATGACCCCCGGCAGGAATCCAGCCAGCTCCCAGGTTGCCGAGAGAGAACTACCCGCTGGTGTTGTGGAGGCAGAGCAATTTTTCTCCCCTTCCAGCTCATAACTCACACCGTTCATTTCCAGCATGAAGACGGGAGCGGGGTCGCCTCCGGCTGCCTCGATCGTGACCTGATGGGCAGCATTTTCCTGGTTTGCCAGCATTACAAATGTATGCGACCACTGGCTGGGTTGGTTATCCTGCGTGCCAGCAAAAGAGAGCGTCAGGGTGGCCTTGTAACTGGACAGGTCTACCAGACCTATCCTTGGGTCTTCCAGGCGGAAGGAGCCGGGGCCGAATACCACATCCACAGGAGTTGTCCCGCTGTCACCCTGATTGGTGGATTGGACACCCAACGATGGAGCAATTTTCTGGGTCAACTGGCAGGCTGTCAGAGCTATTAAGAAAACTGTGACTTGCAGGATGGTGATCCATCTTTTCGAAATAAAGGCTCTCATGCGACTTTTCCTTTAAGTTTTTTTTGTAATTGCGCCGGTCAGGTGTGCAGGGTGTGCGGTTGTCCCGTTTTTCACTAATGGCTTGTATCCCCGTCACTGACCTGAGTGATGATAAATAAATATGGCCCGAGAGGGGTGCTGTAACTTGTCACGCCACCCTGGGAGGGGACATTTACAGTGCCTGTACCAGTGGCGACATCATAAATAATTGGTGGTGGGCTGCCTTCGCCACAATTTGCAGTTACAGTTTCTGTGAATTTTTGGATCGTAAAATCAAGATAGAGCCTGTCATTGTCCATATGAGCCTTGTATTCGATCATAGCAGGTGTAACCGTCAACACCAGCGGACAACCGAGAAAATTATAATCGCTGTATTTAATCTTTGGATCCGTGGCGCCACTAAAATGCTCAGAGGAGGTTTCTTCCAGCTTGATTTCATCCGGAGTGAAGGTTATCAAGCCGATGGGGAGTAAAGGTGCCTGAAGGATCATCAGAACTTTGTAAGAGCATTTGGAAACCACAAACTGAAAATCCTTATCAATAGTTATCCCTCCCAAATCCGATGAGAGAATAAAACGAAAGCGAATTTCTGCAACTCCGGGATCGTCTCTAGCAGTAAACCTAAATAAGACCGAGTTCGGATCGAAAGTGGAAGGGTGCCCGATGAACATCCTGTCTGGTGTGATCGTACCAACGTTGTTATTACTTAACGCAGCGACCTCCGCCCTTGAGACCATAACAGGAGGGGCATCTCCCAACCCAAATCGGAGTTGACGAGAAAGGGATACTCTGATTAGCGTACTCTGACCTGTACAGATTGGATTCGCTGAAGGAATGGCGATCACTACATAATCGAAGTTATCAATGGCAGGGGCTGCCTGAGCGGACGATGAGGGATTTGCTCCTACTAATACGAATGTGAGCGCCAGTATGGCCACGATCCTTACCCCCCGGCGGATCAGATTTTGTGTGGCTTTTTGCCAACTTTCCAACAAGCAGAGTCTTCCAATCATAGTTTTATGCTCCCATCCCGATCAGCCATTCTAGAAAGTCAGTTCTTTTTGACTAAAAATGATTCAAAAAGCAAGTGAAGATCCAAAATCCAAAATCCCTGTGGATGTTATCAGTATATAACTTCCGCAATGAATAGCAACTTTAGGATTTATTTCACAAAGATGCGTTGGAATCCGCCCAATCCCTGCAGGATGCGCTCTTGCAGGCGCGGCCGCAGCACCAGGCCCGGCCGGATGGTGGGCAGGTGCAGCTTCGTGCGGATGAGCGTGTCAGGCTTTTGCATACGGAGATCTTGCGCCAGGCTTTCAGTTGATCCAGCACCCCTGAAGGCTTTGGAGAGAGTAAGGATTTAATATTATATCGGAGAAAGGATTTTTTGCCCGCGGGGTTACCTTTGTCAAAATTATAAAGACCTCCCCTAAATCCGCAGGATTTGGGGGAGGTGGCTCGCAGAGCCGGAAGGGGTGGGCTTATTTCGCCTTCAGTATATTCCCCACCCGGTTTCTTTCGTTGATGATGTATTGCG
>JADGQC010000041.1 GCA_017882125.1 Anaerolineales bacterium
AACCCAGGTCCTGATCAAGGAATTGGAAGGATTGCTGAAGTCCTCTAAAAAGATGCGGTCTGTGGCAGCCGATGAATTGCTCAAGGTCAAGGCAGCTTATGGCGATCGCCGCAGGACGCAGATTGTCAGTATGAAAGGCCGCAAGGCCAAAAAAGCACCACTGACCGCTGCCGAACTGATTGTGGAGCAGGTGGTCTGGATCGGCATGACCGCTGATGGGGCTCTCTCCCGCACCCGGGACGACAAGCCGCCTCGTCTTTCCGGTTCCGAGGCGCCGAAGCTCCTGGTTAAAGCAAATGCAACAGACACACTTTACCTGGTCAGCGGGCGTGGGCTGGCTGCCGCCGTGGCAGTGCATACCCTGCCTGAAGCCGAAAGGTTGGGTGAAGGCAACCCGTTCAACAAACAATCGCCCCTGCAGGCGGACGCCATACCGGTGGCTGCGTTTGCCCTGCCTGCCAGGAAATCACAACTTTCGGAAGAAATAAACCTCATTACGGTTACGCGCGGCGGGATGGTCAAAAAGAGCCTCGTCAGCGAATTGCCCGGTCCCTCGGCGCAGATCTTCCGTCTGCTAAATGTCAATGAAGGCGACACCCTGGGCTGGGTGGCACTGACCGATGGCAGCAAGGAGGTTTTGCTGGCCACTTCCCTCGGCATGGCGATCCGTTTCAACGAGGAAGATGTCCGTCCGATGGGTTTGGCGGCGGCAGGTGTCAATGGGATCAAATTGGGGGTGGGAGACACGGTGGTTGGCATGCAGATATTGCCCGGGACGGGTGACCTGTTCCTGATCGCCTCGGATGGAAAAGGAAAACGGGTGGAGGTAAAGGACTTCCCTGTCCAGGGACGGTACGGGAAGGGTGTCATTGCCTGGGAATTGGCACGCGGCGTCACGCTGGCCGGATTGGCCATGGGCAAGGCGAATGCCATCGTGACCCTTCATCTGCTCAAGGCTGCCCCGAAAATGGCACGCCTCGACGAAGCTCCCCTGCGCAAGCGCACCGCCATGCGGGGTGAGTCCGTGATGGATGTCAAGCCCGGGGACGCGCTGCTTGGGATCGCCGAAGGCTGGGCGGTGGAACGGTTTGTCGAATTGGTGAAGAAGGAAGAGAAAAAGAAAGCTCCTGCAAAGAAGAAATAATCCGTCCGGAAATAAAAATCACCCCGCACCAGGAAAAATGACGCGGGGTGATTTCTTTAATATAAAGCGGGGGTATCCCTCAGGGAACGATTGGACGCCTTATCATTGAATGTTTCCCACCCGCTAAACCTTGGTGGCAGTGATGACATCGCCATCATGCTCCCGAACAGGCGGATTCAGACATGAAAATCTGCATGGAAAAAATATTGATTCATTTATGAGAAGATGAAATCACCCATGGTAATCTGGGGGAGCGAGGTCAACGATGGCTGGGATGGTCAAGATTGTTGTGTGGGATCGGCTCCGCCTTCTCCTAACGCACCCACGAGCCCCAACTCGGGGGCAATCCTGCGCATGGCGGTGATGACATTCCCAACGTGCTCCCAGAGTTCGATCCCAAACTCGGCGGCAGCTTTTTGGATCTCATCCCGGTTGGCCCCGGCTGCAAAGGCTTTATCCTTCCACTTCTTTTTTACGGAGGATGGTTCAAGGTCCAGGAGGGAACGCGATGGGCGAACCAGTGCCACTGCAGTGATCAACCCGGTCACCTCATCGCATGCATACAGTCCCTTTTCCATACGCGTTTGGCGCGGTACACCGGTATGGTCGGCGTGACTCATTATGGCCCGGACAACATCCTCAGGCGCGCCGCGTTGGCGTAGGATGGGCTCCCCTGCCAGTGGATGCTCTTTGAGGGTGGGATGGATCTCCCAGTCAAAGTCGTGGAGCAGGCCTGTCAGCGCCCACTTTTCCACATCCTCGCCAAATTTCCCGGCGTAAAAACGCATGGCGGTTTCTACCGCCAGCATGTGTCTGACAAGTCCTTCGTTTTTGACGTATTCACGTACAAGAGCCAGGGCTTCTTCTCGGGTCATATATTTCTCTGCGCCTCATGGAAAGATTGGTTCCGGGTTTCCCAGCACGGGGACGGGATGGCTGATGTTCAAATCCCATAATGCAGCCACGGTGGCGAATAGTTCGCGCGCATTCCAATATAGCACCGAAGATTTGCTGTAAACTCGCAAGTCGGCATTAACGCCAACCGAGTCGACGCCAAGCCTGCTGCATTCATAAATGGCCCGCGGCAGGTGAAAGGCTTGCGTCACAAGGATGGCCTCGGTAACTCCAAAGATTGCCCTCGCCCGGTAACAAGTGTCGTAAGTGCGCCTTCCGGCGAAATCAACCACGATGGCTGTTTCCGGGACCCCGAGGGAAAGTGCCACATCCCTCATCACTGCCGGTTCGTTGTATTCCACGAAACGGTTGTCACCGCTCATCAACAATTTCTCGACCTTGCCGGCGAAATACAAATTTGCAGCCGTTTGGACGCGGTCTTTAAGTACTGGGGTGGCGGTACCGTTTCGCCATAATCCCGCTCCAAAAACAATTGCTACCCGGCGGGTCGGGACATTCTCTACGATAAATGTTCTCGAGCGCGCGTATATCCCTGTCACCAGTCGTGATAGGGCTAGAATAATAACTCCAAGTACGGCGATAAAGATGAGAATATTCAGGAACATTTTGGTAATACGTTTGAACACAGGCGGTATTCTACCATGCAAAAAAAACTGGGAGAGTACCGACCTGCCCGATGATTTCTTATAAAATAAAACCCGTTTCCGCACCGGAAACGGGTTCAGGGTTATAAGATTATTATGCCAGGCGTTTGCGAACTTCGGCGCTGAGGAAATCCATGGCCCACACCACTGCCACGATTGCCCAAATGGCCGTGCCGGCTTTGTGGTACCCGATCATAGAGTTGATCTGGGTGCTTAGGTAATATCCAATACCACCGCCGCCAACGAAGCCGATGATGGTGGAAATACGGATGTTTATATCCCAATGGTAAATGGTGTAGGAGACGAAATCCGGAACGATCTGAGGGATCACCGAAAAAACGATTGTCTGGAGACGGTTTGCACCCGTGGCTTGCAGGGCCTCGATCGGACCCGGGTCGATGTTTTCAACAGCTTCCGAAAACATTTTCCCAAGGGAGGCGGTTGTGACCACCATCAACGCCAAGGTCCCCGGGAAGGGTCCGAACCCGAGCCAGAAGGCAAAGACTGTCGCCATCACCAGCGGATCGTACGACCGGATGAGGTTGAAAAAAGATCGGGTCAGGTAATAGACTGTGGTCCCCACTGGCCCGTGCCGGGTGATGTTACTGGCTGCCAGGAAGCTGAGCGGTACAGCAATGATCGTGGCGATGGAGGTCGAGAGCAGTGCCATGAAGATGGTGACGAACATGGCCTGGAGCACGTCGTTGACCGCCTGGCTGGGCTTCATGTTGCCCACCGGTATCCTTGTGTCTACCTGTATAAAGCTGGCAGTATTATTTGTCGAAGCCGCAATTTGCTTGGCATCCAATTGCATTGTGAAATGCCCGTTTGCATCGGTATTGGCATATGGCAGGGTTAATGACCCTATGGTTGGAATCTGCCAGCGAATAGCGATTTGGGCGTTAGGTGAGAGACTGAAACCTTCCAGCGTGAACGTATCCTTTACGCTTGCGCAGGGGACACTGGTGGTGAGATGAGGACCGGAAGTGATGGGAGTGGCATTCGGCGCTGATCCGCAGGGGATCGGGAAGGCGATCTCGATGGTGGTTGTCTGGAGGTCACGGGTTACAAGGTCGGGGGACAGGATCGCAGAGATCAGCGATTTGGCTTTGGGGGCATCCTTGAAAAGGCGTACAAAATCGATTTTTGTAACCCTGGATGAATAACCAATAATCACCACCCCGGCAGCGATCAGCAGGGTAGTCAGGGCGATGCGCCAGATGGAAGGTCGGTTTTTCATTTCTAAACCAACCTTTCCCGCACTTTGGCGCTGAGGAAGTCCAGTAGGATCACCACCACGGCAATTGCGATGAAAGCTGCGCTGACGGCTCTCAATTGATTATTTTGGATCCACTGGATCAGGTACAGACCGATTCCCCCGCCGCCTACCATCCCGATCACGGTAGCCGAACGGACGTTGATATCCCAGCGGTAGATTGTGAACGAGGTGAACGGCGGGATGATCTGGGGGATGACCCCGTAACGGACCACCTGGACCCAGTTGGCGCCAGTGGCCCGGATCGCCTCGATCGGTCCCGGATCGATCCCCTCGATGACTTCGGAATAAAGTTTTGCCAGCGCCGCAACCGAGTGGAATGCCAGTGCCAGGACACCCGCGAACGGACCCAGGCCGGTGATCACTACAAAAATAATGGCGAGAATGATAGCTTCGATGGATCGCACGATGTTCAGGATGGTGCGCACGATCACGTAAATTGCAAAGGTGATAGGGTTACCGCTCATCAAGTTGCGGGCTGCCAGGAAACTGATCGGAATCGCCAGGATGATCCCCAGCAGGGTGGCCATTAATGCCATGGTTACCGTCTCCAGCATTCCTTTGATGGCATACCCACCGTTGTAGGAAATCCGGTAACCACCCGTGTAATGATACTGATCAAAAAAGATCTGGTGCTCCAGGGTAAGGGTTTTATCCGGCTGCGCCATCAGGATGTTCAACGGTACGTGGATGGTGGTCGTCAGGGAGCCGTTCGCGTCGGTGCGCACCACCAGCATTGAGTTTCCATTAACCCCTCCCAGCAGGTTTGTGTCACCGATGGCAGTGTTCCACCAGATCTGGGTATCGGTATCCGGCCACATGCCCGACACAGATAGGGTCAACTCATCGGTAGGGCCGCCGCAATTGGGGGTTGCTGAAGCAACCATGCCCTCGTGTTCACGCTGGGCTACCGGTGAAGAACCGGTGAGGGGGCAGGGCACATACACCGGCGTCCACATACTGTTTTTATCACTGGCTCGTTCGATCAGGTCGGGGTGGATCATGGGTCGTGCAACGGCAAGGGCACGGTCGAGACTGGCTGCCGCAAAATTGACTCCCACAACCTGCCAGCCGATCCCGTAGGCTGCTGCCAGGCCGAAAATTACCGGGATCAGAATGGTTCGGGGTTGCCCGCCCGCCAGGCTGGCAGCATCCCAGATATTCCATAGCCACATCCCGGCTGGTGCAAAATACCAGGCTGGGTGCCCGTACCACGCCACCATCCCAGTTACCACCAGGGTGGCCAACAGGATCGCCACCCCGCGGTACACGCGGCGTACGAATCCCTGGCCCAGCCCGGGTACCAGGGTGGAGAGTAATCCGGCAATTAATGGGGATCTTTTTTGGGGTGGAACTGCGGTCATGCAGGCGCCTCGAAGGAAGTTGCACGCACTTCCTGGGCTTCCTCACCGTAAATTTCCTTGAATTTTGCCCGGTTGATTTCTTGGGGTAGACCTTCGAAAACCAAAACCCCATCTTTGAGGGCGATCACGCGTGTGGCATAACGATGGACAAGATCCAAAAAGTGCAGGCTGCACAGGACGGTAATACCGTCCTTGTTTAATTGTTCCAGATATTGAAGGATCGAATGCGACAGGACGGGGTCGAGACTCGCCACCGGTTCATCCGCCAGGACGATGCGTGGTTCCTGCATAAGGGCGCGTGCGATCCCCACCCGTTGCTGCTGTCCGCCTGACAGAGCGTCCGCCCGGCTGGAGGCTTTATCCCCGATTCCAACCCGCTCGAGGGCTTTTATGGCCCGTTCCCGGTCTGCTGACAACCAGATGCCCAGGACGGAAAGCCAGGGGTTGGCATACCCAAGCCGTCCGGAAAGGACATTTGTCATTACACTGGATCGCTTGACCAGGTTGAATTGCTGGAAAACCATGCCGATGTTTCGCCGGATCTTTAATAGTTCTTTCGGCGAAGCAGCAGTAATATCACGCTCGTCCCAGGTGATCTTGCCCTCGGTGGGTTCGATCAGGCGGTTGATGCACCGCAAAAGGGTTGACTTTCCCGAACCCGAGAGACCGATGATGACCAGGAATTCACCATCCTTGACTTCGAAGGATACATTCTTAAGTGCCTGGGTCCCGCCGGGGTAGATTTTTGTGAGGTTTTCGACGCGCAGCATAATGCTCCTGTCGGTGGAAAAAAAGAGGGAGGGCAGCAGCCCTCCCTCGCTTTGCAGCGGAGCTTATCCGTTATAGTTGTTGAAATCGAACTTGATCGATTGCAGGTAGACACGGAAAGCATCGAAGAACGAATCGTCGACTTTTTCCACGCCGCCCCAGTTATATCCGGCACCCTTGAGCAGTGCCAGCCCGTCCGGGGTGGAACCGAGTTTCAACAAAGCATCGGTGATCTTGGCGCGCATATCAGCCGGGACACTAACGCCAAACGTAACTGTATCATTCGGGATGATCGGATCGGAGATCCAAATGGTTACGACCTTGGTGGCAGCATCCGGGAAATCTGCAGTGATATCCGGCATGGGTACATAGGTAGCGCCGAAGTTGCAGATCTCACCTTTGGGGCTCAGGTAAACCGACTTTACAACCGTCGGATGACCCTGCACCCAGGCGCCTGCAGCGGTCATGATTTTATTGCTTGCCAGGAAACCGGAGGGGACCAGGTAACCTGAAGCCGACAGGGGATCGGTCCAGCACGGTTTCTTGCCTGCGAACTGGGCCAGAGCCGTGGCTGCATCCGCGGTATCTTTGCCGGTGGCGGGATCATAATAGACCGTGAATCCCTGGGCCACGTTGGCAATGTACTGGAAGCCGTAATGATCGGAACCGTTGCGCATTGCAACTACTGCTACATCCGCATAACCTTTGGCCTTGGCAACGATGTAAGCTGCCGGGGGCAGCCAGCCAATTTGGGCATTTCCGGAACCCATGGCTTCGATCAGGGCCGCATAGTTGGTCGGGACTGTGACCGAGAATTCATAACCGGTCAGCGCTTTTAATTGATCAGCCAATGCCTGGCCGCCGGTGCTCAACGTCTGCGTACTGGTCGACGGGGCAAACGCCATCACGATCGGCATGGCGGACGTACCCAATGGATTAGTCGTGGGTGCGGCTGTGGGCGGGACAACTGTGGGGGGGACAGCCGTAGCTAGCACTGCCGTGGGTGGCACTGCCGTCGGCGGTACGGTGGTCGCGGCAGGCCCGCATGCTGTTAACAGCACGACGACCGCAACCAGTAACGATGCGAACGCAAAAACTTTCTTCATTTTCTTCTCCTCTCAAGGGAATATGATTTTTGGGGACGCTCCCCAGCGATAAAAAGATAATATAACTAAATCCTTAAAAATGCAAGTGACAGGTCTCATATTTCCGATATAATGAATGTATGTCCAATCAAAAGAAAGTTATTTCTTCTAAAATAATCATAATGATCATCTTGACCCTGGTGGGTATTGCAGCCATTTGGTTCATTGTGAATCTGGTAAGCAGTAGGATCAACAATACTCTTAATCCTTTGCAACAGGCGAACCATGAACTGGGAACCCAGGTTGCTAACTTGTTGCATCCAACCCCCACGATAATTCCGGATCCAGTAACAATAATCAATGAAGTCCAATCGCTCGCCCGGCTGGAAACAATCCGCTATACAGTCGAGAAAGTAGTTACAGCGGAAGTAAACCAGGGTGTGCTGGGTCCGCTTTTCGGTGACCGGTTGCTGTTTGTTGCCCATGGTTATGTCATCGCCGGGATCGACATGAGCAAGATCAAGCCGGAAGACTTGTGGCTCGAAGGCGGGCTTCTCAATGTTCGCTTGCCAGCGACGGAAATTCTGGTCGCGACTCTCGACAACGACAAATCATATGTTTACGATCGTGTAACGGGTCTGTTCACCCACGGTGACCCGGCCTTGGAAACTCAGGTGCGACAGGTGGCTGAGCAGGAGATTCTCAAGGCCGCCATACAGGATGGGATCCTGGACCAGGCCACCACCAACACCCAAACCTATTTGCGGTGGTTCTTTGAGACTCTTGGATATAAAAATATCCGCTTTGCTCTGCCCAAACCCTAAATGGTTGGCAAATCATAAACAAAAAAATTGAAGGTTTTTACCTTCAATTTTTTTGTTTATGATTCCAGTCTGGGAAGGCGTATTTTTCTGCAGCCAATTGCCCGCTCCGTGATATTTCGCGTGGACTGAGTTCGCCCGGCTGGAGGGTCATGGCAAGCTCCGAGCGGAATGCAGCGTTAAAAACCCGCGCAGCTTCATTCCAGGAGACAACTCTTCCCAGGGCACCCTCCACTGTTGTGGCCCGTTCCAGCAGGTTGCTGGCAGCGTGTCTGCGTGCCTCTTCATTAGGATATACCAGCACTTGAAGGATGCGCGTCAGGTCTCCCGTCAGCGGCAGCGACCCGTGCTGGAGGATGCCCTCCTTGCGGCGGGCCTGCGCTGAACCTACCAGTTTCTTTCCTCCCACGGTGATTTCTGAGGTGGAAGGGACTTCGAAACAGACAGGGTTGGGTGTCTTGCTCCTCATCGCCTCATGTTCGTGTACTTCCACCGGCACATTGAGCTGATGTAATGCTTCCACTAATGCCCCTGCCAGGCGGCTGTAGGCTTCGAGAACGGTTCCTGCCATGCGTTGTTCATCGGGGGGTACGATCACGGAGTATGTAAGTTCGTCGGTATGCAGGATCGCCCGACCCCCAGTGGGTCGACGAACCAGCTCCCAGCCGTGAGCATGCAATTTGAGAATATCAACATCCGCAAGTGGCTGGGCGTACCCAATGGACAGACAGGGTGGTTCCCAGGCATACAGACGCAGCGTTGGTGGAGAATCACCGCTTCCAACTCCTTCGAGGATGGCTTCGTCAACAGCCATATTCCAAGCCCCGTGTGCAGGAGGAGTGGTGAGCAGACGCCAAAGGTCCGTCATGCGCTGGCAGCCATGCTTTCTTCTAAAACGTTTTCAACAGCTTCTGGTGCAGCTTCATCCAGTGGCGGACGGACCGGCCAACGCGGGAAGCCAAATTGCCTTGCCAGTAGTGCTTTCAGCATGGGCGGGAAGGGAGGAAATTTCTCAAGAATTTGGCGGATCCCGGTGACCCGATTTTGGAAAGAGGATACATCCTCACCTCCCTGATACCCGTCCCAAACCCTCCTCAGGTCTGGTGAGATCAGGTTGGCTGGCGCGGTAATGCAGCCTTCAGCGTGGTTTTCCAATGCCATTTGCAGATGGGAATCGGTACCGTTCAATACTAGCAGGTCCGAACCAAAACGGGTCCCAAGCTGCCGGGCAAATTCTACATCGTGTGACGAATCTTTTATTCCGGCAAATTGCCGCGGGAATGCGTCTTTCAACCGCCTAAGCAGGTCGATTGAGAAACCGATTCCTGCTGTGCCGGGGATATGGTAGCCGAGAAGGAATCCATCCGCAGGGACAGCTTTGCGGATGAGTTCACTGAAATATCGGAACAGTCCATCTTCCGTTGCCTTACGGAAGTAATAGGGAGGTAGGACGATCACCCCCTCACAACCCAGGTCGAAAGCGGACCGGGTCAGGGAGATGGTTTCGCTGAGGCTGGGCGTCCCGGTCCCGGCCAGGATTCTGGTTGTTCCGCTCTGCGTTGGAGGGAGCTTCGCCTTGGCCTGGCAGGCTGCTTTTAAAATATCGCGTCGTTCTTCCGGTGAAAAGGAAGGTCCTTCGCCGGTCGTCCCCAGGAGCAAAATGCCGTGGCAGCCGCGCCCGGCGAGAAAGGTAAGCAGGGCTGGGATTGCCTCCAGGTCGGGCATAAAGTCGGGTTGTAGAGGGGTGACCGCTGCAGCGTACACTCCTGCCAATGGATGCATTTATTTACCTCATCTGAACAATTACAGATTATAAAAGGGAGGATTGGGTATATCGAGATGTACAGGGGTCGTTAACAACCCGATTGTGCCTTATTCTGTAATTATATGCAAGGCTGCTTGATTTCTGATATTACCCACGCCATCAGAACGACCATTTTTCATCGTTTTTGTCTATGGTGTCATCCTGGTTTTCGTTTCCGGATGAAATTCATCGGGAAATTTCATCCTGGAATGGATAAAAACCAATCCAGCGAAACTGGATTTACTCTCATGATCACTCTGGGCCGATCTACGTATACCAAGGAAAGTCACCAGACAGGTTGCCAATCCTGACCGTGGTGGCTATAATTCATCAAGCATCGCATTTCTTAGGAGTAATATCTGGAGCAGAAAAAGAATACCAAGCCAAAAGTGGAAGAGGAAGAAGTTCCTGATAGTTCCTTCAACCAGCAGCTGACATCCGGGGTAACGCTTGTTAGCCGGTATGTGATCCAGGAAGTGATTGGTGTGGGAGGCATGGGTTCTGTTTATCGTGCCCGTGACCTGCATTTCCCCAGCGTGGTGAAATTGGTGGCTGTGAAGGAAATGATAAACCGCGCTCCTGATCCGCTGGTAAGAAAAAACATTGTCCAGAACTTTGAACGGGAAGCCAACATCCTGGCAACTCTTAACCATCCATCCATTCCCCGCATTTATGATTATTTCACTTCTGACAATCGTTCTTACCTTGTCCTCGAATTTATCCACGGCAAGGACCTTGAAGCCATTATCAGTGAAACTCCCGGTTTCTTAACCGAAGAACGCGTCCTTGGGTGGGCCATACAACTATGCGATGTGCTTGCCTCCCTGCATGCCCATAAACCTGATCCAATAATATTCCGGGATATGAAACCATCCAATGTCATGGTAAACCCGGCCGACAATATCATCCTTGTGGATTTCGGGATTGCCAAACCATTCCTGGTTGGACAAAAAGGGACCATGATCGGTACGGAGGGGTATTCACCACCCGAGCAATATCGGGGGGAGGCTGGGCCATTGGCAGATATTTATGCCTTGGGAGCTACCATCCACCATGCTCTCTCCCGCCGTGATCCACGCCTGGAACCTCCATTTTCATTTGGGGAACGACCGGTCCGCAAGATTAACCCGGCCATCTCCGCGGAATTGGAAGCCGTCATTGAAACTGCCCTTCAATATAATCCTGAAGATCGCTTCCCGAGTGCTGAAGCGATGAAAGATGCCCTGGTTGCCGCGGGGCGCAAGACTGGTATCCTCAATCGCACAAGTATGCCTTCTGCTGCCATCCAGGCTTCGGTCGGGATAAAGCCCTTATGGGTGTTTCAATGCGAGGATGAGATCCGCGGCGCACCGCTCTACCATGAAGGCGCGGTCTATATTGGCTCCTATGATCACAACCTCTATTCGTTGAATGCAGCCGATGGGAAATTGAATTGGAAATATGCCACCGATGGCGGCGTGGTTACACGTCCGGCTGCCTATGAAGGCGATATCTTTATCGGTTCCGAGGATCAGCGTCTGCATGTGATCAATGCCCGCACCGGGAAAGTGAACTGGACTTATTATACTGAAGGACGGGTTCATTCATCGCCGCGCATCGCAGAAGGGCATGTTTTTTTCGGTTCAGATGATCAGCACATTCACGCCGTGAATCTGTTGAGCGGGCGGGCAGCCTGGAAATTTGAAACGGGTGCACCGGTGCGTTCCACTCCTTGTGTTGCGCACGATACGGTCTTTGCCGGCTGTGAAAATGGCGATTTTTATTGTATCGATTTCCGCGGCGAAATGAAATGGCATTACAAGGCCAAAATGGCTGTCACCTCCTCTCCTTGTGAGGCGGATGGCGTGGTTTATTTTGGCTCGATCGACAGCAGTTTTTACGCTCTGGATGCAAAGGCAGGCTGGGTCATCTGGCGCTTCCGTATGGGGAAAGGCTCCATTGCCTCCCCTTCTACCTCGGAAGGATTTGTTTTCATTGGCTCCGCCGACGGTAACATCTATGCGATTGATGCGCATACGTCAAAGGAAGTGTGGCGTTTCAAGACTGATCATCAGGTGAGCAGTTCTCCAGTCGTTTATAAAGACGCCCTTTATTGTGGGTCAGCGGATGGGAACGCCTACTGCATCGAAGCCCGCACCGGTCGCCTGCGTTGGAAATTTACCACAAAAGGTCCCATCACCGGTTCACCGCTCGTTTATGATGATATTGTTTACATTGGCTCCACTGACCACTTTCTATACACTCTGCTTGCATGAACCAATTTCTCTAAGGAGATTATCGTGAAATCATTCTTTGATCGGTTATGGGCCAAAAAGACAAAACCACTTCCTTCACAGGAAAATTTGAGCACCAATCCCCTGCCCGGTGAACCGGTTGGGGTGGACTTTATGCACACCTCGCGACTGGAACCTCAGCAATTAATATCCGGCTGTGCTCAGTCGATCGGCAAGCAGCGTGATCATAACGAGGATTGCTTGTTTACCTTTTCCGCAGCAACAGGCGGGGAGGCCAACAGTGCCCCGCTGGGACTCTACATTGTCGCCGATGGAATGGGCGGACACCAGTTTGGCGAAGTTGCCAGTTCCGCTGCAGTGCGGACAATGGCCAATTACATGCTAAAGCGGTTTCATACCTACCTGATCAGTCCATCTGAAGGGATGGAAGAACCCCTGCAGGAAATGATGCGCGCTGCCATCACCGAAGCACAAAAAGCTGTCACCCAGGCTGCTCCCGGGAGCGGTACTACCCTGACCGCCGCCCTCGTACTGGGGCAGCAAATGACCATCGGCCATGTGGGGGATAGCCGGGCTTATGCCGTCCGTACGGATGGACGCATCGAGGCTTTGACGCGCGATCACTCCCTGGTAAAACGCCTGGAGGAACTCGGCCAGATCTCTTCAGAGGAGGCCGCGGCCCACCCGCAGCGCAACGTGCTCTATCGTGCTCTCGGGCAGGGCGAAGTGCTCGAACCGGACATCTTTACCACTCCTTTCCCACAGCCTGGATATTTGCTTATTTGCAGCGATGGCTTGTGGAGCGTGCTCCCCGATGACAACTTGAGTAGTCTTGTCACTGCCGCTCCCAATCTTCAGGAAGCCTGCCAAAGCTTGGTTGAAGCTGCCAACGATGCTGGGGGACCAGATAACATCACCGCAGTTTTGGTACAATTGATAGGTTAATGACCGATCAACCGGACTTTTATACTCTCCTGGGGCTGGCGCGTATTGCCTCTGCGGAAGAAATTCGCGAAGCGTATTTCACGGCTGCACGGCGCCTTCACCCTGATAAAAACACTGCCCCGGGTGATACCGAATTCTTCCTCGACATCCAGGGAGCTTACGAAGTCCTATCGAATCCCAAGAAACGCGCCAGGTACGATTCCACTTTACCCCCCGAGAAACTGCCTGATAAATCATTGGATCAACGTGTGGTGTTTAGCCGCCACAGTCTGACCCATTTGACCGAACCTCAGCTGGTTTACGTCCTTTTGGAGTTTTCTCCTCCGCTAAATTCTAAAGGTCCTTCTTCGCCTTCACTGAACTTATGCCTGGTCCTGGATCATTCCACTTCCATGCAGGGTGCCAACATGGACGTGGTCAAGGCTACTGCCATCCAGATTATGCGCAAAATGAAGCCGCAGGATATTTTTTCCGTGGTGTCTTTCAGCGACCGGGCAGAGCAGGTCATTCCTGCCAGCCGCAGCACGGACTTGGGCAAACAGGAAGCACGCATCCATATGCTCCAGCCTTCCGGCGGGACGGAGATTTTCTCCGGTCTCGAAATGGGGTACAACGAAATTATTCGTAATGTTCGTCACGCCCAGGTTAACCATGTCATTTTAATTACCGATGGGCGCACATATGGTGATGAAGATAAATGCATGAACCTTGCCCACAGGGCTGCCGAACAAGGCGTGGGGATAAGTGGTTTGGGTATTGGTTCGGAATGGAATGATAATTTTTTGGATGGGCTGGCCTCCAGCACCGGGGGCAGCAGCATGTATGTTTCTCGGCCTCAGGATATCCAGGAAAAACTGCTTGATAAATTCAACCAGCTTGGTAGTGCTTATGCCGAAGAAACCCGCATAGATTTTAAAATCCCCGAAGGGATTGAATTGCGCTATGCCTTTCGTTTACAGCCCGAGGCAGGCGTACTGTCATATGAAAGCCCAATGCTGCTGGGCCCTGTCATCCAGCAAACACCCCTTAAAGTCCTGATGGAGTTTGTTGTCCAGCCTCAAAATGTTGAGCAAAACCAGGTCACTTTATTTGAAGGAAGGATTTCAGTCACTTTGATGAATGAAATCTCGATAACCAGGCCAATTCCCATTCGCCTGGTTCGCCCTGTTGGAGATGAAGCCAGCGTGGAAGTGCCTCCCACCGCTATTTTGGAGGCACTCTCCCGCTTGAAACTTTATCGCCTCCAGGAGCAGGCACGCCTGGAGGTCACGGCTGGTGATTATGACCAGGCTTCCGAGCACTTGCATCGCCTGGCGACGCATCTGCTTTCCCGGGGCGAGCGCGGCCTGGCTCGCACTGCCTTATTGGAAGCCGAAAACATTCAACAAAATAAGTCCTTTTCACAACAAGGCGGAAAAGAGATAAAATATGGGACACGCGCCCTGTTGACGTCAGGGAAAGGCTCAGAAGACTTATGATTATTTGTCCGAATTGTCAACACAAAGAAATGAGCGGCGCAATCTATTGCAGCAAATGCGGGGCTCAACTGATAGATATGACCATTGCCACTCATAAAATTCATACCGCTGAAACTCGCCAGGAAGCTCAGCGCGATGCAACACGCACCCAGCTTCCTCCACCTCCTGCCGTTCATTTGCAGTCCTGGATCTCTTTGAATATGATCGAAAGCGGTCAGATCCTGCCCTTGGCTGACCGCACGGAGTTTACCCTCGGACGGTCGGCGGAAGGTCAACCAATTATCCCGGATGTTGATTTGTCCCCGCAAAATGCCTACGCCAACGGTGTATCCCGCCTTCACGCAGTGTTGAAATTGATCCAGGATCACATCGTGATCATGGACTTGGGCTCTTCCAATGGTACCTATTTGAATGGTAATCGCTTGCAGCCTTATATAGAGACGACGGTCGCTCACGGAGATGTGATCTACCTGGGCAAACTAAAAATCCAAGTGCTGATCGAATAGCAAAGGTTGGTTGAATGGCCCATACGGTGATTGTTCATATTTCAAACGAAGATCCTGTTTGCGGTGAATTGGACCAATTGCCCCAACCAGGGGACACGCTTATTACCATTCACAATCCTCGCCGCCGCGACGGCAAGGACATTCACTATTTGTCCAGTGATATTATTACGGTGATCTGGCCCGTCAACCAGATTTCGTTTATTGAAGTCATGCCCAGCGAGGGCGAAGAACGCATCATTGGCTTTGTAAGAGAATAAGCATGGAAGAAGAGACCTTAAAGCGGCGCAAGATCCTGGTGGTGGATGATGAAGAACGCATGGTGCGATTCATCCGCTTGAACCTGGAACACGATGGTTTTGTGGTCATCGAAGCCTTCAATGGGAAACAAGCTCTTCAACGCTTGCGGGATGCCACTCCCGATTTGATCCTGCTCGATGTGATGATGCCCGACCTGAATGGATTCGAAGTATTGGAAATGATTCGCGAGATCAGCAGCGTTCCGGTCATCATGCTTACCGCCAAGGGCGAGGAAGACGATCGCGTTCACGGTTTGGAGAAAGGCGCCGATGACTATATCACCAAGCCGTTCAGCCCGCGTGAATTGGTCAGCCGCATGAAGGCGGTTTTGCGCCGGACCGAAGGTGTTACCGGGGGTATGCACGGCTTGATCGAAGTGGACGAACGCCTGAAGATAGATTTTGACCGCCGTGAAATCTGGCTCGAAGGTAAAATCGTGAAATTGCGCCCCACCGAGTATCGCCTGCTTTACCACCTGGTGCAGAACGCAGGCTGGGTGATTTCCCATGACCAGCTGCTTTCCAAAGTCTGGGGGTACGAGTACCGGGATGAGCCGCATTATGTTCGGCTGTATATTAACTATCTCCGCCAAAAACTTGAAAAGGATCCTGCCGATCCCAGGTACATTTTGACCGAGCGCGGCGTCGGATATCGATTCGTTGACTTCCGCCGTGAAAAGGTCGAATAACGGATTATTGTCTTGACAGGCGGTCACCCCCGCCGTATACTCTTTCCTACAATTGAACGGGGAGCCCGCGTTCCGGGCTGAGAGGAGGCCATGAGCCTCGACCCGCAGAACCTGATCCGGATCATACCGGCGGAGGGACATTCGCGTATCACCAGCCATCCTCCCCGGCGAGGATGGCTTTATTTTATGCCGCGTGCTGTCATATTCGTGAACGGTCGCATCCCTGACCTTGAACAGGTCCGGAGATTGATCCGTCCCAACGACCATATCTTTGCAGCCGATGGTGGTACTCGTCATGCGCTTGCTCTCGGGTTGCTGCCGTCCCTTGTGATTGGCGACCTTGATTCGCTGAGCCCTAACGACCGCCTCAAGCTGGAAGCTGCTGGAACAGAGATCCGTCTTTATCCGCGCAGCAAGGACGAGACGGATTTCGAACTGGCCTTGGACTACTCGGTTTCAGCTGGATTTACCGAAATCCTTGTTATTGGAGCGCTTGGAAACCGCCTGGACCAGGCCTTGGGAAACCTTTCCCTCCTGACCGATCCCTCGCTGGCAGGGTTGGACGTCCGCCTGGACGACGGGACGGAACAAGCCTGGTTTATCCGCACCAAGGATCAGGTCGTGGGTCAAAGGGGAGACGTTGTCTCGCTCATCCCGTGGGGTGGGGAGGTTAACGGCATCACAACCATCGGTCTGCGCTGGCCGCTCAATGGTGAGACTCTCCACCCATCCAAATCCCGTGGCCTGAGTAATGAGTTGCTGGGCGAGTCAGCCTCCATCTCTCTGGATTCGGGGTTGCTGCTGGTCATTCACAGTCATCATCTGCTGTCGTAAAAGATTGGAGTTTCCCATGAAGCGAATTCCTCTGCTCGTACTCCTGCTCATTGCCACACTGTTTTCAGCTTGTTCCTCTGCTGGTCCGGTCACCCTCACAGTCATGACCCACGACTCTTTTGCCGCCAGCCAGTCGGTCATCACCGCTTTTGAGCAGGCCAACCATGTCAAACTTGTCTTCCTGAAAAGTGGCGATGCGGGGGTCGCGCTCAATAAAGCCATCCTCAGCAAGGATGCTCCCTTGGCGGATGTGTTCTATGGGGTCGACAACACCTTCCTCTCCCGTGCTCTTGCTGCCGGGATTTATGAACCATACGCCTCCCAGCTCCTGGCGAAGATCCCTGCCGAATTCCAACTCGACTCTTCGGACCAGGCTCTGCCCGTGGATTACGGGGATATTTGCATTAATTACGATAAGATGTATTTTTCAACCCACAATCTCCCGGTCCCGGTTTCCCTCGAAGATTTACAAAATCCGTTGTACAAGAACCTTTTGGTCGTCGAGAATCCTGCCACCTCTTCCCCTGGCTTGGGTTTTCTCCTTGCCACCATCAAGCAC
>JADGQC010000169.1 GCA_017882125.1 Anaerolineales bacterium
AGCCATCCTGAGACCGCCCTGCATACGGCTGCCAGCGCGGTCGTGTTCTTTCTATTCTTTGGAAGAAATAAAAAAGGACTATTGAAATCCCTGCTCGTGGCAATATCGGTCCTGGTCGTGACCTCGCCCTGGTGGGCAACTGTTTTATTTCACAATGGTATTTCCCCCTTTATCGCCGCCGGAAAAACCGGCTATTACGGGATTGTTGGGTACCTGCAATTATTCCAATCCGGTATAACTCATGAATTTATCCTGCAAACCATCGGATCCCTGGCACTGTTCGGATTATTCTGGCATATCGCTGAGCGAAAATATTTTGTGCCTGTTTGGGCGTTGGTGATCTTTGTTTCGGAAGCCAGGAATGCCCCTCTTTCTTTAAGCCCCTGCGTGGCAATTCTTGCCAGTATCGCATTGGTCGGAATCCTGCAATTATTTAATCGGTTATCAGTTCACTCACAGGTGGAGGGTGGCGAGCCGCACCCCTTGTCGGGAATAATATCCAAGGGATTATTTTTACTGCTGTCGTGTCTATGGATCTTTTCTTCCCTGGCAGTCGTTTTTGCGTTACTTAATTCATCGACCCTCACTAACGAAGATATTAATGCATTTGATTGGATAAAAACCAATACAAGCAGTCAGAGTAAATTCCTGGTGCTGACTGGGATGTCACCATTCGTCGACCCCACTTCGGAATGGTTTCCTGCTTTAACTGACCGTACCAGCATTGCTACAGTGCAGGGATATGAATGGGATATAGATAGTTCATTCAAATTAATCCAATCGGAATCAATCAGCGTAAAAGCATGTTTGGATCAAACATTTCAGTGTGTTTTAAATTGGGCTAATAAAAACCATTTAGCATTTGATTATCTCTATATCCATAATCCGATTATTCAAGGGGATGCACAATCGGGGGTAACCTTGACCAACGCCCTTGGGGAATTATCTGTGTCTCAAGGCTACACTGAACTCGCTTATCAAAATATTGCTGTTTCGATCTATAAAGTGAAATAAATACTCTTACGAGAGCTCAAAAGCTCCTGGCTGATCAATCCAGCCAGAAGCTTTGTCTTCATTCGAAAAGATTAAGGTGTGACCGGTGTGACCACTTCCGGTTTGACCAGGTCGAGCGCCTTGATCTCCCGGTAGGTCAGAGTCCAGACATTCGATGAGTAGAGATGGTACCAGGCGCTGATCACGGTCAGCGGGGCCAGTGTGATCAGCAGGAAGAACGGCAGGGCCACCAGGGCAGCCACGATCCATGCCACTGGTCCAGCGCCAAAGAGGCTGGCGAGACCAAGGGCGATCGCGCCGGGAATGATGGCTACAATGGCAGCCGGCAGGATCAGGATCAGGTATGCCGGGATGAGCAGGAAGAACAGGAGAGTCCCTGCCAGCCCATATCCAAAACCGATCGCCAGCATCACCAGCCACATTAGCGCCGCGCTCTTCCAGTTGCTTTTGAACAATGCCCATCCCCCCCTGAAGGATTCGCCAATGCTCTTCCCTTCAAGGGCAGCTTCCCGCATGAAGAATTGGCGCAGCAAGGTCAGGAAGACCATCAGGATGACCAGGACAAAAACGAACAGGAACGCGCACCCGATCGCTGTGATTGTCCCGCCAATGGCAAGCACATTCCCGCCGCTGACCACGCTGAAGTAAACCAGCAGGCCCAATATGACCAGCAGCCCCACGAACAGCAGCACCGGCAGGTTGATCACCAGGTCGATCACCCACATGCGGAAGGCACGCCTGTTCCAGCCCATCTTCCAGCCCTGCCTGAAGCCCACCTTTGTGCCGGTCTGTTCGTATTCGTCCACCATGCGGATGACCGCCGTGTCTGAGACGTAGCGGATGAACGCAGCGACCACTCCCACGATGAGAAAGAAGAGCAGGAACGCCAAGCCGATCCAGATGAATGTTGCTACGTGCTGGTCGGGGTGCACGAACAGGGGCTTGATGTTTTGGTTAAACCAGTTGGTCAACTGGACCAGGTACGGCCCGGGTTGGAAGTTGGGGTTGTAGGTGTTGCTCCCGTTGTAACCGCGGCTGCCGCCGAAGGAATAGCGCAGGGTGTCGCCGCCAGACCCGCCGGCGCCGGTAAGCACCAGCAGGATGCCGAAGATCCATAGGATGCGATAATTCCACAGGATGTGCCACGAACGTTTGAGGATTTTTCCGACGTTGATCATGATATTTTCTCCTTATCCATTAATGCTCCTGGCGGCGTTCGCGCAGCACCCCTTAGGGGCCCCGCCGCCGGGGAAGGCATTGAAAGCAATTTTGAATGGGTATATTGACTAAACGGTATTTTCCATAATTTTCGGCTGCCGGTTGTGCCGCAGCCACCAGGCGCCCAGCCAGGCCCAGTAGAGCAGGACGATGACTGCCTGCCATATGTACCCAATAAAAAAGTTGCTGACCGACACGCTCACGTTATTAAGCAGGGAGATGGCGGGCTGAGCCAGGATCTGTCCGCCGAACAGGGTCGCCGCCGCGCCCAGCCAGGCTGACTCCTGCCCGCTTCCCAGCCAACCGGAGGCGCTGCCCAGCAAACCGGTCAAATTCGCAGCCGTCACCAGATCGGTCAGGGTATATACCGTCTGGATAAATACCCAGCCCATCAGTAATCCCGCCGGGACAAGCCACCAGGCTGGCGATATGGACTTGGGCTGCGGGTTGGGTTGGGACCGGCGCGGCAGGCTCAGGGTCAGTTGTGATATAAAGCGCTCTGCGGAAGGTGCTTCCACGCTGGTGTCGGCCTGTAACTTCTGCGAGACCAGGCGCAGTTCCCCGAGTTCCTTTTTACATTCTGCGCAGGAAACAAGGTGGGCTTCAATCTCCCGCAGGCGCCGACCTTGCAGTTCGCCATCCAGGTATGCATTCAGCAGGGCGCGCATTTCTTCATGCATGGTTGATCTCCATTATTTCCATTTCGCTGCTAAGGACTTCCCGCAGCCGGTTCCGGGCGTAATTCAGGCGGGACATGACCGTTCCGATCGGCACATCCAGCACCCCTGAAATTTCCCGGTACGATAACCCGCCGAACTCCCTCAGCACCAGCACCGCCCGGGCTGCCTCCGGCAGGGACTTCACGGCTTGCCGGAGTGCGTCAGCCTGTTCTTTTTCGATCAAGGCCGTTTCCGGCCCCGCTCCCTGGTCTGGCATCCTGCCGGCCTGCTCGTCTTCGAGCGTCTCCTCGGGCTTGTGCCGTAACACATCCAGCGCAGCGTTGATCGCGATCCGGTATATCCAGTTCCGCAGGCTGCCCCTGGGTTGGAAGAATGGCAGGTTCACCCAGGCCCGCATAAAGGCCTCCTGGGCGGCGTCTTCCGCCAGTCCGGCATCACCGCACATGCGGGTGACCACCAGGACTACTCCCTGGTAGTGGCGGCGGACCAGTTCACCATAGGCGTTGCGGTCACCGTGCTGGGCCTGTTCGATCAGGCCGGTTTCTGTGTCCGCTGTTTGGGGTTGTGCCACCAGTCATCCTTTTTTGAGTCGCTTGCGGTCTTCACATATATAACGAATGCTAGAGCCATTTTATTCGGAATTGGAATCTGTTGCATAGAAACATACGCTCTTCCTGGGGTTTCGTTCTTTGGATGCCCATTTGATCCCAATTGTTTTTGCCTCCACATTTCGAATATTTCGAGGTTGATGGAATCCATCCCGTATACAATTCAAGTTGAAAGTGTTTTAATAAGCATATCCTGATCTTGTAAACGGAGAAGCAATGAATCCCTTCCTCGCTCTGATCATCACATTTGCTGCTGCACTTATCGAATTGCGTTTGCTGGATTTCGCCGCCCACCGCGGCTGGATCGAATCCCGACTCAGCCGCAAGCTTATCCACATTCTCACCGGCCCATTGTTCGTCCTGTGCTGGCTGTTCTTCCCGGACCTCTGGTATTCCCGCTGGCTGGCGGCGCTGGTCCCGTTTGCCATCACCGTCCAGTTTGCCCTGATCGGACTGGGCATCATGAAGGATGAGGCCTCTGTCAAAGCCATGTCGCGCAGCGGGGACCGCCGCGAGATTTTGCGGGGTCCGCTCTTCTACGGCATTGTCTTCGTGGTCATGACCCTGGTCTACTGGAAGACCTCCCCGATCGGTATGGTGGCCCTGATGTTGATGTGCGGCGGCGACGGCCTGGCTGACATCATGGGACGCGGCATCCAATCCCCGAAGCTGCCGTGGAGCAAGGGCAAATCGGTGGCTGGCTCGCTGGGCATGCTGCTGGGAGGCTGGGTACTGGCGGCTTTCATTTTGTTCATATTTGTCATTGCGGGCGTCTTCCCCTCGCCCTTCAGCATCTACCTGCTTCCCATCACGGTCATCGCCCTGGTCGGGACGCTGGTCGAATCCCTGCCGTTCAAGGATGTGGACAATATCACCGTCACCCTGGTGGCGGTATTGCTCGGTCAATTGATGTTCTAGATAATTAAATGCTCCGGGGTTGGTAAAGAATTTCTGCCCTCACCAACCCCGTTTTGATTCCCCAATCCAATGACCGCAACGCGACTAGGGAACCCAGCCCATCCAGCCAACCGGGTTGATGTTGTCAAAAATGGCTAGTTCCTGCCCGGTTGCAGTCTCGGCAATATGCAGGGTTTCCGGCACCGATTTATCGTAACTGCTGGTTGAGAAATATGCCAGGAAGCGTTCATCCTGCGAGAAGGCCGGTCGCTCGTAACCCCCATCGAAGTTGGGGACCGCACTGAGCATGCGGCTGTTGCCCTTCCGGTCGTGCAGCCACATCTGATAGGATCCCGGGTCTATCCGGACGAAGACATTCTGCCAGAAGTAATTCCCCTGGCTGGATAGTCCGAACCAGAAGGAATCATTGTACGTAAAGATTTTTTGTGGGACCGAACTGCCGGATGAAATATCCTGCAGGCAAATATTCGGAATGCCATTCGCCAGGTCGTTTGGGTTGTCCTCTGTACACATCCAGACCAATTTGTTCCCGGCAATCCAGCCTGCGCTTTGATCGTAAGGATGGTCGGAATGAGTGAAGTTCTGCAATTCACCGGGCTGCACATTATCGTCAAATGGAAGCAGATAGATCTCCCCCGCCCCATAGGTGGTATCAACGCCGTTCATTGCCAGCCAGTAGCCCTGGGGGGAGAACGCTGAGGTGCTTAGCCTGTAATCAGCCGGAGCGTCCAACACCTGCACCGGGCATTCGCCCGAGCTCCGGCAGTTCATATCGATCCAGCCGATGCGCGGAAAGATCTCTCCAGGGTCTGGAGATTGAAAGTTAAAAGCCAGAAGGCGTCCATCGGGTGACCACGTGGGCGATGTAAGGATACCGTGGGGGGATGTATGCAACAATCGCGGTAGGGGGTCGCCGAAATGAAGCGTATAAAGGGCTGAGTTTTCCACCACCATATCCGGATTGAACGCGCCGGCCAAATAATCCACCCCTTCACGGTCCGTGTGCACGTAAATGGAAAATACCTGGCCAGGTAGTGTCATGAACAACGCTGGAGCTGTTCCTCCCGCCGGGTTATACCGGTAGATATCACTCTGACTCCCATTCCAGGCCGCGTATAGCAGGTCGCCTCCCTGCAGCGTTTGTCCGCTGTAAAAGTATCTTTCAAGTGACATGGGTGTAGGCGTGGGCGCAGGTGAGAAGTCGCCAGGGTTGGCAACCAGCGGGGTGGGGGTGATCGCTGGCGTGTCAGACAACTTGAATGTAAATACGAATGGACCCTGGACGATGACAGTGGCGCTCACGATCGGGAGGTTGATCACTCCAGTGATCTTCTCGCTCCCATGGATGAGTTCGACAAAGATATCCTTACTCCCGGCGAAATTACCACCGCCGTATAAGTCATCCACCCGGTCTGGTCTGCCCAATTCGAGTTGATCCGGGGTAATCCCATGCACCGTCTGGATGGGTTCGTCTGCATTCAGGGTCAGGCGCAGGCTGTTAACGCCATCGCCAACAAAGGTGGCTTTGCTAAAATGGACGGT
>JADGQC010000170.1 GCA_017882125.1 Anaerolineales bacterium
GTGATCGGACAGAAGCCAATCAGCCAAACACTCATTCCCAACAACACTCTACAGGAACAACTGCCCGCGATCCAAACTTCCATGCAGAATGCGATACGAGAGGTGCGTGCTCTGGCAAGCGGGCTTGGGCTTCCAGAATTGGATGGTTTAAGATTGGAGGATGTACTGGTGCGTGTTGTGAATTCACACGAACGACGGACAGGCACCAAAGTCAAACTGACCACTGCCAATCTACCAGAACAAACTGAACTGCCAGTGAAGATCACGGTTTACCGGATCGTTCAGGAAGCACTGAATAACGCTTTCCGCCATGCTGGTGGCGCGAGCCAGGAAGTAAACGCGAGAGGTGATAAGGGTCGAATTGAAATAGAAGTCTCAGATCAGGGTCCCGGCTTTGACGTCAACCAATCGTTTGATTGGGAGGATCATCTGGGTCTGGCTGGGATGCGGGAGCGAGTGGAAAGCCAGGGAGGCGCGTTCACAATCGAAAGCGAAATCCAACACGGGTCCCGTGTGACCGTTAGCCTACCGCTCCAGCCAATGAGTGAGGAAACCCATGGATAAAATTCGTCTTGCGATTATTGACGATCATTCCATCTTCCGTGAAGGTATGCTCTCAGTTCTGTCAACCGAACCAGATATTGAGATCGTCGGGCAGGGTGCAAGTGCGGAAGATGCTTTGCGTTTGGCGCGTGAGTTTTTACCAGATATTATTTTCCTGGATATCAGTATGCCTGGTGGCGGACTAAATGCCGCGCAGGAGATAGTCGAAAATTACCCGGTGGTAAAGATCATTATTCTAACCGGCTCCGAAGGGGAATTGAATGTGATGACCGCGCTTAAGACCGGGGCGCGTGCGTATGTGCTGAAAGGCGTGGCGGCACGTGAGCTGGTGAACATTCTGCATATTGTGCAATCTGGCGAAATCTATGTGACTCCCACCCTGGCGGCCAATTTGCTTTCTGAAATGACCACAGGTTCCCGGAATGAACAAACTGAGAGCACCTTCGAAAAGCTGACAGAGCGCGAACACGAAATATTGGCGTTGATCGCTGCAGGAACGAGTAACAAAGAAATTGGACTGCAATTGCACCTGACGGAAAAAACGGTGAAGCATTATGTGACGAATATCCTGCAAAAGCTGCAGGTGCATAATCGTGTACAGGCCGCCATTATGGCGCTTAAGAACCAGCCCAATCGGACGCAATAGTTGAGTCAATTAGGTTGTTGTCAGTTGTTTAACTTCACTGATAGCCGATGAACTGATAAAACTCATCGTTTGACAGCGATGAGTGTTTTGCCTAAATCAGAACATATGATCTGCTAAGTTTATGCCCGATCACTAGAATACTAGAATCCACATCTTGACTCAAGAACATTTGTTCTGGTATAATGACTGCAAGACTTGATTGCTTATTGTCCAGTTTAGAGTGATAATCACGATGAATTTTCCGAACCTTAACAGTCGAATAGCACAAGCTTTTCCATTCGTTCCTCCCTACTGGACCCCTGAAGTCACAGAAAGGAGAAATGAACATGGCAAGTAAGCGAGGCAACAACGAAGGCAGCATCTTCAAGCGGAAGGACGGACGCTGGTGTGCACAGGTCAGCCTGAATGGCAGACGGATCACGAAGTACGGCAAAACCCAGAAGGAATGCCGTGACTGGGTCAACGCGACCCTGGACAAGATCGACCATGGCCTGACCTTCGATGACGCCCAGGTCTCCCTCCAACAGTACATGGAGAGCTGGCTCTCCGGGAAAATACTCGCCCGTAGGCCTAGCACCGTGCGCAACTATCGTCGCTATATGAACCTGTACATCCTACCTGCGCTGGGCAGGATGCGGCTGCAGGCCATCCTCCCGGTCCACATCCGTCAGCTGTACCTGCGGATGCAGTCGGAAGGGAAAGGGGCTCGCACCATCCAGCTGGTCCACGTCACTCTGCGCTGTGCGTTCGCCCAGGCGGTCAAGGAAGGCCTGATCGGTCACAATCCCCTGGAGGCCGTCGAGCGTCCCAAGGTGGAGACGAAACGATACGGCATCTTCACCGAGGAGCAGGCACGCACTTTTATAACAGCAGCCAAAGGCCATCCCAATGAAACGCTTTTCTTTCTAGCCCTAACCACCGGCATGCGCAAAGGCGAGATCCTCGGCCTGATGTGGACGGATGTGGACTGGGAGAAGAGCATCCTGCGGGTCGATCGGCAGCTTCAGCCGGTCAGTTATGAAGGGGGTGCGCTGGTACCGACGAAGACTAAGTCCGGCCGACGGCACATCATGGTGGGCAAAGTGGCCATTGCCTTGCTGAAAGAGCACCGTGAGAGGCAGGAGATGCAGAAAGCTGTTGCAGGCAATCGCTGGAAGGAACACGGCATGATCTTCACAACCTCCATTGGCACCTACATCGACCAGACCAAGGTCTCACGCGCCTTCAAGCAGATCCTTCAACAGGCTGGTCTCCCCGACATCCGCTTTCATGACCTGCGGCACACCTCGATCTCGATCCTGCTTGACAACGGCACACCGGTCAACACAGTCCAGAGTAGGGCGGGTCACTCCAAGGCGAGCGTCACCACCGATATCTACGGGCACGCGATGGCCCGTTCGCAGGAGGCGGCAGCCAGGATGATCGAGGAGATTGTGAAACCGCTCACAAATGAGTTGCGGTAGGGTTGCTGTCGGTTTTTGCCCCCAAAAAGGTGATCCCCCATATTTGGTACGGTAGCGTACAAGAGCACCACCAAATATGGGGGTAAAATCCAGGAGTGGAAGCTATGGAAATGGGACATCCGGACTCATAATCGCTTGGTCGCAGGTCCGACTCCTGCCGGGCCCACCTAAAAATAACTGCAAACTGACTAATTAGGTTTGCAGTTTTTTATTCCTGCTTCTGGAAACTATAAATGAAAATAGCTCAAGGATAAAACAACGGTTCAGGTCTGCTTGGGGACACCAGATTGGAACAATCCCGAACTTCACAAACTCCGTGTCGAGCAATTCTTGGAGATGCTGTGATTTGTGCAGCGAGGTAAATTAGAGTAATTGCCCGTCACCCTCAAAGTGAGTTCGGGATAATTTCTTTAATTAGGCAAGGCCAAGAACTTACATCCTTTTGAAAGAAATCTTTAAACGAATAGAGTATATAGCCAACAGTATCTACGGCGATTACTGCGCCAGGAAAACTTGGAGGAATAAAAGTGAGACAAGTCTGGTTATTAGATGTGATTTCTTTAGACATTTACTTAGCCCTGCTCAACAGGGTGCTGGATAGAAGGTGGTTGCCTCGAACCAAGGGAACGAAACTTAATAAGAAACTACCTATTAATTTGCTGGTTATTTATAAAACAAGTTCTCTACGGGGTGAATAAAATCTGAAAGGCAAGAGAGGGTTGAACCCACACAGTGTCACCACCGGCGGTTTTTTTATCCACCGTCTATCGGCGGATACAACCGAACCTCATCAGAATCGCTTACCAGGGTTTCATCCAGGGTCACAAGTTCGCCATTCAACACCGTCAGGTAGACTTCAGAAACGGGAATGCCCAGTTTAGTAAGAACATCTCTCAAGCGAGTAGGTTCTTGAAGAGGAACTTCCAGTTCCTTCTGCCGCTTGGGTGCAAAGAATGGGAGATTTCCGCCAAGATGGAGTTTCATATTTCAGGTGGGTAAACCCGAACGCTCCAATAAATCCGCAGCCCAGCCTAATGATAATTCCTCCAACCGCTTGCGCCCGGGAATGGAGGTCTCGGGATCCCAGCCCTTCAATTCATAAAGCCTGGTGAGCGCTCTCTCAAACTCGTCGTGCTGCATGCTCTGCCCCTTGAGAGCCCCGTTTTCCAACGGCTGAAACATCCGCTCTGGCAGGCGGTCGTCCTTGCGAGTGAACCCCTCCCGTACATTGAATACCCGCGCCATATTCGTGGCGCGTTCACCGATTTGCAGCGCTTCCTGCAATGTCATATTCCAACCCGTAGCAGCATTGATCGAGGCCAGCACATCATCCGGTTGTATGAAGGAACGCGGTGCCGGACCAAAGAAACAATAACCAATCACCTTCTCCAGGCTGTTCCATTTTTCCAGGATATAGAACTGTTCCACCTTTTCTTCATTTAAATTACGCGCTGGTTGGGTATGACGAATTCCAAGCACCTGGGCACTCTTGAAAGTAAGTGATTCTGGGTTAGTCAGCATGGTATCGTGCGTCACGACCAGATGATCAGCGCCGATTTCAGAGATGGCATAACCCATCCCAACGTTATATTTACCGCGTGGTTCGTGCATCGCCATTTCTTGGCCCTTGACTTGCATGGCAAAGAAATGAGCATCCCCTCCAATTTTCTCAGCAGCGCGCTTGCTCCCTTCGGCCAGTAAATTACCAAAGCCCTGGCGTCGAGCAATGCGCTCGATCATGATCAGCATGGCTTCGGTATTGCCAAAACGCAGGTCAATGCCATCCGTATCATCCAAGCCTATCAAGCCATGTTCAAAACATTCCATTGCAAAGGCGATCGTTGAACCAGTGGAAATGCTATCGAGCATGTATGCATTGCAAAGCTCATTGGCCTTGGCAATGGCATGCAGGTCATTGACGCCGCAGTTCGGGCCAAAAGCGCCAACAGTTTCATATTCCGGTCCGCCATATTGGGATACTTGCCCGTTAATAGCCACTTCCCGTTTGCAGCGTATGGCGCAAGCATAACAACTGCGTCGTGCAGTGAGCAGCTGTTTTTCGTAGGCCTCCCATTTGACCTCATCTACGCCCTCGAAAGCCCCCTGGTGGAAATTACGAGTTGGCAACATGCCAGCCACGTTTAAAGGCTCAACAAGGCCTGGCGTTCCCCGTTGTTGCAAATCCCAACTTTGGGGATTTTCACGCACCTCTTTTGCCAATTTGCTACCCAGCGCCATCAGAGTCGAAGGGTCATGCGCAAGCACCTGGTAACGTTGTTTGCCGCGCACAGCAACTGCCCGCAGGTTCTTTGAGCCCATTACTGCGCCCATGCCAGTGCGCCCGTTGAAATGGCGTAAGTCATTAGTGATGCCAGCGAATCGGACCAGATTTTCACCCGCAATTCCGATTTGCAAAACACGGATCTTCTCATCGCCCAACTCAGTGCGGATTATATCTTGAGCCTTCGCGGTCACTTGACCCCATAGATGGGTTGCTGGACGGATCTCAGCCTGGCCATCATGGATCCATAAATAAACTGGCTGTTCAGCCCGTCCGGTAACGACAATGGCTTCAAACCCCGCCATCTTGAGTTCAGGTCCCCAGAAGCCAGCTGCTTCTGATTCGCCATAGCCATTGGTTAGCGGTGATCGAGCTGAAACAACATAGCGTGTGGCTGTGGAGACTGGCGCGCCAGTCATCAAACCGTTTGCGATGACAAGGACATTTTCCGGCGAAAATGGCTCGGTGTTGGCGGGAATCTCATTTAAAAGTATATAACCTGCCAGAGCCTTGCCACCCGGGTAAAGACGATAAAAATCTTCACTGATAGTTTCCTCGGTCGAAACGCCGGTCGAGAGGTTTACCCGTAAGATTTTTTCATTTGTTCCGTACATAATGCAACTCCTAGATTTTACTTCATGCTTCCAAAGCCAATGCACATGCAACTTGGCCGGGCTGGCCGGGAATTTGTATGCACATATCAGGCCAAAGTTTTGTGGAGGTCAATGTTTCATTGGATTGTGCACCAACCAGGATTGTGTCCTCCATTTTAGCCCCAGCGATGGAGGGATTCCAGGCCAATGCCTGACCCTGAGCGATCACTTCAGGTGAAGTTGGCGTGGCAAGATATTCGCGCGGTTCATAACCCACCACACCACCTTGATGGTGTTGACGCCACTCATCAGGAAACCCCACACTGGCATAGGCATGCTGACCCTGGGCGAGGACATCGCTCAGTCTCCGCCCGGGGTGCGTATTTGCAATCAGGGTGGCATTCCCCTGAGCAGTGGCA
>JADGQC010000171.1 GCA_017882125.1 Anaerolineales bacterium
TGCAAACGGGTTCCATCCCGAACCAGGCAGCGAACGCGGTAGCCAGATTCGAGCAACCGAGGGACTAAACGCCCACCTATGTAACCTGTTGCACCAGTGACAAGAATAAGTTCGGACATTCAAATAAATTCCATTTACCGATTGGTTATAATTAAGACAATTATAATCTCATTTATCAATTAAGCCCTTATCTTCCTTCACCGGTTTACATTTTAAAATGCAGAAGAGCTGGAATAGAGCACTTCTGCATTACTTATACTGACTTGGACTGAATCAAATGTCCTAATATACAAGTTTTTCCGGATTGGCTTCCACTCGTTTGCGGAAAATCCAGTAGGTCCATCCTTGATAAACCAGGACAACCGGTAAAAATATGGCTGCGACGATAGTCATTACTTTGAGCGTATACGGCGACGAAGCCGCATTCATAATGGTCAGGCTCCAGGAGGGATCGAGAGTGGAGATAAGAATCCGGGGATAAAGACCGGCAAAGACCATTAGGGTGGCAAATACAATTACAAGGGAACCGGTGATAAAAGCCCATCCGCTCTTCCCGGTGCGAATGAGCCAACCGGTTATAAGCAAAGCGAAAGCAGCCAGGATGGCAGGAATAAGCCCATTGATGCCGGGCTTTGTCAGGATGTCGGTGGCAATGAAGGTCCAGGCTAGAAATCCCACGGTCAAAACGGTAGCTATAATCCAGGAAGAAAAAGCAAACTGCTTTGCCTTCTGCGCTAATTCGGGCGAAACCTTTCGTGCGAGGAAGTTCGCGCCGTGCATGATAAACAGGGAAACGAAGACTACTCCGCCCAGCAACGCGAAGGGGTTCAGCAGCGGCAGAAGACCACCGAAATAGTTCATATCCTGATCGATGGCAAAACCACGCATCAAATTCGCGACCGTCACACCCCACAAAAGTGCCGGAAGAAGACTGCCAGTGAAAATAGCCCAGTCCCATAAGGAATGCCATTTTTTGCCAGAACGCTTGCCCCTGAACTCGAATGAAACGCCGCGCAAGATCAAAGCCACCAGCATTAAGACCAGAGCCAGATAAAATCCGCTAAAAAGCGTGGCGTATACGTTTGGAAAGGAGGCGAACAACGCTCCACCCGCGGTGACCATCCAGACTTCGTTCCCATCCCAAACCGGTCCGATGGCATTAATAATCGCCCTGCGCTCATTATCATCCTTTCCCAGGAAAGGCAGCAGCATGCCCACGCCGAAATCAAAGCCTTCCAGGAAGAAGAAACCGATAAACAGGACTGTTACCAGAACAAACCAAACAGTGTTGAGACTCATTTTTCTCCTCCTGCCTCTATTTATCGACTCTGGCTTCAGCACCAACAGGCTGCGGTTGGGATGTCCCGGATGTAAAAATCAACCAGCCAGTGACACCGATCAACCCGCCGAGGAGAACGGTAAACAATATCAACGAAAACAGGACTGTGCCTGCGGTCACGTTGGGGGAAACTGCATCCTGCACCATTTGCAGACCATAGACGATCCATGGCTGGCGAGCTGATTCGGTCAGGATCCACCCGAATGTGCTGGCGATGTAGGGAAGCAGGATGGCGGGAAGGAGGAGCTTCAAAAATAAACGACTCTGCTTCAGGAATTTGAGCCTGGGCTGTAGCAACGCCAGCAATGCCAGAAGGAGCATCAAGAGACCTGAGCCCACCATAATGCGGAAGGACCAAAACGAGATTGTTACCGGCGGGATATAGTTGCCGGGACCGTACATCTGCACAGCATCTTCCTGCAGGTCATTCAGACCTTCCACCGGGCCTGAGAAGCGGTTGTAAAGGAGGAAAGATAATGCGCTTGGGATCGTGACTTCGAACTTGTTCTCCAAATTCTCCTCATCAATCGAAGCCACCAATATGAAATCGGCTGGATCCTGGGTGGACCAGAGAGCTTCTGCGGCAGCGATCTTCATCGGCTGGGTTTTGCCCAGAAACTTGCCGTGGGCGTCACCCAATAATCCTACCGTGATTGCGCCGATCAGAGCAAAGACAGCCGCCCACCGAAAGGACTTCTGAAATAGCTGGATGCTGGCATCCTGGTTGTGAAGCAGGTGCCAGGCACTAAACCCCAAAACCAGGAAGCCAGCGGTACAGATGCCGGCTGCCAGGACATGAAAATATTGATAGGGTAGATTTGGATTGGTGATGAGTGCAAGAAAACTGGTCATCACAGCCCGGCCATTCTCGATGGCGTACCCGACCGGGTTTTGCATGAACGAGTTGGCAATCAAAATCCATACGGCTGAAATATTAGAGCCGATCGCCACCAGCCAGGCGGCCGCCAGGTGCATCCTCTTGGGAAGTTTATCCCACCCAAAAACCCACAGTCCGATGAACGTGGATTCAAGGTAGAAAGCCAGCAAGGCTTCGATCGCCAGGGGGGCGCCGAAGATATCGCCCATGAAGCGGGCATATCCTGACCAGTTCATGCCAAAATGAAATTCCTGTACAATGCCGGTCACCACCCCCGCCGCGAAATTAATAAGAAAGATCCTGCCCCAGAATTTCGTGAGGCGCAGGTAAGTTTCGTCCCCTGTGGCAACATAGCGGCTTTCAAAAATTGCCACCAGAAGCGAAAGTCCCAACGTCAGCGGGACAAGGAAAAAATGGTAGATCGTGGTGACGGCAAACTGCCAACGAGACAAAATCAAGGCATCCAAATTTCCTTCTCCTGATACTAAGAATATGAATGGTACTGCGGGTCTATTTTTACACCAGAGCAGGTAAATGTATTATTTACCAGCGGGCTAATAAAATAATTTCCAAAGGATTATTACCTGTTTATATCGCAATTCTTTCAACAGTCACATTCATTGTATATTATTTTGAATGAATTTATCCAACCATTTTGACCCGAGGGAGTCGTTACTCAGGTAATCCGGGGACAATGAACGCGCTATCGTTCAATTACTTGTTCAGGTTGATAATATAGGCGATTACGTCTGCAATTTGCTGCTGTGTCAGGCCGTTTTGAGATCCCCAGGGGGGCATAACGCGAGATGGGTTGACCCCTGCAGGCCTTGAGCCATTTTGGATAAAGAGATCCATATTATAGGCATACGTCGAGTAATCTGAACTTACCAGAGTCGAGTCAATGGGGTTCAATTCCGGGACTGTACCATCATCAGTGCCGGGGTTTAAGACATCCCCTTTGCCTTCCGTCCCATGGCACATCTGGCAGTTGTCAATATAAATCTGCTTGCCCACCACCGGGTCGCCGGTTAGATCAACTGCAGATCCCGTTCCCCCGGGAGTGTTCGGACGGGCAATCTCTTCCCCCGAAGGCGTGGGTTCAGGGGTGGCATTTACAACGGCGAGCGGCAACCCTGCCAGGATGGTTGGCCCACCCGCCGGCACTGAATTTGCCGGAAGGCCATAAGGCATTTGATGGGTTACGAACAGTACCTGGTTTAGCGTAGAGGCTTGCCAGTCCCCGCCACCCAATATATCCACACCAGTGGTGGACCCTGGAGATCGATGCGACCCCGCCACCACTCCGGCATAACTGTTCAAGTCCAATTGAGCAGAGGCAGCCTTGGAAAGGGCCGCGTTATGACAGTCTGTGCAAGCCAGGGAACCGGAATACCAAAGATTTGACTGCGAGAACAATGGCTGCAGGTCAGTATATGAGGCTTCACAGGCAACATTATTGAGGTCAGTAAAGTTAAAAGCCTGGGTCTCAGAAAATCCGGCCGAGACCCATGCCGATAATAGCACCTGGGCGGTAACGGTGCAGTTATCCGAGCTGGAAGAAGATGGGAACGGAAGTGCGTTTGCTGGAAGGGTAGCCGGGATGAGGGTGGCGATGGGAGTGTGTGTGAATTGCGCCCGGCCCCCGTCGACACAATTATTATGGTAGCTGCACCCTCCCACATATAGTGATCCGGCAAAAAATAAAATAAGACCCGCCAGGACAAGCCCCAAAGTGGTTACCCAGATCTTAAAATGGCGTATCATAAAAATTATTCCTCCGCACCCGTTGGACCCGCCCACCAACTCTCATTTCAATGTCCTTACATAATTCACGACGTCCCAGCGCTCGCGAACGGTCAGGTTTTCATTCAGGGCCGGCATTTTTCCGGGCACACCGGTCGAGATGACAAAAAAGATGCCACCATCCGTGATTGAATGGATGGGGAAACTGGTCAGGTCAAATGGTTTGTTCAGCAATTTGGAAGCGATCGGCCCATCCCCCCTGCCCCCGGTACCATGGCAGACAACACAGTTAATCTGGAATAATTCATTGCCACGCTGGAGGGAGGTCTGGTCGGCAGATATGGGATTCGGCGGCACCCCCAAATCAAGACTGAAAGCAACACCTTCGACCGGGATCGCATCGGTAGGCACCGGCAAGGGATGGTACATTGGCTGGAAGGCGGGCTGGATCTCCATGAAACTGACCCAGCTAATTTTGATCACATCATACGCAAACATTTCCACAACCACGAGAGCGATCAACAGGAACAACCCGGCAATGGTCAGTCGCTTATAAGCGGGGTTCATAGCGTCTTCGCCTCCACCGGCCTGACCTGCTCCGCGCCCAGGGAGATCAGGGCATCCTTGAATTGTGACTGTTTCTCATCCGAACATGGGAAAACCAAGGCTATCTTTCCATCGCTAATCTCGGGGACATACACTTTAGGTTCATAAGAGGGGAGACGACCCGCCACGAACAATCCAAGAAATGCCATGCCCATCAAACCCAGCATGATCATTTCAAAACCAATAATATAGAACGGCGGGATCGGAAACACCGGTTGACCACCCACATGCAAGGGAAATAGCGCTGGAATACCAAAAATAAAGAATAAGGCTGCAATCAACCCAAGCATGGCACCCCCCAGCGCCAGGCGCGGGACGATCGTCGAAACCTTGGGCCGGCCCAATGTTTCATGGCTGAATGGGATGCCGGAGATAACGTCCATATTTTTATCGTCGATGCCCATTTCGTGCAACTTATCGATCGCGATAACAGCCGGGTCGATGTCAGCAAAAAGAGCTAATAAAGTCACGGTTTCAGCCATACAGCCATCCTCATCAATCAATCAACCTCGCTGACGGAGGGTATCTCAGCTTTCCCAACTTTTCGAAGGGTATGGGCATTCTGCCCTTCCTGGACTTCCCAGACCGACACCAGTGGGATCAGGCGGGATGCCAACATGTAAAGCAGTAGGAACAAGGCAAAGGTGCCAATGGTTAGCGGGATTTCAATTGACGGGTGGTACAGGCGCCATGTGAATGGCATGCGGGTAATCGTCAAGGATACCGGAATGATCACGAACCTTTCTATCCACATGGCGACATTGATCACGATCCCAACGATCAACATCAGCCAGGGTTTCCGTCTCCATTTCTTATTCCAAAGAATTGCCCATGGGATGACAATATTGCCGATCAACATGTAGACCCACACCCAGGCAAAGGGTCCGTGAGCATGAAAATCGAGGAGGAGTTTATCGAACTTATCCCCGCCATACCACGGCACCAGGTAATCATTGAAGAAGAAGTAAGCCCAGGCCATCGAGACGATCAGGCTCAATTTTCCAAGGAAATCGAAATGTTCGGGCCGGATAAAATATTTCATATTCTTCATCGTCGTACGAATAATAAAAAGGACAATAAGAACTGCGGCTATGCCCGATTGAAGAGCCCCGATCACGAAATAAGGACCGAAAACGGACGATGCCCAACCCGGCCGGGTTGCCATGGCGAAATCCCAGGAAACGATGGTATGGACGGAGAACATGACCGGGATGATGGCGAATGCGAAGATATTCATGGCCGATTTCAAATGCTTCCATTCAGCTTCGGTGCCACGGAAACCCAGGGAAATAATACGGTAAAAGGTCTTCCGCCAGCCG
>JADGQC010000172.1 GCA_017882125.1 Anaerolineales bacterium
GCCACCGGAAAGGTACTGCTCGATCCCAACACTATAAGCAAAGATGGGACTGCGGCCTTGAATACCTGGTCGGTGAGCGAAGACGGCAACTGGCTGGCATATGCCATCTCCAGGTCCGGGTCGGACTGGGTGGAATGGCGCGTCCGAAACGTAACCAATGGGGAAGACCTACCTGAAACCCTGGAATGGAGCAAGTTCAGCGGGGCAGCCTGGGCCCACGACAACAGCGGCTTTTATTACTGCCGTTATGCCGCGCCTGCGGAAGGTGAAGTTTACCAGGAAGCCAACTATAACCAAACCATCCATTTTCATCACCTCACCACCCCGCAAAGCGAAGACACGCTCGTCTACGCCAGACCTGACCGACCGGAATGGGGTTTTGGTCCAGAAGTCAGCAACGACGGGCGTTACCTGGTGATCCCGGTCTCCCAGGGGACTGACACACGCAACCGATTTTTCTATCAAGACTTGCAAAGCAAGGGCGAGGTGGTCGAACTGATCCCGGAGCTGGAAGCCGCGTACTACTTTATCGGCAACGACGGCCCGGTGTTCTATTTCCAAACCGACCGGGATGCACCGAAAAGCTGCCTGATCGCGATTGACATCAATTACCCGGAAAAGAACAATTGGAAAACCCTGATCCCTGAAAGCAGCGATACCCTCGAAACCGTAACGATCATCAACGACAAATTTGTCATCATTTACCTGCATGACGCCCACGAATTGATCAAATACTTCTCGATGGATGGAAATTTCCTGGGGGAGGTACAACTGCCCACGCTGGGCTCGGTGACATATGGGTATGTCTCCACGCTGGCGGGACGCCGATCTGACAGGGAAATGTATTATCTCTTCCACTCCTTTGCCCATCCCGTAACTGTTTTTCGCTACGACTTCGGATCAGGCAAAAGTGAAATAATCTTCAAGCCATCCATAAAATTTGACTTCAGTCCTTATATTACGCGCCAGGTTTTCGCCACGAGCAAGGACGGCACGAAAGTCCCGATGTTCCTGGTGCACCGGGCAGATTTAAAACTAAACGGACAAAACCCTGCATTGCTTTACGGATATGGGGGCTTCAACATCTCGCAGACCCCAGTCTTTGCAGTCAGCCGCCTGGCCTGGCTGGACATGGGAGGAGTTTACGCGGTGGCGATCCTGCGAGGCGGCGGGGAATACGGGGAGGAATGGCATCAAGGAGGGATGATCCACACCAAGCAAAACGTTTTCGACGATTTCACGGCCTGCGCTGAATGGCTAATCGCCGAAAAGGTCACCTCGACACCCAAGCTGGCCATCGAAGGACGTTCCAACGGCGGGCTGTTGGTGGGGGCGTGCATGACCCAGCACCCGGATTTGTTCGGAGCATGCCTGCCCATCGTGGGCGTGATGGACATGCTGCGTTTTCATAAGTTTACGATCGGATGGGGCTGGGTCAGCGACTACGGGAGCTCCGACAATGCCGATGAGTTCAAGACTCTTTATGCCTATTCACCCTACCACAAGCTCAAACCCGGGATCAAATATCCGCCCACGCTGATCACAACCGGAGATCATGACGACCGGGTGGTGCCGGGACATTCTTTTAAATTTACCGCCCGACTACAAGCATGCCAGGTAGGGGATGCTCCCACTTTGATCCGCATCCAGACGAAGGCGGGTCATGGACCGGGTAAACCGACTGCGATCCTCATCGATGAGCTGACGGATATCTACGCATTTTTAGTGAAGAACCTGGGGATGGAATAAACCAACATCCAAAGCCATGTCTGAACTGCGCGGCACAAAGCTCCACATAACCGGAATTGTACAGGGAGTTGGCTTCAGGCCGTTCGTTTACAGCCTGGCTGTCCGCTTTGGACTGTCGGGCTGGGTGCGCAACACCTCCGCCGGGGTAGACATAGAAGTGGATGGGCTGCCTGGGAAAATGGACGAATTTGTGCAGGCGTTAAAAGAAGAACTTCCGCCGCTTGCACGAATCGACACGCTCGAAATTTCAATCGGAGAACCGGGAAAATTCAGCGGATTTGAGATCATCGATTCCAAGGCTGTGGAAGGCGCCTTCCAGCCCATCTCTCCGGATGTAAGCATTTGCGAAGATTGCCTGGGGGAACTTTTAAATCCTGACGACCGGCGATATCTCTACCCGTTCATCAACTGCACCAACTGCGGACCGCGCTTTACCATCATTACCGACATTCCGTATGATCGCCCAAATACAACCATGTCATCGTTTGCGATGTGCCCGGACTGCGCGGCGGAATACCAGAATCCGCTCGACCGGCGTTTTCACGCCCAGCCGATTGCCTGTCCAGTTTGCGGACCAAAGATCTGGCTGGAAACCCAGGTTGACAATGAAATGCAGACACTGGATGGGGAAAACACAATCAAGAAGACACAGGAACTGCTGTTGGGAGGAAGAATCGTAGCGATCAAGGGGTTGGGGGGATTCCACCTGGCATGCGACGCCACCAATCCTGCCGCCGTGTCTGAACTTCGCCGCCGGAAACTGCGCGTAGACAAGCCCTTTGCAGTAATGATGCCCGACCTGGCAACCATAAAAAGCAATTGCATTGTCAGCCCCGCTGAGAGCGACCTGCTGGAATCGCGTCAGCGTCCCATCGTATTACTCAAAAAACGAGCCAATTCTTCGATCATGGACGAGGCTGCGCCAAAACAGGATTCCCTGGGAGTCATGCTGCCCTACACGCCTCTACACTACCTTCTGTTTAAATACAGCAACCCGCCGCTGACTGCACTCGTCATGACCAGCGCCAACCTGTCTGAAGAGCCGATCGCCACGGGAAATGAAGAGGCACGCGTGCGATTGTCTGTCCTGGCAGACGCCTTCCTGATGCACAACCGTGACATTCATACACGCTGTGACGATTCGGTGGTGCGGATATTTGAAAAACAAGTCTATTTTTTACGGCGCTCGAGGGGATATGCACCCGACTCCCTTAGGCTGCCCTTCGAATCCGTTCCCATTCTGGCAACCGGACCGGAATTAAAAAACACGTTTTGCCTGACCCGCGACCGGTATGCTTTCCTCAGCCATCACATTGGCGACATGGAAAATTACGAGACCTTGAGATCCTTCAAGGAGGGAATTACCCTTTTTGAAGGATTATTCCGCATCCGGCCTGAGGCCATCGCGTATGATATGCACCCAAACTACCTGTCCAGCCGGTATGCACTGGAGCGCGCTGAACGCGAAAATCTCCCGGCATTTCGTGTCCAGCACCACCATGCTCACATTGCGGCTGGAATGGCAGATAACGGAATGGATGGGAGCCACCCTGTCATCGGGGCAGCCTTTGATGGAACCGGGTATGGAGAGGATGGAGCCATTTGGGGGGGAGAATTCATGGTTGCCGATTACGCGGGATATGAGCGGAAAATCCACCTGGATTACTTCCCACTGCCCGGAGGAGATGCTGCCATCAAACGCCCGGCGCGAACCGCGCTGGCATTGCTCTGGTCGCTGGGAATGGAGTGGGAGGAAGACCTGGCTCCCGCGCAGGACCTGTGTTACGAAGACAGGCTGGCGCTGCGGATTCAACTCGAACGCAGATTAAATACGCCACAAACCTCCAGCATGGGCCGGCTTTTCGACGCGGCAGCCGCCCTTGCGGGCGCCAGGCAAAGGGTCAATTATGAAGCGCAAGCAGCAATCGAATTCGAGTCAGCCGTGGATATGGAAGAACCCGGGTCATATCATTTTGAGATACAAGATGGGAAGGTGGACACCCGTCCAGTCATCGAAGCCTTGATTGCAGACATCCACAATGGAACTGCGATCCCCACTCTGTCGGCACGCTTCCACAACGGCGTGGCAAACATGGTCAGGGAAGGCTGCAAACAAATCAGTGGCGAAACCGGTCTGAAAGAAATTGTACTGAGTGGAGGGGTGTGGCAGAATATGGCGCTATTGGATCGAACTGTGCGAGGGCTGCGAAATGATGGTTTTGATGTAAAAATCCACCACCAGGTCCCGGCAAATGATGGAGGTCTTTCGCTCGGGCAGGCCCTTGTTGGGGCAGCTAGAATAGCCAATGGTAATCATCCGGACCAAATTTGAAGCGATTGGCGTATAATTAATTGTCAACATCGTCACTCCAGGAATAACGAGGGTAGGAAATGAATAGTATTTTGCTTGCTGAAGACGACGCACTGCTGCTGGAAGTTATGTGCAACATCCTGGAAGCAGAGGGGTTCGAAATTCACCCGGCCAAAAATGGGAAGCAGGCACTTGAATTATTTTTAAATGCCAGACCTGACATGATCATTTCAGACATCATGATGCCCGAGATGGACGGGTACGAACTATTAAAATCCGTCCGGAAACAGCCAAACGGTGTGACAGTTCCATTTCTATTCCTGAGTGCTCGAACAGAGAGAGAAGATGTAAGCCGGGCACGCTCACTGGGGGTGGATGATTACCTCTTTAAACCATTTGACGCACCCGAGCTTATAAATGCGGTACGATCCCGTCTCGACCGGCGGCACCTGGTTGAAATGTTTGACACCCGGTCAGCACATCTTCAAACCGTAATCATGCTGGCAAATGTCATCGAAGCCCGGGACCCTTATACCGCCGGTCATCTGGAACGCGTCCGCCGCCTGGCACTTAACCTGGCTTTTGCGCTGGACTGGGAAAATGAGCAAATCGTTTTCCTGGAATTTGGAGCGATCCTGCACGATATTGGCAAGATCATCATACCGAGCCGGGTTTTGAAAAAAACCGGGCCTCTCGATGAAGCTGAATGGAAACTGATGCGCCAGCATCCGGAAGAGGGGGCAAAGATGCTGGAAGGGGTGGACCACTTGAAGGCCGCCATTCCATATGTGCTCTATCACCACGAGTTGTGGAATGGCAGCGGGTATCCGATGGGACTAAGCGGTGACAAAATCCCGCGGGAAGGACGCCTGCTGGCAATCGTGGATGCTTTCGATGCCATGACAACCAACCGCCCTTATCATGTCAGCATGATGACGAAGGATGCCATCGAAGAAATCAGCCAAAACAGGGGGATCTATTTCGACCCGGATATGGTGGATGTTTTTATCCGCGCTTATAAAACCTAGGATCGCTAAAGACGTTCCAGGATAATCAATCGGGTCGATTTGATTCGTTGTGAGTGGAAATTAATCTACGTCCGGGATTCCCGGTCCGATTCACGTTCGGCATCCCGCCGGGCGATGGCCTCGCGCTTATCATGCAGTTTCTTGCCCTTGGCGATCGCGATTTCGAGCTTGGCGCGACCATCCTTGAGGTAAACGCGAATTGGGACGATCGTTACCCCTTTTTGACGGACGGCATCCCATAATTCGCGAATCTCTTTTTTATGGAGCAACAAACGGCGGGCTCGTTTCGGGTCATGATTATACCGGTTGGCCTGTATATACGGAGCGATGTGCGCTTCCATTAGATAGGCGCCGCGAACATCGTCCACGCGGACATAGGCTTCGGCAAGGCTGATCTGACCGGCGCGAATGGATTTTATTTCGCTGCCCTTCAAGGCAAGCCCTGCCTCAAATCTCTCGTAGAGGAAATATTCAAATACGGCTTTGCGGTTGGTGGCAACTGATTTCACGTGTTCAGGCATGGAGTTTCTCTTAATTATTGTAACATGGGAAAACCAAGCTTCAGACCAATCAGCCCCATTTCAAAATAGCGGCACCAGCCAGTAGGCGCAATACCCCAAAAACGATGAGAGCCACACTGATCCCGATCACCCCGGCCAGAAGTGGCCCAGCCAGGGAACCAATAAGCACAGCCGCGTTGAGGACGATGTTA
>JADGQC010000006.1 GCA_017882125.1 Anaerolineales bacterium
TATGGCACAAAAAACCGGACTAGGGCGTGGGTTGGGAGCGTTGATCCCCGGAGGGGATAATGTCCAAATGGGAAATGGTGTAATTCTAATTCCGGTGGATAAGGTGTTGCCAAACCCACGCCAGCCGCGGAATATGATGCACCCAGAAAGCCTGGAAGAACTTACCCAATCGGTGCGCGAGCACGGTGTACTCCAGCCATTGATCGTCACACTCGGCGAGTCGGATGATCTTTATGTTCTTATTGCAGGGGAGCGCCGGCTTGAGGCTGCCCGCCTGGCAGGTTTGGCTACTGTTCCGGTGCTCGTGCGTGAAGCCACAGATCAGCAGCGATTGGAATTGGCAATAATTGAAAATGTCCAACGCTCCGACCTATCTGCACTCGAGGAGGCCGAGGCGTACCGTCAACTAGCCGAGGATTTCGAACTTTCCCATGAAAGGATCGCGGCCCGCGTGGGAAAAAGCCGGGTTGCAGTGACCAATACCTTGCGTTTACTCCGCCTACCGGACTCGGTTAAAAATGCATTGATTGAAAACCGCATTTCAGAAGGTCATGCTCGTGCCCTGCTTGCACTTTCAACTCCGGAAGCTCAGACTGCTGCCCTGCATACAGTCCTCGCACATGAACTCAATGTGCGCCAAACCGAGGAACTTGTGCGGAAATTATCCGGAGAAAGTTCCCGACCAAAGCCAAAACCCACAGTTCCACCAGATATCCTGGTACTGGAGGATCGTTTGCGGTCAAGTCTCGGTACGAAGGTTACGCTTCGTTCCGGGCGGAAAGGCGGTACCCTGACCATTCATTATTACTCCAACGAGGAATTGGATACATTAACAGCGCGTCTTTTAAAGGATTGATTTCAATCTGCACCTCAAAAATGTCGCAGCGAATTCGATATGAAGCTCCTTTTCAACGCCCGCATTCATACTTTTGACAATTCTATTCCCCTTGCCTCGGCAATGGTCATAGATAACGGTTGTATTTTAGCAATAGGCGGCGATGAGCTCGCGGGGGAATTCGAACGAGGAGAACACGAAAACATGCGTGGGCAGGTTATCCTGCCCGGTCTGGTTGACGCCCACATTCATCTTCAGGAGTATGCTCAAAGCTTGCAGAATGTTGATTGCGAGGTTGAGGTCAAGGATAAAATCCTTCGCAGAGTGATGGAGCGGGTGCGACAGACTCCACGCGGGGAATGGGTACGAGGTCATGGATGGAACCAAAATACATGGGGAGGGGAATATCCCACATCCAGTGACCTGGATAGTGTCGCGTCGGAAAATCCAACCTGTTTAACTGCCAAATCCCTGCATGCTGCATGGGTCAACAGTACCGCGTTGGACCTGGCAGGAATCAACCCTTCCACACCGGATCCAATAAATGGTAGTATCCAGCGGGATACTCACGGTAATCCAACCGGCATCCTTTTTGAGGCGGCGATCAACCTGGTCGAGGCAGTAATCCCGGAGATAACACCAGAAAACCTGGCGAAAAATTTCCGGCAAATTATACCCAGCCTATGGCGCATGGGATTGACCGGTGCTCACGATTTTGATAAACGGACATGTTTCCAGGCGTTACAACTCCTTCATGATAGAGGTGATCTACAATTTCGGGTTGTCAAGTCCATCCCGTTTGATCTTCTCCCACAAGCAACAGCGCTTGGATTACGAAGCGGGTTTGGGGACGATTTTCTCCGAATTGGTTCCGTGAAATTCTTTGCAGATGGTGCCCTGGGTCCTCATACCGGGGCAATGTTTGATCCATATGTTGACGAACCCAAAAATCGTGGTATTCTACTAATGGATCAAGAACAACTTTTTGAGCAAGGTGTCCTGGCTGTCAAATGTGGACTTGGTTTGGCGGTTCATGCTATTGGTGACCGGGCAGTCCATGAGGTATTGGATGGGTTTGCCCGCTTACGTTCATTTGAACGTGAATATGGATTACCAGCGGTTCGGCACCGGATTGAGCATGTACAAACAATTCACCCTGATGATGCCGGGCGGTTGGCGGAGTTGAATATCATTGCCTCGATGCAACCCATTCACGCCCCTTCAGATATGCTTATGGCGGAACGGTTCTTGGGTACGCGGGCGAAATATTCTTATGCCTGGAAGACTCAATCAATGCATGGGGCACGGTTAGCTTTTGGATCGGATGCCCCTGTTGAAAATCCAAACCCATTTTGGGGATTGCATGCAGCCGTAACAAGACGACGCGCAGACGGTTCTCCAGGGAAAGAAGGTTGGATACCCGAGCAGCGGTTGACAGTTAGTGAGGCAATAGAAGGATTTACTCAGGGACCAGCATATTGCTCAGGTATGGAAAACCGCCTGGGGAAGTTATCCACTGGCTTCCTGGCAGATTTAATTGTTGTTGATACGGACCCGTTCACCTGCGACCCAGCCGACCTTTTCCGGATCCAACCAACTAAAACGATGGTTGGTGGAGAATGGGTCTGGCAGTTGTGAGGAGCATCAGATGACCACCCCTCTGACCCCCGAAGCTCTTGTCCCCCGTTTGGGTGAAACACTTGTCCAAAACGGTTTGATTTCTGAAGAAGAATTACAGAAGGCCCTGGCATACCAGAAAGAAAAACAACACGCAGGCGAACGTTTCCTATTAGGACAAGCGCTGATGGAACTCCATCTTCTCACCCGGCCGCAAATTGACCATGCCGTGACCGAGCAGATTATTCAACTTCGAAACGCGCTGGAAGACGCCAATCGATTCCTTGAGCGTCGTGTCGCAGAGCGAACCGCTGAATTACAGGAAGCCCTGCGCAAGCTTTCTGAGTTAAGCCAGATGAAGGCAAATTTTGTGGCGAATGTTTCCCATGAGTTGCGGACACCATTGACCCATGTTAAAGGTTACTTGGAGTTACTGGCGACCGAATCCCTTGGATCCCTGAGTTCGGAACAAAAAACGGCATTACAAGTCAGCCAGCGTGCTGCAGGACGGTTGGAAAGCCTGATAGATAATCTCATCCTTTTCTCGCTGGCGGCACGCGGAGAAATGACATTATCACTTACTCCAGTTAACCTAAACAAGGTCGGGGGAGAAATAATCAGCTATTCCCGCACGAAAGCAGATGATCGGAATGTGGCTCTGCATTTCGATATAAAACCAGAAATCCCATTGGTTCAAGCAGATGAAGAAAAGATCTCCTGGGCAATACTCCAGTTGATCGATAACGCAATCAAATTCACCCCTTGCGGGGGTAACGTAACCCTAACCATCCAGCCAGAAGCGGATAAGTTGATCATGGTATCGGTGACAGATACTGGGATTGGCATTCCGGCCAATCGGATTAGCGAGATATACGAGCCTTTCCATCAATTAGATGCTTCGTCAACACGTCGATACGGGGGTACTGGACTGGGACTTGCTTTGGTTCGAGAAATTATTTCTGCGCATGGTTCGGTGATTGAAGTGCATTCGGAAGATGGAAAAGGAACAAGATTTTGTTTTCCATTGCTTACTGTAAATAAAAGTTCTTGATTTGGGGAGCGGAAAATGGACGACGAAACGCTCGATTTCTTCACCCGCTTGAGCAGTCCCATTGTGAGGGATGATTGGAAAAAATCCCTGAATGCGTTGTTCGTTTTACTCCGCAGGAAATTTGTTTTTGATAATTTGGCAATTTATCTGGTTGAGGGAACGGGGAGTACTCCAGAAGTTGTATATGCCCGGGCTGCCGGGCGTGGACGTAATAAGGAGGCTGAAGCATCCTGGGGAGAAGAGATTGCCAACCAGGTAATCAGCAGTGGAAAAGTAACCGAGGTCACCCCTGTCAAAAAACTCTCCACTGATCGAACTGCCATGCCGCACCTGCTCGGTTTACCCCTTATTCTTCCAGAGCGAAGAGGAGCGTTGGTTTTTGTCCGTTTCGGAGGTCCCAAATTTACACCTGAACAAATGCCGCTGGCAACTTTGGCTGCTACCCATGTAGCGAACGCTCTAGAACAAAATATTCTTCGGGAAAGCCTGACCCAACTGGAACATGCCCGGCATCGTGCCCAACTCCAGGACGATTTTATTGCCACCATATCACATGAGTTGCATTCCCCCCTGGGATTCATCAAGGGATACACCACGTCTCTATTACGCTCCGATACCACGTGGGACAAGGCCACGCAGCAGGAATTTTTAGCAATCATTGACGAAGAATCCGACCACCTGCTTACTTTGATCGATCATATGCTTGATTCCGCCCGTCTGCAGAGTGGAAATATGAGCATGGATTTCCAGCCAGTACGACTGGACTCTCTTCTGCGAGACATGGTCCAAAGGGTTCATGGTCGTCATGAAGGTTTGGAAATTATCCTGAATTTGGCGTCTGTACCTCCCATCCAAGCTGATACTGTCCGCCTATCCCAAGTATTTGATAACCTGTTTGATAATGCCATCAAATATGCTCCCGGTTCGAAAATTACCATTTCCCTTCAGGTAAAAGATAGTTGGCGGATTATCACGTTCGCAGACATGGGGCCTGGAATCCCGCCAGAGCATATCCCGTTTCTTTTCGAACGCTTCTACCGTGTACCAGGGCAATTCAGTAAAAGCGGAACAGGGCTGGGGTTGTTCATTTGCAAACAGATTGTGCATGCTCACCATGGACGAATTTCGGTCAAAACAGCCCCAGGAAAAGGGACTGCGTTTCGAATCGAACTTCCCCTTCGTCCTGAGATAGTGGAATAGGAGGATTAAGCCGTGTCCACCCGTATATTGGTCGTTGATGATGAACCACGCTATCTACGTTTGCTTGAAGCTAATCTACTCACAGAAAAGTTTGAGGTATTTACAGCTACGGATGGGGAGAAAGCTTTGGAATCTTTTGCTGCAAACCCAGTGGATTTGGTATTATTGGATGTTATGCTGCCCCGGATGGACGGGTTTGCGGTTTGCCAGCGTATCCGACAATTCTCGAATGTGCCCATTATCATGTTGACTGCAAAAGGTGAGGAACAAGATCGGGTTAAAGGTTTGGATGTGGGCGCTGATGATTACCTGGTAAAACCATTCTCAGTTATGGAATTGCTTGCAAGAGTAAGGGCGGTGCTCCGGCGTGCCCAAGTAACCGAAACCGAACAAGACCGATTTTTCACGCATGGAAATCTTCGCATCGATTTTGCGCGGGCCGAGGTTTGGCTGGGCGAACAACCCGTCTATCTGTCCGCGACTGAGTACCGCCTCTTGTTACAATTCACACACAATATTGGTAAAGTTTTATCCGCAGAAGAGCTTTTGACCGGTGTATGGGGACCGGAATATCGTGACGATAAGGAAATCTTGTGGGTCACAATTGCCCGATTACGCCAAAAAGTGGAAGATGATCCGCATGTTCCCATCCATATCGCCACCCGCTCCGGCCTAGGTTATTTGATGACTCCAATCGAAGAATGATTTTCAACAGGTGCAAATGAATACCAACCCGATTTCAATCCTGGTTATTGACGGGGACGCTGTCAGCCGCAACTACTTGACTGTAATGCTTCGAAAAAGCGGTTATGCTGTCCTTTTGGCTCCTTTGGGTCGAGAGGGCTTGATATCAGCATGGAAAGACCGGCCAGATATTGTTGTCCTGGATCCTGAGCTGCCCGATGTCCCGGGTTTGGAAATTTTAACCCGCCTTCGTCAGGATCGTCGTACATCCAAAATCCCAGTGGTGGCATTAAGCAGTCGGCAAGATTCTCAAGATAAGAACGCACTGTTGTCAGCCGGTTGCAATGATTACTTGACGAAATCCAGCCAGGCTTTATCGCAGTTATTGGAACTCATCCCACGATTATTGCGTGAAGAATCGATTATCCATGGTAAACGCGGTATTCTCGAGGTTTTTCTAAGTGCAAAAGGAGGAACCGGAACCTCATCCTTATGCGCCAATATAGCCATGTGCCTGGGACACGAGAAAATTGAAACCCGGGTTGCAGTGATGGACCTGGTACTCCCGATTGGTTCGATTGCCGATATCGTTGGCTACACATATAAAATGAACCTGGTTACGGTGGCCAAGGAAAGCCCTGTCCTCACAACTGCCGCCTACTTCAAAGACAATCTCCCGCGGGTACCAAATTGGTATTTCCATCTGCTTGCGGGCTCGCCAGATCCAGAATCTGCAAACCAGCTGGAGGTAAACCGCCTGGATGGGATCGTAAACGCGATAATTGAATCTTATGATTACGTACTGGTGGATTTAGGTCGAGGCCTCTCTCGTATCAGTTTGCCAATCATCCAGAAGGCAGATGCTGTGGTCCTGGTCGTTGGTTCAGATCTGTCCACAGCAATATTAACCCGCACTGTTTGGGAATATTTGAAATCACAGGGGATAGATCAGAAACGTTTATACCCACTTCAGAACCGGGCAGTGGGTTTGGAAGGGCTAACAAAGAGTGAACTCGAGAAGATGACTGGGACCCAAATCCGGCTGACATTGCCATACATGAGCGGTAATGTTACCGTAGCGAATAATCGGCATGAACCTTTAATATCGAAATTTCCCAATGACTCTTCAACATTTACATTGAAAGAGGCTGCGAATCAAATTGCCGAATTGGGCCAGCATTCTCATACATGGTGATTATTTTGTAGAGCAGGAAAAGAATCTCTTGCCAGTTATCAGGAGAATCAAATGACAATTGAATTTGATGATAATGGTAAATTCTTTACAGATATTATTTCAAAAACCCCCGTACCTGTTTTAATCCAGACGGTTATTCACCAAATTCATGGGAATATCCACATAGGGCAGGATCGGCGCCTCAAGGATGAGCTGGACCTTCCAGAAAAGTTTATTGCCATCACCGATGCCATTATCTCTTCATCTGACGGTCAAGTCCTATATCGAACCCACTTCCTGGCTGTCCAGCGCGACGAAATCATATGGGTCATGCCAGACAAAGAAATTGCGAATTCGACAAACGGAAGCTGAAATGATTGAATCGCAAGAAAATACGTCTAGCGTAATATCTCCTAAGGAGTTTTCGAAATTACGGGAGTATCTTATTGCTTCCGCCTCTCAAGATAGTGGGGCAACTATTTTGACACCTGAGCAACACAAGCATAATATCCAGGGTCGTTTAGCGGAAGAGTTATCCAGAAGAAATATTAATTTTCCAGATTCGATCCGTGACCGGTTAATCCTGGATATCCTGGCTGAAATAACCGGTTACGGTCCGCTGCAGCCATTGCTCGATGACCCTGAAATCACCGAGATCATGGTCAATGGCCCTCAAAAGGTTTACGTCGAAAAACAAGGCCGGCTTGAGCGAACGAATGTGGTTTTTGATGGTAATCTCCATATCCTGAAAATCATTGACCGGATCGTCGCACCATTGGGGCGCCATATTGATTCCGATAGCCCCATGGTGGATGCTCGTTTACCCGACGGTTCGCGTGTTAATGCCGTAGTTCCTCCATGTGCCGTAGATGGTGCTTCCCTTACAATTCGGAAATTTAGTAAGGAAAAATTATCAATTCAACAAGTAATTGGATTAAATACATTGACCCAGGGGATGGCCGATTTCCTGCGTGCGTGCGTCCTGGGTCGATTGAACATTATTATTTCCGGAGGCACGGGATCTGGAAAAACAACTTTTCTTAACGTTCTTTCCGGATTTATTCCCAACGATGAAAGAATAGTCACAATTGAAGATGCGGCAGAATTGCAACTTCAACAGGACCATGTAGTCCGTTTGGAAACCAAGCTAGCCAATGTTGAGGGGCATGGTATGGTAAGTGTGCGGGAATTAGTTCGCAACTCCCTGAGAATGCGACCGGATCGAATTATCATTGGTGAATGCCGGGGAGGCGAGGCTTTGGATATGCTTCAAGCTATGAATACAGGACATGACGGTTCGCTCACCACCGTTCATGCCAATTCCCCCCGAGATGCAATATCGCGTCTTGAAACCCTCGTGCTTATGGCAGGAATGGATCTCCCGATAAAAATTGTCCGGCAGCAAATTTCCTCAGCAGTAGATGTCATTGTCCAGATGTCGAGATTGCGAGATGGAACCCGGAAAATTACTGCCATAACAGAAGTGGCTGGTATGGAAGGGGACGTGGTCGTATTGAGTGATATATTTAAATTCAACCAGAGTGGGGTGGACGCAGAGGGTAAAATCATAGGGCAAGTTAAGCCTACGGGCATCCGACCACTGTTTGGTCCAAGGTTGGAAGCGGCTGGATTTAAACTTGGAGCCGAGATCTTTGGCGCGACAGCTGCCGATATTCTGGCTGCCCGCCAACGTCGGTAATACTGGTTGTCTATCTGCTATAATGCCATTGTCTTTTCCATCTATTTGTGAGGAATCATATGACCGTTCAAGCCCAGGTTAACCTTCGTTCTAGAAAATTAGGCGTCTTGATTCGTGATGCCCGCTTATCTGAGCGGAAAACCATCGCTGAATGTGCGCCAGTGGTCGGAGTGACAGCAGGGATATTCCGTGCTTGGGAGGAAGGTCGTATATCGCCGTCGCTGCCGGAACTTGAAGTATTGGCATATTCCATGCGCCTGCCGTTGAATCGATTTTGGAGCAAGGATGCCACGTCTGAAGACACGCCACCAAATGAAACTTTGAACCTGCCAGCATTTGTGAGTATCCGCCAGCGGTTAATTGGGGCGCTTTTACGCCAGGCTCGAGAGAAAGCAAATATATCCATCCACGCTCTTTCGGAAATGTCAGGAATATCCACCAACCGGATCAAATTTTACGAGTTGGGTGAACGTCCGATCCCCTTACCCGAATTGGAGGGGTTGACTACTTTGCTGGGTACCCAGATTGAAACGCTTTTTGACCAGACCGGTCACATCGGTTTATGGATGGTCCAGCAAAAAGCCATCCAGGAATTTTTACACCTTCCCAATGATTTACAGAATTTTGTGAGTAAACCAGTCAACCGCCCTTATCTCGAGTTGGCAAAAAAGCTTAGCGGAATGTCAACCGATAAGCTGCGGTCATTGGCGGAAGATATACTGGAAATTACATTCTGAAATGGTCAACAAATCTACACCGCAAGAGATAGCTGATCAGGCTAAAGGTTCTTATCAGGCTGGTGACTATCAAGGAGCAATACAAGGCTACGCAAAAGCCGCGACTGCTTACGCAGATGATGGCGATGCGCTTATGTCAGCTGAGATGAAAAACAACCAATCCGTGGCCCTGTTGCGTGATAAACAGGCCTTGGCGGCTTTTGAATCCTCGCAGGGAACCGAGAAGATTTTCTCAGAAAACGGAGATGATCGCCGGCAGGGAATGGCACTTGCCAACCAGGCTTCGGCTATGGAAGCTCTTAAGCGATTTAAAGATGCGATAGAATATTACACACAGGCTGCAGAGGCACTTGATAAAGCAGGGGAAACCGAGTTACGACTAGAAGTAATGCAATTACTTGCTGCACTGTATTTACGCCGTTTTAAGTTATATGATGCGATCATTGCCTTGCAATCGGGGTTGATCGCACTAAAAAACCCTACCCCAAAACAGCGCTTCATGAAGAAGCTGTTGTTCTTTAGACTATGATTTCCAGCGGGGATCTCCTGGTGCGCCCGGCTGTTCAGACGGACCAGCGTCAGATTGGCAACCTGATTCATTTCAGTACGAATGTTCACCGTCACCTGGACTGGCGCGGTCCACTTGAGTGGATTGGGAGTCCACCATTCCATGTACTCGAAGCCCGAGGAGAAGTTATCGCGGCGCTTGGGTGCCCGCCAGAACCGCCCACCGTGGCATGGATTCGCTTATTTGCAAACTCTGGATTAATACCTGTTCAAAAATCCTGGCAGTTACTATGGAGCAGAGCATTTACCGAGCTCTCGCAAAAAGGGAAATTTATCATAGCCGCCATTGTTGTACAGGATTGGTTGCGCGAATTACTAATATCTAGCGGATTCACCAGTCACCAATCCATTGTCATGCTCGAGCGGGATGGTGGGGCACCATCAACAAAATCTTTACCAACAGAAATCACTCTTCGTGCGATGATGCCCTATGATCTGCCTGCAGTAGCTGAAGTTGACGCATCAGCGTTTGACCTTCTGTGGCAGAATACCTTTCCAATATTGGAAAAAGCTTATCCGCAAGCCGTATGGCCAACCGTGGCAGAGATGGAAGGTCAGCTGGTCGGATACCAGCTCAGCACCCGCAATCCACTGGGGGTGCATCTTGCCAGACTTGCTGTCCGACCAAAAATGCAAGGGAAAGGCTTGGGATTTGCCCTTGTGGCAGACCTTGTCAAGCAAGCCGGGCAACATGGCATAAACCATCTGACGGTAAACACACAGAGTGACAATACCATATCGCTCACTCTTTACCAGCGCTTAGGTTTTCATGAAACGGGGGAACATTACCAAGTTTATGAAATGCAACCTTCAGATGGTAATATGCATGGGACGAGACCTAATTCTATCCAACAATAATCCCTAAATGAGATGTGGATTAGAACAACCCTGTTTAGTTTGATAATACGGTGTTGTAGCTGGACAAACCTACCTGATTATGGGAAAATTCCAAGGGGAGAACTTGTGGATTCAGCAATTATTTTGAGCAATCCTTTCCCAAAAATCTGAATAATCATGAATTAAGCATACATTTTTTATGCTGCACCCTGTAAAGGAGAAATGAAATGAGTAAACGTCAAGAAGTCCGCGAGCGCCGGCAGCGGGAGAGAACTCGCAACCGAATCCTGGTTATTGGCCTGGTGGCTGCGGGGGCATTATTAATCGCATTTGCTTTTATCAGGCCATTAATCCTAAGTAGTCAAGCCACAGCCAACGCCACGCAAGTACCGGTAATTGCGATCACTCCGAGAGCATTTACTACAACGGTGAATGGAGTTCATCTCGGCGACCCAAATGCCCCAGTTAAGGTGGATGTATACGAGGATTTTCGATGCTCTGTCTGCTTATATTACACGCAGAATTTTGAACCCCAAATCATAAAAACATATGTGGATACGGGGAAGGTTTATTACACTTTTCACTCGTTCATTGTGATCGATGGGAATGATGGCACGGACGCGTCATACCGGTCAGCCAATGCCGCACTATGTGCCTCAGAACAAGGTCGGTTCTGGGATTACCATGACACGCTTTTTGCCAACCAGGTCACTGAAGATGCCTCTCTTTTCACAGACGCACGCCTGGTTTCCATGGCTCAGAATCTAAACCTGGATATGACGGCGTTTAACCAATGTTTCCAGGCAAAAAAATATGCAAGCGATATCCAGGCTGATATCTCCCAAGCCCATACGTTAAATCTTACGGGCACTCCAAGCATAGTTGTTAACGGAAAACCATTACAGATTCAAACGTTCAATGATGTATCCACCGCCATCGAAGCTGCACTGGCAGGCAAATAGATTTAAGAACACTTTCCAGGGACGGAACCCCGTCCCTGGATTTATTTAATTCCAAGAATTGCGAGGATGGCTACTATCAGTGGGGCAATAGCGAGCGAAGGCAAAAAACTTCCCACCCGAATTGGTTTGATTTCCAAAAGACTGCTAACGGCAATACCGAGCAAGAGAATCCCACCAATAGCAGTCATTTCAGCCATCATGGGTGGAGAAATGACTGCATTCAACTGGGTCGCCAGCAAAGTGAGACCACCCTGAAAAACCAGGATAACTATCACAGAAAATAAAACTCCAACTCCCAGAGTCGATGCAAAGGCGAGGGCTGCGAACCCGTCCAAGACTGACTTGATTGCAAGCAGACTATAATCTCCATTCAGACCGTTCTGGATGGACCCGAGGATGGTCATGGGTCCTATGCAAAAAACCAACGACGCAGTAAGAAAGCCTCTAACGAAATCCCTGGATGAAATATCGTGATTAGTTGGGATGATAGCCGCAGATCTATCGGCATCATTACCAGGAAGTTCATGCTTTTGTCCACCAAAATGATACTCCAGCCACTTTCCTGCGTTTTGCAGACCCTCTTCGATCTTCCACCATTCACCGAGAAGAGCCCCAATCAACAAGCTCCCCAGGACGACAAGTGGATTTTGCGTCTTAATGAAATTGGAAATGCCATAGGCAAACGTAAACAGCCCCAGCCCGGCAATGACTGTCTTCCTCAGGCGGTCAGGCAGGCGCGAGCCAAACAGCAGGCCGAGTGACCCTCCAATCAGGACGGTAGCAATATTGAGGAAGGTTCCAATCATATTTTTGCCAAAGTGGTCTTGTGCCCGGTATTTTGGTTTTCGAGAAGTTCCAGTGCAAAGCACAGTGATGAAAGCCGGTTCAAATATTGTAAAATATACGGGTTTTGGATTTCGCCGGCATTATATAATTCCACAACCCGTCGTTCCGCTCGGCGGACGATTGTCCTGCTGAGCGCCAGGGCAGCACCTGAAAGGGAATCACCAGGCAAAATAAACTCTGCTGTCAGCGGTAACTGCGTAGAAAGGTTGTCCACCTGGGATTCCAACCATTGGACGCGCGGCATATCCAACGTATTAAACTTTTCCACGTTTTCCGGGGTGGCGGAAATTCCAGCCATTAAAGTGTAAAGGTCGCGTTGGATTTCTATTAGGATGGGTTTGGTTTGAGGAGATTGGCAAAGGGCGCGCGCGAGCCCCAACGCAGCAGAGACTTCATCCAGTGTCCCAAGCGCCTCGATACGTGGATGATTCTTTGGAAGGCGACCTTCGCCCAACTGACCTGTGCTACCATCATCACCTTTACGAGTATAAAATGGGGACATATTAAGATTATATCCAGAATGGGGAAAAATGACGCTGATTTGTTGTGTTATTTTATACTTTCCTCGATATTCTATTAGATCGTAAAATTCAATATACTGGCGCAATGAATAAATAAATTTGCTAGGAATTTTCATTAAAACATTTGGTCCTACTTTGGGTTGACTTTTTATTTACTCTCCCGAGAACATTTCTTCCCACGAGGTATAATGAAATCATGGACTTAAAATTACAACTCGAAACAGCACTAAAAGAAGCCATGAAAGCGGGCGACGATGTGGGTAAACGCACTATTCGGATGGTGCTGGCAGCGATTAGACAGGTGGAAATTGACCGGCAAGTGAAAATGGACGATACTGGAGTGGTTTCCATCATTCAGAAGGAAATAAAAACACGCAAGGAATCAGTTGAAGAGGCACAGAGAGCCAACCGTCCTGATATCGTTTCTGCGACTGATGCAGAGATTAGTGTTCTCAAAGGTTATCTACCTGAGGCTTTAAATGAAGATGAACTTAATGCTCTCGCAAAAGCTGTCATAGTTGAGACAGGTGCTGCCTCCCCATCAGACATGGGGAAAGTAATGAAATTGCTGATCCCGCGCATAGCGGGTCGAGCGACGGGTGACCAGGTTAGTAATGTTGTCCGTCAACTATTGCAGAAATAATATGCGTTCTGGCGACTTCGATTTGACCCTGACCGGATAATCGGATGGATTCCCCTCGATCCCCAAGAATTTTCTCCCTCCGGACCATTCTTCCCATCCTTGTGCTGGCTTGCACCAGCGTCTTGGTCTATGGTGCGATAATCCAGCCCTGGTCATTGCGTCAAATCAGTCTCCAGCTTTCAGTGGGAGACGTAGCTTCTCAGGATTTACGCGCCCCCCGCAGTATCCAATATTCCAGTGAAGTGTTGACAGAGGCGGCTCGCACAACTGCTGAGCGCGCGATTGCTCCCATTTATAATTCCCCTGATACCACCATCGCCCGTACTCAAAATGAGGCGCTTACTTCCATCCTCGGATTCATAAACACTATCCGGATAAACCAGGTAACCACTTTTGACCAGAAAATAACCGAAATCGCTGCAATAAGAGGCCTGACCCTTCAACCTGCCTCACTCGATTTCCTGCTTGCTTTAACTGACTCACGCTGGGAGTTAGTCCAAGCCGAAGCTTTTAAGTTGTTGGAACAAGCCATGCAAAACCCTGTCCGGACTGAAGACCTGGCGGCTGTTCACCAGAACCTTTCTTCGCAGGTCAGTCTGACGTTATCTGAAAATGAGGCTGCGCTCGCTGTCGAAATAGTTGCTCCCCTGGTGGTGGCTAATAGTTTTTATAGCCCCGAACTGACTGATGCAGCGCGCCAGGCTGCGCGTGAAGCGGTTGAACCGGTAACTCAATCCTACATTGCTGGGCAGACGGTAGTTTCGCGTGGACAGGTAATTACGGCAGTTGACCTGGAAGCCCTGACCTCGCTTGGCATGGTTACTCCTAATAATCCGGCTTATAACTATTTGGGTGCGGCGGCGTTGGTGGGGCTGTCCGCAATATTTGCAGGTTTATATTTCTTCCGAAGAAAACCTGTCGCGATTTTTGACCTTCGCAGCCAGATTTTATTGGCCATATTATTCGCGATTTTCCTAATTGGAGCTCGAGTCAGTAATCCTAACCGGACAATTGTGCCTTACCTTTTTCCAATTCCGGCGTTCGCTCTGCTGGTCTCGGCACTCTTTGGTATGCAGCGGGGATTGGTCTTTGGCTTGTTGATGAGCCTTCTGGCTTCTTATGGTATGCCGGATTCTCTCGGATTACTGCCATATTACACGGTGAGCAGCTTGATTGGTGTACTCGCTCTCGGACAAGCACGCCGGGTGGGACAATTTATGTATGCCGCGATCGCCATTGCCTTCGCAGGAGCTGCAATTGTAGTGGCATACCGCCTTCCATTTACTGACACTGATTGGGTGGGGCTGACCACCCTCATGGGCGCGGCGGTTTTTACCGGAATTGCATCAACGAGCATCGCCTTACCGATGCAATATTTATTAGCCCAATTTTTAGGGTTAACAACAGCCCTGCAATTACTTGAAATTTCCCGTCCGGATTCGCCTCTTTTAAATTATTTCCTTCAACGTGCCCCGGGGACCTACCAGCATAGTCTACAGGTGGCGAACCTTGCTGAGCGGGCAGGTGAACGTATCCAAGCTGATACTTTATTATTAAGAGTAGGCGCGTTATTTCATGATGTGGGAAAAGCTGCCAACCCGCTTTTCTTTATAGAAAACCAGCCGCCGAACCAGATAGACTCTCATGACGATTTGGTTCCTGAAATTACCGCCGAGGCGATTATTCGCCATGTGGAGGATGGACTGAAACTGGCCCGGAAATTTCGACTTCCACGACGTTTGTACGATTTTATTTCTGAACACCATGGAACTCTCGTAACTCGCTACCAATATAACCTTGCCCTCCAATCTGCCAAGGGTGATGCTTCGAAAGTGGACGAAAGCAAGTTTCGATATCCAGGTCCCTCCCCCCGATCAAAAGAGACTGCGGTGTTGATGTTGGCGGACGGCGTGGAAGCGAGAGCCCGCGCTGAACGGCCTCGCAACGATGATGATGTTCGAAACATTGTAAGGAATGTGATAGATCGTTGTCAGAAGGACGGACAACTCGATGATACCCCTCTATCTCAGCGCGACCTAGCAAGCATTAGCGGATCGTTTGTAGATACCTTGCGTGTAACTTATCATCCTCGCCTTGAATATCCTCCAGAACAACTTGCACTCCAAGAATCGCTTTCCGGGGAAAACTCGCCTTTGCAAGTTCCTTCTCTTGATAATAAGCAAAAATGATCAATATCGAGATAATCCCGGAATTCAGGCGCGTGTTTATGCCCAGCATCCTCGAAAGGGCAGCCAAAACTGCGCTTCATCAACAGTCTGCGCCAGACGTGGACCTGTCCCTGGTTTTGACGGGGGATTCGCAGATTCAAGCACTTGACCGTGATTTCCTAAAAAAAGATGCCCCCACGGATGTCTTATCGTTTCCATCATTCGAAACTGATCCTGAAACAGGGCGCCGGTACCTGGGAGACATTATTATTTCTGTGCCACAAGCCGAAGCTCAATCGGTCGCGGCGGGGCATTCCCTTGAAGCTGAATTGTCGCTATTGGTGATCCACGGGGTACTCCACTTATTGGGCCACGACCATGCAGGGGTGCGAGATAAGGGACGCATGTGGGCAGCCCAATCAGAGATCCTTACCATCCTGGGCATTCCTCCAACTATTGTATATGAGTAATAGAACTCAAAAATTTTTTATCTCACGTGCGCACGCTTTCAGGCATGCATTTCGGGGATGGTGGTATGTGTTGCGAACACAACATAATGCCTGGCTGCATGCAATTGCCTCCACCCTGGTTATGCTAATAGCATGGTGGTTGCATTTATCGATGAGTGATTGGGCAGTGCTGCTTTTGACAATTGCACTCGTTTGGACGGCGGAGTTCATCAATACCGCATTGGAAGCAGTTGTGGACCTGGCAAGTCCCCAGCAACATCCCCTGGCGAAGGTTGGCAAGGATGTTGGTGCTGCGGCTGTTTTGATTGCTGCGTTTACGTCGATTTTGGTGGGTCTACTTATCCTGGGACCACCACTTTGGGAAAAAATGAAAATTATTTTTTTGAAATAGTGGTTTATTCCAAAAATTATTCGAAGATGCGGGGACCATTCTCAGACAGCCATGATGACATAAGATAGAATGTTGAAAAGGTAGAAAAATGTCTTTCTCACTTCGATTTGGCACAGTTGGTTCTCCGAAGGCAACTCCTCCCAACCCCGGCGGGACAGTGGGTGGGATTAAATACGCAGCTTCCATTGGTTTGGATGCGCTTGAACTAGCGTGGGTGCAGGGCGTGCGTGTCAGTGAAGCCACTTGTATGGCTATAAAGCAAGCAGCTGTGGAAAATGGCATAGCTCTTTCAGTTCATGCACCCTATTACATCAACCTCAACGGTGATGAAGAAAAATGGCCGCGTTTACGAAAATACCTGATAGATGCTGCTCATTTCGGTTACCTGGCTGGAGCAACTGATATTATCTTCCATCCCGGCACGTACTTTGGACGCCCACCGGAGGATGTTCTCAAGGTAGCCATTCCCCGGTTACAAGGTTGCATCGAAGAATTACGTAAGGATAACAACCCCGTGATCTTGCGCCCAGAGATCAGCGGTAAGGCTGCCATGCTTGGATCCCTTTCAGATGTGCTTGAGATGGCGAAAACCATCCCCGGTGTCATTCCATGTATAGACTTTGCTCACCTGCATGCCCGTCTGGGCGATGGGGCGATGAATACTTATGAGGAGTGGACACAGGCACTAGATTTATACAGCAATTCCCTTGGAAAAAAAGCGTTGCACAATATGCACATCCATCTTTCGGGTATCAATTATGGTCCAAAAGGAGAAATGAATCACCTTATCATGGAGGAAGCTGACCTGGATTTTGGTAACCTGTTCAGAGCCCTGAAAGACGTTGGGGCAAAAGGGCGGATCATGTGCGAAAGCCCGGTACTGGAAGTGGATGCGTTGAAATTCAAACATATGTGGATTGAAGTTAGCGGAGAAGGAAATTCAAGCAAGTGAATTTGGTAAATGGTTGTTTTCTCCTCCCTTACAAAAGGGTTATATCCCTGGTTTGGGACGGGCGCACGTTATTACCCATTTATGCGATAATTCAATTTAACTTGCCAGGGTTTGAGTTTGTGACAATCAGATGTCATATATAATCTCAAGGAGTCAATATGGATATTTATCTTGCTGCGGAGCGTGCCTTCCACCTTATCCCACAAATTTCTTTGGAAGTCGCGCGCGATCGACTCGAACAGAAAAAGACCAGCCTCGTGACTGGAACCCTGGGAGCTTTACTCGCTCGTCCGAAACCCGATGACATCCAAGTTGTGTCATTTGAAAACCGTTTGGAAGCATTTTGGTTGATCAACGTTGTTGTTCACACGGTATTTGAGAGAAACCAGACTTACACCATTCCTGTAAGTGGGAAGGAAGTCGACCATGTAACTGCGCTTGGCCAGGACTTGCCCGTAAATGTCACCAATAAAGGAGCAGTAAATTTTTTATTAGTGGGAGTCGAGCATTGTGTTGAGGAGAGCAAAGATTGTTTTACCTTTGACGGGTTTGGGAAGAAGGTTGACCTCAGTAAATATAAATCATTTGCCAGGACGGAAATTTCAGACCTGGGAAAATTTGCACCCGCAGGAGTTTTGGTCGTTCCGCCCGAAGCTCATGCATCCACGATTGTACGGGCGGTTTTAGCAGATGTCATCAAGCCAGTTCAAGCGCAAGTTATCCATGAAGAAAAAGTGACTGTTGAAACTCTCGAAATAAACTTTCGACCCGTGTATGCCCTCGAGTATGAGTGGGTGACCAAGGGAAAACGTGTTGTGCTGGAATTTGATGGGCTCACCGGCGAAGTACACGCGGGCGGAAAAAAACTGAACGATCAGATAAAGGGCATGGTTACGCGCGACCTAATCTTCGACGTGACCGCAGATGCAATCGGTTTGCTTGTCCCAGGAGGAAGCATTGCTGTAAAACTAGTGAAAGCTGTTGTGGACCGCGGAAAATGAAATGCTGTTTTTGATCGAAGGAACAAGAAAAGTAATGTAACCATTGTCCAAATCTTTCCCAGATATTAAATGATGCCCCCGCATTTGCAAGGAGGGCATCATTTATTTCATTTATATCACCGGTATTCAAAATGTCTCATATTTAGGGATTATTCGGATCTGATCAATGACCCGCAAAAGTCGCACTCGATGGTTTGATCATCCACCCAGTTGGCATCACTTTTGTGGATGGGGCACCACATTTCGCACAGTTGGTTGGAAGTTGCCCCTGATGCGCAGCGACTGATGTCGGTTGAGCGGCCATTGGCCCAATCTTTGAACCGAACTCAGCGGTTATCGTATCCGCTGCGGAATTCATCCCTTTATTCGTCAATTTGCGGGTGATATTCCCGAAAAAGACGGGAGTGCGGTTGACCATTTGGGATTGAATGAATAATGTTAGCGCACGGCGAGCTTGATCCAAAGCAGGTTGCTCATTATTGCTGTCGGCATATGCGTGGGCGGCCTGGGCATGCAGGTTTGCCGCACGTCGGGGATGGGCAGTGGTTTCGAGTTCGCTGGCAAGAGAGGCGAAAAGGGGGGCTGCCTGCCCGGGGTGTCCGCTGGCAACCAACTGGTTGGCTTTGGCCAATGATTGCATTTGGATGGGGTTAATTGGGTTGGCTTGAAAAGCAGCTCTACGAATCCGTCGGAACATAAGAGCCTCCATTGTCAATAATTTTATATAAAGGAATTGTAATCCATTTAATGTGGGGGGAAAAAACAACTGGGATCAAAAAAACAAAAATCTCCGGATCTTTCAAGGACCCGGAGAGTGATATTTTCTACGCTGGTTTCAGAACCGGCCTAAATTTATAGCCATAAATCAACATGCCGCGTTCGTCGCCATCAGAGCGGAGGCGGCGAGTGACCATTTCCACGGGCATTCCAATTTCGGGGTGCGCCTCCCCCAGGTCGGTTAGCTGTGCGGTCACCAAGGGACCTTCTTCAAGTTTCACCAGCGCTACTGTGTATGGGGCGGTTTCATCGAATCCAGTAGGAGCTTCATAAATCGTGGTAAACGAAAATACAGCACCGCGTCCACTAAAAGCAAATGTGGTTTTGGCATCCTGCCCGCAGGCGGGACAAATATCCCGGGGTGGGAATATTTTGGTATCGCAGTGTGGACATACTTCACCGACCAGTCCATACCGTTGTTGATTTAGTCGCCAGTGGCGGGGAATTTCCATAATTTATCTCCTTGATAGAACTAATTAGAGATTCTACCCACTCCGTCTATCAGGAACTATCAGGCTTTTCCCCTTCCGGTTTGTCCCCCTTTAGAGCATGGTTTCCAGGATATGAGTTACTGCGATAGAGGCGGGACCGCCCAAACATTGGATGAGGGCAAGCCGGGCTCCTTCGATCTGATTTTGGCCAGCCTGACCTCTTAACTGCGCAGTTGCTTCGACCGCCTGGTAAACGCCCGTGGCGCCTCCCGGGTTTCCGCGGGCTTTGAGGCCACCCAAGGTGGCGCACGGGAGTTGTCCAGTCAAGGCGATGGCACCATCCCTGGCAAGTTCCCACCCTTTTCCCCGACCTGCAAACCCAGCCGCCTCCAAGGACATGGCGGCGAATATGGAAAAGAGGTCATAATATTCAAACAAGTCGACCTGGTCGAGGGTGAACCCGGCTTTTTGCAGGGCCTGCAAAATGGATGCCTGTGCGGCGCCGAACCACAGCATATCGCCACGCTCAGCCAGGGCAAAGGTGTCTGAGGCGATGGTGGAAGCCGCCAGGCGGACGACCGGATGCGGAAAACCATTCGGCAGCAATTCCCGCCGGGTGAGAACCAGGGCGGCTGCACCATCAGCGTTGGGGGCAATGTCATATATGTTCAAAGGTTCGCACACGGGTTCGGCTTTCGTATAGACATCCAGCCCAATAGCCCTGCGATACATGGCGAACTTATTTCCCACACCATTGGCGTGAGCGGTCAACGGAAAATTCGCCAACCCACCCGCAGGGATTTGATTTTCATAAATATACCGGTTAGCGAGGAGAGCTGCCTGGGAGGTGAGCGTCATCCCGTGAACCGACTCGTAGTCAGAGTCTGTCTGGGAAGCGAGAGCAGCCTCCAGGTCGGGGCCGATCACATCAGTGAATTTCTCCACCCCAACTACGAGTGCAACGTCCGCCAAGCCGCTTGAAACGGCAAGATAACCCTGTCGCAAGGCAGCTCCCCCGGAAGCGCCTCCAGCCTCGACCGTGGAAGCTTCAATGCCGGTCAATCCGGCGTAATCTGCTAGCAGGGCCCCCAGATGCGCCTGGCGGGAAAGGGAGGATGCAAGCATGTTGCCAACATAGAGGACCTGTGGTTTTAATCCCCCGGAATCCTGCGTGGCAGCCTGGATGGCTTGCAACGCCAATGTACGCAGAGAGGCGTCCCAATGTTCTCCAACAACCGTTTGTCCAATTCCTGCAACGATGATATCTGTCATAATCATTTCATCGCGATCTTGCCGCGGAAGCGGGAATATGTTGCATAATCAATTTCCGTGCGGCGAGCGATGTAGTCCTGGGTTTTAAGAGCTTTGTCACGACGCTCGAGCAGTTTTTCGGTGACGGTGATGTCAAAAGCATCCGAGCCTGCCCCGGAGCCAAATGAAACCATTAATATTCGATCTCCCGGCTGGGCTATATCCAACGTGGCAGTCAGCCCAATGATGGCGGCACCAGCATAAGTGTTTCCGATTACCGGAGATAAAAGCCCGGGTTTGATCTGCTCCGGGGTGAACCCGAGCAGAGAGGCAGTGCGTTGGGGGAATTTTGTATTGGGCTGGTGGAAGATGGCCCATTTGTAATCGGCGGGTTTTGTGCCCATTTCTTCCATTAAGGTCTTCCCGGCGGTAGTACTATGCTTGAAATATGCCGGTTCACCGGTGAAGCGGTTGCCATGTTCAGGGTAGCGCTGGTACTCGCGACGCCAAAAGTCGGGGGTATCCGTTACGAAGGAGTAGGAGGCGTTTATGGTTGCGAGACTTTCCTCTGCGGGACCGATAATAAAAGCAGCTCCACCTGCCGCGGCAGTGTATTCCAGCGCATCACCGGGTTTTCCCTGGGCGGTATCCAGACCGGCAGCCACGGCGTAGCGGGCCATCCCCGATCCAATCAGTCCCATCGCCATGACCATGGCTTCCGTGCCAGCCTTGCAGGCGAATTCCATATCTGCGGCCTGGACGTGGGGGGCAGCGCCAATCGCTTCGGCGACAATTGTGGAAGTTGGTTTGACCGCATAGGGGTGAGATTCCGACCCGATCCAGACAGCGCGGATCTCAGCCGGATCAATCCCGGCACGTTTCAAAGCGTTCCGCACCGCCTCGAGAGACATTGTGACCACGTCCTCATCCAATCCAGGAACAGCCTTCTCTTTAATGGGCAACCCGGAAGTGCGACCGCCGACCCAAACGCGGGCAACTTCCCTGGCAGGTAATCGATATCGAGGCACGTAGGCTCCATAGCCAATTATGCCTACAGGTTTGGCGGGTATAAGTAATTTAGTATTTGGTCGGGTTGTGGTCATGAATTTACCTTTTATTTAGTTTAATGGAAGAGGTGACTCAGGCAAACTATTGTCAACGATAATCATAAGTTGAAAATCTTTTATTTGAACCAGGCCGCGCCCTTCACGAACAGCTTCAAACATGACAGGGTAGCATTGAGGTCCGCGAATCGACCCGTTCGAGATGTAACCGATCAGTCCAGCCGGTATCGATTTTAATAAATCCTGAAGCGGATATATTCTATCATCCAGGTAGATCCAAAACCGGGTGGTGACGTGGACGATCAAGCTTTTCCCATTATCCTTAATCGTGATGGACCTATTAATTAAATCATTTAGTTGACCGGGCTCAGGAGTCGAACATGGTCCTGGCAGGGGAGTAAAGGTTTGGATTGAATCGAGAGTTCCTTGATATTGCTGTGTCTCTGTCAGCGGGGTTTCTGAAATGAGCGTATTTTGAACAGTTGATTTTTCCTGGGTGGTATTAGAAATGGGTTGTGATTTTCCACAAGCAGACAGCGAAACGGCAAACAGTAAACAAACAAGAATCCTAGAGTGCATGATTATTTTCGGTCTTTCAGGAATTGTTCCGCTCGATCAATCCTTACCGTCTTTTCAGCCACCATCTTCGCAGCCACTTCATCCACCAGCGTGCCAGTCGCTCCGGCGGCAATTGCCACCTGACGAGCATGAAGAGTCATGTGCCCGGACTGGATGCCTTCAGTAGCGAGGGCGCGCAAAGCAGCCATATTTTGCGCCAGCCCAACCGAGGCGATTATCCCTGCCAATTCTCCGGCGGTTTTAACACCCATTAATTTCAGCGCGGCGATGGCTGCCGGGTGAACCCGGGTGGCCCCACCTATAATACCAACCGCCATCGGCATTTCCAGCTCACCGGTCAGATTCCCATCCGCGTCCCTGCCCCAGGTACTCAGACTGGTATAGCGACCGTCACGGGCAGCATAGGCGTGCGCTCCAGCCTCGATGGCGCGCCAGTCATTGCCGGTGGCGATGACAACTGCATCCACGCCATTCATGATGCCTTTGTTGTGCGTGGCAGCACGGTACGGGTCAGCTTCGGCGAACGCCCAGGCTTCGATGATCCCATCACGAACTTGCTCGCCTGTATACATATGGCCGGAGGGATCCTTGAAAGCCAGATCATCAAGCAATACCGTACATCTGGCTTTTACCAAGCGCTTATCCGCAAGGTTGGACAGGATCCTTAAGTGGACACGACCCCCAGTGATACGGGCGATGTGCGGGGCGAGTTTTTCACAAGCAGTGTTGACCGCATTGGCACCCATAGCATCCCGGACGTCGTAAATTAAATGCAGCACCAGGAATTGACCGATGGGAGACGCCTCAATCACGCGTATTTCCAAGTCGCGCGCCCCCCCCCCAACCTTGGTTAATACCGGGTCCAGCAAGTTGGCCTCAGCAAGCAATTCGGATTTGTGTTCGAGCAGTTTCATGCTGGCATTCATCAGATCTTTTACATCCAAAACCTGTATCTGACCGATCATTTCCGGGGCGGACGTGGAGGCAGTAAACCCACCTGAAGCACGAACCAATTTTGCCATAAAAGAGGCTCCAGCCACCACTGAAGGCTCTTCGATCACCATTGGGATGAGCACCTCCCGTCCATTAACAATAAAATTCATCCCCATCCCGAGCGGAAGTCCAAATACTCCCACTACATTCTCGACCATATCATTAGCCTGCTCCGACGAGAACCCGGAAACCTGGAAAGCGGCAAGGTCCGCAGGATCAAGCCCGGCGGCCTCTGCCAGCTTCTCAAGCCTTTCTCCCAGGGGCAAATTGTAAAATCCAGCGATTCGGGAAGAGGTCATGTTTCCATTTTATCAGGGTGGGCTGGCAAAATCTATCAAACTTGTCATAAAACGTATAAGTAGAGTAAAATTATCTATATTGAGGTATCCGAATGCTCCTGACGCGCGAAGAGTTGCAAGATAGACTGGTAGGATTACACCGGGCGAGCCTGGAACTGGTAAAAGAAGTCTCGCTGGAAACGCTATTGGAGAGAATTGCATCGCTGGCATGCGAACAGGCGGGCGCAAAATACGCGGCGCTGGGGGTTTTAGACGAAGAGGGAAAACTCAAGCAATTCATTACTGTCGGAATGACATCTGAAGAAATCAAGAAAATATCTCACCCCCCACGTGGATTGGGATTAATTGGCGCATTGACCCATGGTGACAGCGGTAACATCCGAATCCCGGAGATCGAAGATGACCCGCGTGCAGTGGGATTCCCGAGCGGGCATGCAGAAATGCATTCGTTGCTGGGGGTGCCCATCCGAATCGGAGGACGGCAACTAGGCCAGTTATACCTGACTGAAAAGATCGGTGATACAGAATTCAGCCCGGATGATGAAAAGATCATTGAAATATTGGCTGCATATGCAGGTGTCGCAATTGAAAATGCCCGCCTTTACGAGCGATTGCAGGAACGTGAGAGCACCCTTACCAAGCGAAACGATCAACTGGCTGTCATCAACCAGATTGAGTCAGCCCTGGCATCCTCGCTGGAACTCGAAGAAATCCTGAATAAAACCCTAGCACTGTTAATGGCTCATTTCAGGGTGGAAGCCGGTGAAATATTCCTGGTGGAAGAAGACGGTGAGACTTTACGACTGGTATTGCACCGGGGGGAAGCCGCTGAAGCTTTCTGGACTCGCAATCGATTCAAGATCGGTGAAGGTATGGTGGGCAAAGCTGCAGAAACACTAAAGCCGGTGATCAGTACCCATCTCGACAGGGACATGCAGGGCACCCGGCAGGCAGTGGTGGATGCAGGCTTCAAGCAGATTGCCTGCATCCCCCTGACCACTCATGGGGAAGTCGTCGGTGTGCTAACCATCGCCACCCGCAGCCGCAGGGTGATCTCACAAAGTGAAATCCAGCTGTTGGTGTCAGTGGCTGCCGGAGCGGGCACGGCTATAGAGAATGCCCGCCTTCATTCGAATGTGCGCCGCCTGGCAGTATTGGAAGAACGCGAACGGATCGGGATGGACCTTCATGATGGCATCATCCAATCAATCTACGGGGTTGGCCTGGCCATGGAAAATGCACGATCATTGCTGCGGGAAAATCCAAGTGATGCCGAGGAACGTTTGCAAAAGGCAATGTCTGACCTGAACCACACCATCCGCGATATTCGAAGCTACATACTCGACCTGCGCCCACGACAATTGCAGGGGGAGAACCTAATCGAGGGCCTGGGGAGGTTAATTTCCGAGTTCCGACAAAACACGAAATTGGATGTCAGCCTGGCAGCACCCAAGGATCCTTTAAATGACCTGCCACAGATGCATGCAATGTCCTTATTCCACATCTGCCAGGAGGCTCTCGCAAACATCGCAAAACATGCCAAGGCCTCAAAGGTCACGATGGATTTGTGGACTACACCCGACCGGGTCCTCCTGGAAATATCTGATAATGGACAAGGGTTTGATCTGGATAAAACCAACAAGACAGTAGGTCACGGCCTGGCAAATATGTTGACTCGAGTCCAAAATGTGGGCGGGGATGTGGATATTACATCCGCACCAGGGGAGGGAACGTCCATTCTCGCCTGGGTGCCACGTCTTCCAGCACAACCGGCTGCTTGAAAAATCCCCCAACGCGCAACGAAACGCCCGTTTGAACGTTTCACGTTTCACGGCAGACGCCGTAAGGCACTCGGAGATTCTTTAAGGTTAGGCTGTGGAAACCCGACAACCCAGAAAGAGTTCCGAATATACCCCCAGCCATGGCTAGTAATGACATTCCTCCGGCGGCTGTGGGGGGTGGGAGAATGTGCATTCCCAAGCTGGGAAGAATCAATTCTGAAAGGTTCGTTAAGGTTAGATATACCTTAAAAAATGGAATGTTTTTAAGCAAGCGTAGGTTTGGCGTATGGAATAATTACGGAATCTCTGCTAGAATACTTTCGTGAAGGATAGAGGGCACTATCCTCCCCCCGTGAAAGAAAGATAGTCCGAATCGAATAATAAAATAGCCACCCACTGCGAAAGCAGTGGGTTTCTATCCCCGTACCAAATCGCCGGAAATCAGGAAGTTTGGAGGAAGAGATGGACGCCGAGCAAGCCTGGCAGTCAGCATTGGGGCAACTCCAAATGGAGATGCCGAAGGCATCTTTCGATACCTGGGTGCGAGATACCCAGATATGTTCATATGACAACGGGTTGTTTACAATCGGCGTTCGAAATGCCTACGCCCGGGATTGGTTGGAAAGCCGTCTCGCCAGTACGGTCACACGCCTGTTGATGGGCATCATGAACCGCACCGTGGACGTTGCTTTCATTGTCAACGCCTCCGCAAGCTGCGAATCCATTTCAGAACCCGCCGGCGTAAAAGATATTTCCTCTGAACTGGTGGATATTCCACAAGTGCAGCGCAGCGTTTCCCTTAATCCCCGCTATACGTTCGAAAATTTTATTGTTGGTCCGAATAACCGCCTGGCGCATGCGGCTTCTCAAGCTGTGGCAGAGAGCCCTGCCACAGCGTATAACCCGCTGTTCCTTTATGGCGGAGTGGGCCTGGGAAAGACACATTTATTACATGCCATTGGGAACTATTGCCAGGACCATTACCAGCGGGTGCTGTATGTGTCATCGGAAGAATTTACCAATGACATGATCAACGCGATACGATCGCATACCACCCAGGCATTCAGGGATAAGTATCGATCGGCAGATGTTTTACTGGTGGATGATATCCAGTTCATCGCCGGCAAGGAATCCACCCAGGAAGAATTCTTTCATACGTTTAATACATTGCATGGTCAAAACAAACAAATCATTGTCTCCTCGGACCGCCCTCCCAAGTCGCTGGTAACACTGGAAGAACGGCTGCGATCGCGTTTTGAATGGGGACTGACTGCTGACATCCAGCTGCCCGACCTGGAAACCCGACTGGCAATTCTGCGCTCGAAAGCCGAACGATTGGGGCACGTTGTGCCATCCGAAGTAATGGACCTAATTGCCAGACGAGTCCAATCGAACATACGTGAACTGGAGGGGGCACTTAACCGCATCGTGGCATTCGCCGACCTGAGCGGGATGTCCTTGACCCCGCAATTGGCTGAAACAGCCCTCGCCGATCTGCTGCCTCAGCGCAGCGACGTAAAACCAGGTGCAGTCGTAGACATGGTTGCCAAAACCTTTAATTTATCAGTGGACCGCCTGCTCAGTCCCGACAGATCCAGGGATGTGGCCCTGCCCCGCCAGATTGCCATGTACCTGATGCGTGAGACCAATATTTCCCTGCCACAAATTGGATTAGCCCTGGGAGGCCGAGACCATACAACAGTCATGTATGCCTGTGAGAAAGTGGCCGATCTGCTGGAACGGGATGACAAAGTGCGCAGGCAGGTGGTACAAATCCGGCAACTACTGTATGCGTGAACCACGACTACAATTAATTCAAAAAATCATCCCGACGATGATCAGTCGGGATGATTTTTTGTTATGCAGATGGGACTTAACGAAAAGGAATAAATTATTTGGGTGGAGGCAAAGACTTTCACTCTAATGAGAGGAGGGACGATCTCCTGTCAATTACTAATTTCAACGAAAATCCCCCCGTTGATCTCGCGCTCAAGGACATGATGGTCTTCATTGAACCTGATAACCACTTCAATTTGTTGAAAACAGTGCCCATTGCCGATCAGTACCTTTCGGCAGGTGTACCCGGGCTTACCAGCGGCGGAAAAATCCAGGCTGGGTTCGTTGCTGAGATTAACCTGCCCCCGGATGGTTTCGCCACAATGCTTGCACCGAACCGAGAAAAGATAATATGTTCCACGACGTTGAGGAGGGAAAAAGAGTTTTTTAAAGAAGTTCATGGTGTTCACCAGTATGAAAAAAAGACGCCATTTTACCTGGCTGTACGCGTCTGCGGCAGGGGAATTGAAAAGATGCCAAACCATTGCCGTATTATCGATGGCTGAGCCTCCCTGAGAGGGGCGAAACCGACCCCCAATTGGTGCAACCGGACAAGGAATTTTTCCAGTCTACGAAGGAAATCCTCCAGGTTTTTTTTGTCCTTCGAAGTCCAGCCAGTTTCAGCCATCGCAGTCAGACGGGGATAGACCTGATAATCGAGACGAGGGCGGTCCGGCACCCACTCGGACCAAAGCGGGAACTCAAGACCGAGGATGGAGCCTGCGTGTTCCTGTTCCAACTCATCCGGAATTGGTTCATATTGGTACGCCAAAGATAAAGGCATGAGGTTGTAACCATGGTCCAGGTAAGCGCTGAGATAGGAAGACATAACGACGAAGCGGTTTTGGTTGCAGACGGCTTCAAATAATCGCTGGCGACTGCCTGCCCAATACTGGATAACGGCGCTTTCCACCAGCCCTTCCTGAAGGATCTCGTTCCAACCGATGACCTTGCGTCCCTTAGAATCAAGATAGGCCGCTATTCGATTGGTAAAATAGCCCTGGAGCGCCTGTTCATCCATCAACCCCTGCTCGCGGATTCGCTGCTGGCAATCAGGGCACCTTTTCCAGCGTTTTTTGGGCGCTTCGTCTCCTCCGATGTGAATATAAGGGGAAGGGAAAAGAGTAAGGATTTCATCAAGGACATCCTGCAGGAAGTTAAATACCCTGTCCTTGCCGGCACAGTAAATATCGGGGAAGACCCCAAAGTGCGTGGCAACCTGGAAAAGACCTGCATTGCAAGCGAGTTCGGGGTAAGAAGCCAGTGCACTCAGGGAGTGACCAGGCATTTCAATCTCCGGCACAATGGTTATATTTCGCCTGGCAGCATAGGCAACAATTTCCCTGATTTCGTCCTGGGTGTAAAAGCCAGCATGTGGGATTCCATCGTGCTTTTTTCCCAACATGGTTTTGCTCGTCCCAGCCCGATGGGAGCCAATCTCAGTCAGCGCGGGATATTTTTTTATCTCGACCCGCCAGCCTTGGTCTTCGGTCAGATGCCAATGAAAAATATTTAGTTTTTGCAGCGCCATAAGGTCGAGGGTTAAATATACGATTTCCTTTCCATGAAAATAGCGACCATCATCAAGCATGAAACCACGCCAGGAAAAACGCGGTTTATCTTCAATTAACAGGCAAGGGATCCGCCAATCCGCACCGATAACCGAGACGCGTTCTTCGATTTCAACCGGAAGGAGTTGACGCAAGGTCTGAATGCCATAAAAAACTCCTGCTGTCCCGAATGATTCTATGAGGATAGCATCAGGGGAGATCTCCAACCGGTAGCCTTCATGACCAAGCGGCTCAAGACCGGGGTTTAGAACCAGGTGGATGCCATTTTTAACAGTCAACCGGTCAGACTGAATCTCCAGCGGCAAGCCGGTTGAAGGCGCAAGCAAATTCCGCAAATAATCAGCGTTCCATAGGTTGGGAGTATCCGCGTAAATTTCAGATTCTCCATCCAGACAATATTGACCGGAGCGCCTCTCAATTTTTTCCGGACGTGGGATAATATCCACAGTTGGGACGATCGTCTTATCGCGTATGCCATCCATGAAACTATTTTACATCGCCTTCGATCGAATCGTGGTATACTACCGCCGCTTCTTTTGTGGAAGCACATTCTGCCCGGGACGGGCATCAAGCGTCCCTGAGCGGGTTTGTGAACCCCGCTAAACTTTCAGGTCCGGCAATGTCAGGACCAAGTTGTAAGGAGAAAAAATGGCTGTTGTAACCATGAAAGCGCTGCTGGAAAGCGGCGTCCATTTCGGCCACCGGACCAACAAGTGGAATCCCGGTATGAAGCCGTATATTTTCACAGAGCGCAATGGCATCCATATCATTGACCTGCAGCAAACTGTAAAGGCAATCACCAATGGATACAATGCAATCCGTGATTGTGTGGCCGGCGGCGGCGTGGTGATGTTCGTTGGCACCAAGCGCCAGGCCCAGGAAACTGTGCATGATGAAGCCATCCGATGCGGGATGCCCTATGTCACCGAACGCTGGCTGGGCGGGATGATCACCAACTGGCAAACGATGCACCAGCGGATAGTGGAACTGGAACGAATGGAGAAATTGTTCGCCACCGGTGATATCGAAAAGCTGACCAAAAAAGAAGCCCTGCTCATCCAGCGCCAAATTACCCGCCTAAATATTCATCTATCCGGTGTGCGCAACATGGCACGCGTGCCGGACCTGGTTTTTGTAGTGGACGTAAGTCGCGAATATGCTGCTGTCCATGAAGCCAATTTGATGAAAATTCCAGTAATCGCCCTGGTGGATACGAACTGCGACCCCAACAACGTGGACTATGTAATCCCATCGAATGATGATGCAATCCGCGCGATCAAATTACTTGTGTCCAAGATGGCAGACGCCGTCGAAGAGGGCAAGGCTTTACGCAAGGACGAGGAACTTGAAGCGGAAGCAGCTGCTGCACGAGTGCCTGAATCGGATTTTGAGGCAGTCAAGATGTTAGCCCACACAATCGATAGCGACGAAGAACTCAAGGACGATGAATTGTTGGGTGAAGCAACGCTGGCCAAGCTTGCCCCCGTACCTGCAACAGAAGAAACCGCGTCGACGGATAAGGGGGCAGAAGCAATTGCACCCGAAGAGGCTGTCGACGAAAATGCCGGGAAAGAAAAGAAAGAATAATCCTAAAGGAATTGGCATGGAAATAACTACTGAAATGATCAAAATGTTAAGAGAAGCCACCAAGGCGGGGGTATTGGACTGCCGAAAAGCCCTGGAAGCTTCGAATGGAGATTATCAAAAAGCGGTGGACTTCCTGAGGGAGAAAGGCCTTGCTACCGCGGCGAAACGCGCCGACCGCCAGGCATCCAATGGGATTGTTGAACTTTATTCCCATGGTGACGGCCGCGTGGGTGTAATGGTGGAAGTAAATTGCGAAACGGACTTTGTAGCCCGTGCAGAACAATTCCGCAAGTTCGCCCATGAGCTCGCCTTGCAGGTGGCTGCCGCAGCACCGCAATATATTAAAGAAGAAGATATTCCTGAAGATGTGCTCGATCACGAAGTAGGGATTGCCAAGGCGCGCGCCCTTGAAGAAGGCAAACCCGAAGCCATCCTGGAGAAAATCGCGCAGGGATGGGTTGAGAAGTTCAAGGATGAGGCTGTGTTAATGCGCCAGGCATATATCCGAGACGACAAGGTCACCGTGGGGAAACTTCTGCTCGAACAGGTTGCCGCGCTTGGTGAGAATATCGTGATCCGGCGCTTCGCGCGCTGGGAATTGGGCGAGATTAGTGAGTAATTAAAAAGCCAACCATTCGGTTGGCTTTTTTCTTACCGGGTGACAGGAGGAGAAAATATGGTGGACCTCAAGTTCAAAAGGATTTTGCTCAAGCTTAGCGGGGAGTCGATTGCAGGCGCGAACGGCTACGGGATCGACCCGGAGCAAGCCGAAGCGATCGCCCAACGCGTAAAGACAGTCCATGAAATGGACGTGGAGGTGGCGATCGTAATTGGGGCAGGGAACCTATGGCGCGGCAAGCAGGGCCTTGACCGGGGGATGGACCGTGCCACCGCGGATTATATGGGAATGCTGGCTACCGTGATGAATGCCATGGCGTTGATGGATGCCCTGGAACGGAGCGGCGTTTACACGCGCGTCCAATCTGCCATTGAAATGAGGGCGGTTGCCGAACCATATATCCGGAGACGCGCGATCCGCCACCTGGAAAAGGGACGGGTTGTAATTTTTGGAGCGGGTACCGGAAACCCATTCTTTTCCACCGATACTGCGGCGGCTTTACGGGCGGTGGAAATCGACGCGGGTGTGTTGATAAAAGCGACCAAAGTGGATGGAGTGTACGATGCTGACCCGCAGAAGAACCCCGGAGCCACCAAATTTGATACGCTCAGTCATATTGAGGTGCTCAACCGCCGACTGGAAGTAATGGATAGTACAGCCATCTCCCTGTGTATGGACAACCACCTGCCGATCATGGTTGTCGACCTATGGGACCCCACGGCCCTTGAACGGGCTGTGCGTGGAGAGAAAGTGGGCACACTGGTAACCACCTAAATCTTGATAATTGACAGGCATTTGAGATGTTATGACAGGATTGTCCGAGGAAAATTAGCGGCGATCCTGTTTTCTTTCTTTTCCACAAAAGTTATCCCAAGCCTTGGATATTATTGGCGTTTTTCAAGGTTTTAAGGTATGCTTATAGAAGTTATTTTTTTTCCATCCCAGGAGGCCGACGTGATTAAAGACATTCTTAAAGAAGCCGAAACACGAATGCACGCCGCAATCCAAAATTTAGATGATGACCTGGCAGGCATCCGCACAGGTCGCGCCACCCCATCCCTGGTAGAAAAACTCCCGATCGAATATTATGGCACGCCCACACCCCTGGTCCAACTCGCATCCATATCGGTACCGGAGCCGCGCGGACTGCTGATCAAACCCTTTGATCCAACCTCGTTGAAAAGCATCGAACGGGCGATCCTTGCTTCAGACCTGGGACTTACCCCCAACAACGATGGCAAACAAATCCGCTTAAACCTGCCGGCACTCACAGAAGACAGGCGCCACGAATTGGTGAAGGTTGTCCATGCACGGCTTGAAGAAAGCCGGATTGCCGTTCGAAATGTCAGGCGTGACCAGCATAAGGATATGCGCGATTTTGAAAAGGAAAAACTCATCTCCGAGGATGACCTTAAACGGGGTGAAGAAGAACTGCAGAAAATTACAGATCACAATATCGAAGAGATCAACAAACACGGCCTTCATAAAGAACAGGAGATCATGGAGGTGTAGCAGCGATAAATTATCGCGGCTTCCATGTTTATGGCAAAAAAAACCAAGACCTCCAATGTGCGAATCCCCACTCACGTTGCAATTATCATGGACGGGAATGGGCGCTGGGCAATTTCGCGCGGCCTTCCACGCATGGCAGGACACCGGGCGGGAACGGAAAATTTACGGCGAATAATCACTGCCTGCATCGAATTCGGCATCAAATATCTCACCATCTATGCCTTTTCTACGGAGAATTGGGGACGCCCGCGCGAGGAAGTTGACGGTCTGATGCACATCCTTGAGGACGTGATCGATAAAGAACTAGCCGAGTTGAACAAGGAAGGGGTCCAGTTGCGCCATATTGGACGACTGGAACGGCTTGATCCCAAGCTCCAGGAAAAGGTTCTGGAAGCGATCGAGTTGACCAAAAATAATGATCGCCTGATATTAAATGTGGCCTTTAATTATGGGGGGAGAGATGAAATTGTATGTGCAATCCAGCGGATCATTAAAGATGGCGTAAAGCCCGAACAGGTAAACTCCGACCTGGTCAGCCAATACATGTTTACTGCGGGGGTGCCGGACCCGGACCTGATCATCCGCACTTCGGGGGAATTGAGAGTATCAAATTTCATGATCTGGCAGGGTGCATATTCCGAGTGGTATGTAACTTCCGTATATTGGCCGGACTTTAATAAGGAAGAGCTCCAAAAAGCATTGAATACATTTGGCCAACGAGATCGACGTTATGGTGGTATATCCCAGCCCGTAGAGGAATAATCCTTTCATGTTGATGAAACGAATAATTGCCGCTCTCGTTCTGGCGGTCATCGGTATCCCTGCCATGATCATGGGGGGTCTTTTTTATTATGCGTTGATTATGCTCTTGTTGGGGATTGCCACCTGGGAGTATGGGAATATCTTCCGCACCGCCGGTTACAACGCCCCCACCGTGTTTTTAGTTGGTGGTGTTGTTTTACTGGTCGGACTGAGAGCTTATTCCCCAATTCTGGCGCCGGCGTGCCTGACTTTACTGATCCTGGCAGCCATGACCTGGCATCTTTTCGACTATGAAAAAGGCCGCAACCTGGCAGCGGCTGACTTCGTTGTCACGGTCGGCGGGATCGTATACCTGGGCTGGATCGGGGCTTACCTAATCGATATTCGAAATTTACCAGACGGGATTTGGTGGCTGGCGCTCGTGCTACCCGCGGCGTGGCTGGCAGATACTGCAGCATATTTTGTTGGTAAACGATTTGGCAAGCACCAGCTTACCCCGCGACTTAGTCCTAAAAAAACTTGGGAAGGTTATTGGGGCGGAGTCATTTTTGGTACCGCAGGCACCGCAGGGTTGGCGTTACTGTGGCACAGCCTTGGTGGTCCGGAAGTGACCTGGTGGCAGGGAGCCATTCTGGGAGCTGCGCTTTCCACCCTGTCCACGCTAGGAGACCTGGGCGAATCCATGTTCAAACGTCAAGCGGGGATGAAAGATTCCAGTCAAATCATTCCCGGGCACGGCGGGGTATTGGACCGAATGGATTCATGGCTGTGGGCAGGTGCGTTGGGATATCTGCTAATTATTTGGTTCTTCATTTAGATAGGCGCCTTCCAGGAGGTGAGATATGATCACCGAACCAACACGAAATTTTGCACTCGAATTAGTGCGCGTAACCGAAGCCGCGGCGCTTTCTGCCGGACGGTACATGGGACGCGGAGATAAAAATGCAGCCGATCATGCCGCTGTGGAAGCCATGCGGCTAATTTTAAATACGATAAACATGAATGCTGTCATTGTTATCGGGGAAGGGGAGAAAGATCACGCCCCCATGTTGTTCAACGGTGAACATGTTGGAAACGGGAATGGTTTGGAGATGGATATCGCCGTCGACCCAATCGACGGGACGCGTCCGTTGGCAAATGGGACATGGAGCGCCCTAGCGACCGTGGCACTTGCCCCGCGTGGCACGATGTTTGACCCCGGCCCGTTCCTATATATGGATAAAATTGCCGTCGGTCCACTGGTCAAAGGAAAAGTGGATATTAATGCCCCGGTGAAGGAAAACCTCGGGGTGATCGCAAAAGCGGGCAGTAAATCCATAGAAGACGTAACGGTGATGATCCTGGACAGACCACGGCACGAGCAATTGATCGCTGAAGTGCGCCATGCGGGGGCGCGCATCCGCTTGATACCCGATGGGGATGTTGCCGGTGCGTTAATGACTGCCTGGCCCGATTCCGGAATCGACGCCCTGCTGGGAATTGGCGGTACGCCCGAGGGGGTGCTCTCCGCCTGTGCGCTCCGGGCTATGGGAGGGGAGATCCAGGGCAGGTTGTTTGCAAGAAACGACGATGAACTTCGCAGAGGACGCGAGCAGGGATACGACTTTGAAAAAGTGTTAACTATGAATGACCTGGTCTCTTCTGAAGATGTGTTTTTCGCGGCGACCGGGATAACTGATGGTGAATTTCTAGATGGAGTAAAATACACAGGAACGGGGGCTCGAACCGACAGCCTGGTGGTGCGCGGCTTAACTGGCACAGTCCGCCAGATCGTTGCCACCCACCGATGGGATAAACTCAACCAGTTCAGCGCAATCAAGTATTAAGTGGAAACCTGCCCCTCAACCTGGAAATTTATCCAACATGCGGCATTGTGATACAATGCCCTCTCGAACACTCTAGCCGGAGGAAAGACAACCCATGGCCAAACAACGTATCTTACTGGTAGATGATCACGAAGTGGTACGGTTAGGGTTAAAATCATTGCTGGAGCGCCACCCGCAATTTGACGTGGTTGGCGAGGCCTCTTCTGCACGCGAAGCGATCGAAATTGTCAATAACACCCACCCGGACGTGGTGGTAATGGATATCCGCCTGCCCGGTACCTCCGGCATTGAAGCATGCGAGGAAATAACGGGGCGTTTCCCGGAAATAAAGGTTATCATGTTGACTTCTTATGCCGAGGACGAGATGCTTTTCTCGGCAATTCGGGCCGGGGCATCCGGGTATATCTTGAAGCAAATTGGTGGTGAAGATCTCGTGCGGGCACTGGAAGCCGTGGGGCGTGGGGAGGCCATGCTCGACCCAACGGTAACCCAGCGCGTTTTTCAGGAAGTTCGCCGGGCGGTCAAGGAAGAGGAAGCCTCAGCTTTTGCACATCTCAGCCAGCAGGAGAAACATGTACTGCTGCTTGTTTCGGAGGGGAAGACCAATCGTGAAATTGCCAAGGCGCTTTTCTTGGGGGAAGGAACCGTGCGCAACTATGTAAGCAGCATCCTCTCCAAATTGGGCGTGAACAACCGCGCCGAAGCTGCCGCTTATGCAGTAGGGCATAACTTGCGCGAATACATTGCAACGTAGGGTAAGTTGCATCCAGGTGTTAGCAGAAGTTGAAAAGTGAACTCATTGAAACTTCAAAAGTGAACTCTTAAATCGGCCATTGGAATGGTCAAGGAATGCACCATTTTCTGTTCAAACCAGATACGGACCTCAAGTGTGTTTCTGGCCAGATCGGGGATCAAGTGGAGCTCCACATCTTCACGGTCCGGAACATCCGGCACCTCGATTTTATGGTTGAAGAGTGAGATGAGGCCATACCCATCCAGGATGCGGGTCTCGTGCAGGCAAAAGACGTCCTTGGAAGAAGTGTAGAGTTTGGGCAAGGAAAACGGGCGGAAGAGGCTGTTGCCGGATTTTCTGGCATTCTCGAAGCGCAGGCTGGGGATCTCGCCTGTGGTGGAATGGACCTGGTGGTTATTGTAACGGTCGACTTCGTCGCGCAGGACGCCGCGTGCTTCTTCCAGGGTGGTGAGGTTCTCCAGGGCACAGGTGCGGACGATGCGGTCCTGGAGCCAGCGGTAGGGACGCTCGATCTTGCCTTTTGCCTGTGGCGAGAGAGCATAGGTGACGTTCACGCCCATCAGGCGCATCACCTGGCGCCATTGAGGATCGATGTCATCGGTTTGGAGAACATGCTTGCGCCAGAGGCTGTCTCGGTTCTGGATAAAGCGGAAGACCCGCAGGTTGTCCACGTAGTAGCTCAAGGGCAGTCCGTAGGCCTTCATCACGGCCTGCGCAGCCTGAATATGGGCCCAGGAAGTCTCCTGCTCGACAAAATCAGCGTACAGTAGCTTGCGACTGTAGTCATCCAGCGAGGTGATCAAGGTCCATTTGTCTCCGGCAAAGGGTGACCATAAATGCGTGGAAGCATCATGCTGCACCAGGGCTCCGATGGCAACGGTGATCACCTCCCGGTCGTGAACCTTCTTCCTGGGATGAGGCTGGTAACAGCCCAATCCTTTGGCACGTGTGATGATCGTATTGATCGACACGCCATAGCCTTTTTTCAGCAGACGATCCCGCATCGCTGAATAGTTGTAACTGGAGATCGGCAGTTGTGGATTTTCCACCAATTCCTTCTCTCGCAGCAGTTCCCTGGTGATTGCCGCCTCCACCTCCATGGGGAGCCGGGCAGGTGTTTCGCGTTGGTAATCCAGCGAGAATGCATCCGGGGCTTGACGATATTCCTTCACTAATGCGAAAAAGCGCGTCTTATTGATTTGTAAAATCCCTTCCACTTCGGCCCGGGCAATCCTGCCTTGAACATATCCCTGGAGTAAGAGCTTGGCCTGTTCATTACTAAACCGCTTATGTAATTGGCCCATGATGACCTCCTTTTTAGCAGGAATCTATCATGGACAACCGGTTCACTCTTCAACTAAAAACAGTTCACCTTTCAACTGAAAACAGTTCACCTTTCAATTTCAAGTAACAGTAAGTTGCATCCAGGTTGACAAAATCTTACTTTCGGATAAAATACAACCCGCACGCCGAAGTGGCGGAATTGGCAGACGCGCTAGGTTCAGGGCTTAGTGGCCTTACGGTCGTGAGGGTTCAAGTCCCTCCTTCGGCACAGCAAACCCGCATAATTGCGGGTTTTTTGTTACACCTGAAATGAGGATCTAGTCTTATGCGTTCAATGTGCAGGAAACATGGTACCAAAGGGTGAGTTTCATGTAACAACGACCAGCTTGTCAAACCGGCTCTGACAGGGTAAGATACGGTCATGAAGATGAAATGGCGCAACATATTGATCGTTATCGGGCTCATCGTTGCCGTAGTCCTGCTGGTGGATTTTAACCACCGCATGGAAGAACTGGACCGCCTGTCCACCCAATTAAATTCAGTACGCGCCGAAGCCACAGCTATTATTGCAACTCAAAACGCCCTTGCCGGCCAGGTCGCTTTTGCCACATCGGATGGCGCGGTGGATCAATGGGCCTACGATAATAAAATGGTGCGCCCAGGGGAACATCCAGTGAGCGTGGTGCCAGGCGCAGAAACCACAGCGACTCCCGGACCGGCGTCCACACCGCCGGGAGGAGAAGTGCCGATCTGGCGGATCTGGTGGGAATTGTTTTTCGGAAACCATCAATAATAAAATGAGCCCGGACTTGTCCGGGCTCATTTTATTTATCTTATATGGGGTGGTTAAGGTGCAACGATCACGATACCTTTTTGTCCCTGTTTCGCCTTGTGTTCGGCATTGTTGGCGCGATCGATCAACGCAGAAAGATTAGTTCTATCTTCTGATAGGACCGTCACGCCAATCGAGATGGTCACATTTAATTCCCCAAAAGAGGTATTAATCTTACTGGCAGCAATCTCTTCAACCATGCGCCGGGCGACGATATGAGCGCTGGAGATATCCGTTTCAGGAAGGAGGGCAACGAATTCATCCCCACCAAACCGGGCAAGGACATCAACGGTGCGCAAGATGGCGCGACACCGCTCTGCGATGGATTTAAGGATCACGTTGCCGGTGGCATGATTGTATGTGTTGTTGAAGTTTCGAAAGTTGTCGATGTCAAAGAATAGAACCGAAAGGGGGCGGCTGAACCGATTGGCGCGTTCAACTTCGCGGGCGCCCAGTTCCTGCAAGCCGCGATAGTTATAGATGCCGGTCAGTTCGTCTACGATGGCCAGGCGCTGAATTTCGGAGTATAACCGGGCGTTTTCAATTGCAATTGCTGCCTGGACTGCAATCCGTTCCAGGAGCCGGATATGATCATCGGTAAAAGCATCCGCGCGATAATTTTGGATGGACAAGACGCCAATCACCCTTTCCCGAAGCGTGAGCGGAATCCCGATGTACGATCTGGAAGTTTTCTCGGGGGCATTTGCAGAAAGCTGCAACGGATGAGTGTCGGATAAAACATTATCATTGTTAATATTGTTCAGGTAGAGAGTCTTGCGCGAGCGGATGACAGCCCCCAGGGTGCCAGGCCGGTCATCGATATCGCGTGACGGTCCGACCTGGTAAAGGCCAGCCTCATAAAAAATCGGTACTTGTATCAGGGAGTTAGTTTCATCAAAGAGGGCAACGTAGAAAATATCGATGGGCACCAACTGGCTGCATTGTTCATAAAGGGTTTTGAGGACATGCTCCATATCGAGACCCGAGGTGACAGCCAGGCCGATCTGGTTAATGATCCCCAACTCTTTTATGGTATGCGCCAGCACCGCCTCTGTCTGATGACGGATGGAGACATCGCGCAGAACAATCAATCTGCCGGCGAGCTCTTTTTGTTGACCGTAAAGAGGGGAAACGGAAAGATGGAAATAGCGGGGAGGGTTGGTACCCCAGCGAACCTCGGTCTCGCCTTTATCCTCATTTTCGCGCAGCCGTTTGGCCAACCCCGGCCAGAACTTGAGGACCTTTGAAATCGGCTGACCCTGACTTTGATTTGCAGAGGTATTAAGAATACTTTGTGCAACCGGATTGATATCCACCACGCGGTTTTGTACATCCAACACCAGAATCCCATCGTCCAAATTTTCGATAAGCACGTGACGTGCGAGGGGAGCGAGATCGAATAAATGAAACCGAAAAATACCATAAGCGATCACAAGACCAGTAAGAGAAAAAGAGACAGGCGTCAGGTCCAGGCCGAGAACCAAGTTCGGGAAGAGAGTGTTAACAAGCCCCCCGACAAATGGAATAAGGGACCCAATCAAAAGAATACTGACCTGGCGGCGATACGGTTTCTTTACACGATTAAATTCCTCCAAAAGGAAAAAGATACCCGTTGCGATGACCAGGTAATCGTAGACCATTAAGAAATAATATCCGGTCCCGTGTCCATAAACCAGGACATTGGGCAGGACATGGCTTAATGAAAAACTGGTCCAAACCAGGTGGTGACTTTCGTTTGTCAGCGTGACAAGGAACCCGGCGATTGGAACGATGGCAAGCAGGGCCAGGTAGACTGGTTTCAGCCATCGATTTTTTTGGCAATATTGAAAAGTGAAAACCAGGAACAAGGTGGGCGCACTGAGGGCCCCCAGGTATTCCAGCTTAGACCATATAATCTTGTATTGGATCCCGACTACCGCCGCCTCGAACCCGGAGGCAAAACCCCACTCGGCAACTGCAAACATCAAAAAAGCCAATATACCCACGCCTGGAGATTTGCTGCGCCGCAGCACCATAAAACCCACCAAAACGGAGGTGACCGCAGAAATGTGCAGGATCGCCGCATAAAGCGTATAATTCCAAGTCATGTCCCTCTCCCTTGCGGACAAAACGGCCAAGAGATAAATCCCTTTGATATTTCCATAACATCACTATAATTCCAGTATAGCATAACAACAACGTAATTGATAAACTTTATAAAATTGTAGAGTAAATAACATATATTTCCACAAAAGTGAACAGATCTTCTGAACTGCACCCCATAAGTTGGACACAATCCAACGATTGGAGGTGCAGTTCAGTTCTTGGTCTCGCCTTTTTTTAATTATTGGTTTTGATCGGGAATATTGAAGGGGAGTTGCTTGCTTGTGATTATTCGGTATGTGAGCCTGACCACGTCCAAAACACCCAAAATCATGGCGAGCCATAGTACCAAATGCACGAGCTGGGAAAGAATGGGCAACATAGATTGCGCCGATTCAGCGCTACCAATCATGGTGGTTAAAGTCGCCGTGGTGACAGCAAGTAATGATGG
>JADGQC010000173.1 GCA_017882125.1 Anaerolineales bacterium
CTGCCCGCGGTCACTTCTGGGATGGCACCGGTCCTTACTATCTGGCCTCTGTCGATCTCAACGGTTTCACCGCTGTGGTCAAGAACAATCCCGATTTCCCCGACCTGGCTGACCGCTGGTCTGCATTTGGCGTTCCTCCGATGGGCGAAGCCGCACTGGATGGCCCCGCCCAGGTCAAGATTGGTGCTGAAGCTGTCTTTACCGTTGCCCTCACCAATAAGAACACTGGCGATCCGTACCCGACTGCCGACGTCAAAGAGCTCAAATTCCTGCTCTACAATGACAAGGGCGAGACCGTGTACGTGGGCGCTGGCGTGGCTACCGCTGACGAAGGTGTATTTACCCTCACCATTCCTGCTGATGTATCTGCCAAGCTCATTGCTGGCACTGGCAGTATCGAAGCAGCCGGGGTTCTTATCCCCGTTGCCATCCCGGCCTTCACATCGCTTGCCTATGTGGTAGTTCCGTAAGTTTTAGTTCTGCTTGTTGAAAAAAAAGGGGCAAGGGTAAAACCTTGCCCCTCCATTCTTAATACGAACAGCGAGAATCATATGACCTCTGAAAAAACAATCTCATCAGAGCCCGGTCCCCCTTCTGAAGGAAAAACACGCACAAATAGTACCTTTATTCGCGTTTTCAGGTATTCATTGCTCAGACTTGTTTCGATGATGGTCACGGTCACGATCGGTGTTTATCTGACCATTTTGATCGCCAACATGGGCGGATATGTAGACATCATCATGCGAAATGAGATCCGCGATAACACCACACAGTCCATTTTGGCGAACCCTAACTACCGCAGCTTGTCCCCCGAGGCCAAAGGGGACCTCATTCAAACAAAAATCGCAACCGAGATAAACCGCCTGGGCCTGAATCAGCCTTTTGCGGTTCGCTCCATGAGATACCTTAAGAATGCCCTCACTTTGAACCTGGGCCGCGCCATAAACATGAAAAGTGATCAAGGTTCCAAGGAAGTGCGCCTCATCCTGCTCGAACGCCTTCCCGCCACTCTGCTCCTGACGGGCTCGTCCGAACTTATATTATTCTTTGGCAGTGTTTTTATTGCCCTTTCCCTGTCCAGAAAGTATGGCAGTTTTTGGGATAAGGTGACCATCGCCTTGTCACCGACATCTGCCGCGCCCTCCTGGTTTTATGGCATATTTTTCATCCTCATCTTTGCGGCCATATTGAGGATCCTGCCCTTTGGAGGGCTGGTTGATTCGCCCTCACCGGATAATTCGCTCGATTATGGCCTGAGTGTGCTCAAGCATCTCATCCTGCCCGCTTCATCTGTGATCGTCAGCGCAATTTTCATCAGCATTTACAATTGGCGGACTTTTTTCCTCATCTACTCCAGCGAAGATTATGTGGAGATGGCAAAAGCGAAGGGACTGACGACGCGGGATATTGAGCGCCGCTACATTCTCCGCCCCACACTGCCAACCATCATCACGAATTTTGCCCTGCTGGCGATTACGCTGTGGACCGGTTTCATAATTACTGAAAGGGTTTTCCTTTGGCCCGGGCTTGGCATAACCCTCTTCCGGGCGATTAATTTTTATGACACCCCGGTGATCGTTGGGTCTACGATCATTTATGCCTATTTGCTGGCCATTACAGTCTTCCTGCTCGATTTTGTTTATGCGCTGGTTGATCCACGCGTTAAAGTCGGTTCTGGTGGTGGAGGTTCACAATGACCGCGCTAAAAAATTCCATCCGCGATCTTCTCCGTTATCCATCCGCCATCCTGGGATCGGTGATCCTCCTCTTCCTGTTGGCTGTTTCCGTTTACGCCCTGGTTACAATTCCATACAGCGAGGCAGTCCGTCTCTGGCGGGGGGGGGAGGAGGTCTGGTATCAAAACCCAAAGTATGCCGCTCCAGCCTGGTTTAACATTTTCTATAGCAAGAAAAAACCAGTGTCGTTTTCAGTGAGGACAACGGATGGGAGTATGTCGAAGGCCACCACCCCCAGCAGCGACCCGGAAATTTCCACTGTGGATATCACGTACTCTTTTGATTATGCCTACGAGGGCGTCCCACAGGAATTGATGATCTATTTCACCTCGCAATTTAAAGATAAATTTTCGTTTGTTTCCGTGAGCTGGATCACCCCGGATGGCAGAACCATCAGGATTGCCGATATGGCGGTAGACCACAGTCTGACCTTCCGGTTTTCCCAGGATCAAAAGCTTCAGAAAAGACTCAAAACCGAAGATGTGATGCAGGCCATCTTTATGGATCCCGAATCCTCGACACAGGCAGATTTAAAAGGCCAGTATCAACTGGTGATCAACGGTACCACCTTTGAGAAGGATGCAACCATTGACGCTGAATTTGTGCTGCATGGAGAACTTTTTGGAGCGGCGGGAACCGATAAATATCGCCGCGATCTCCTGCTACCCTTGTTGTATGGCACGCCCATCGCTTTAGCTTTTGGCCTGCTGGCTGCCCTGGGAACATCCCTGCTGACGATGGTCATCGCTGCCGCCGGCACCTGGTATGGTGGTTGGGTGGATGAATTGATCCAGCGCATCACCGAAGTGAACCTGGTCCTGCCGTTCCTGGCTATTTTGATCATGGTGGGCACCTTCTACTCGCGCAGCATCTGGCTGATGTTGGGTGTTACCATCCTCCTGAGCATCTTCTCTGGTTCAATTAAATCGTACCGCTCCATTTTCATACAATCCAAAGAATCAAGCTATATTGAGGCTGCTCGTGCATATGGCGCCTCGAGTTCACGCATCATCTTTTCGTACTTGATCCCGCGCATGATTCCCTTGTTGATTCCGGCTCTGGTCTCCGCCGTCCCATCTTTCGTGTTCCTTGAGGCCTCCTTGGCGGTTCTCGGCCTGGGTGACCCGGTCCTGCCTACCTGGGGTAAGGTTATCAATGATGCCTTCGCGGATGGAGCGCTCTACCAGGGGCGCTATTACTGGGTGCTGGAGCCTGCGATATTGTTGATGATTACGGGCTTCGGCTTTGCAATGCTTGGATTCGCACTGGATCGTATCTTCAATCCTAGATTGAGGGATATTTAACCCGATGACACAAAACAACAGACTTTTGCGCATAGAAGAGCTGGTTCTATATTTTAACACCCGCCAGGGTCCGGTTCAGGCCGTGGACGGAGTCGATTTCGTTCTAGACCATAACCGCGCGGTTGTGGTCCTGGGTGAGTCGGGTTGTGGGAAGAGCTCACTGGCCAAAGCCATTCTGCGTCTTTTGCCTCGTAATGCTGGAACCTATTCTGGCCACATCTATCTGGAGGGGCGCGATATTATGCCCCTTACTGAGGAGGAATTCCGGCAGAATATTCGCTGGGCTTCCATCTCCATGGTCCCGCAGGCTGCCATGAATGCTTTGAATCCGGTAATCCGGGTAGGTGATCAGGTGGGGGAGCCAGCCATTGTTCATCTTGGCGTGGATAAGACTGAAGCGATTTCGCTGGTGAAGAAGATGTTCCGGCATGTGGGGGTTCCAGAAGATTTTATCAGCCGTTATCCGTTTGAGTTGAGTGGCGGTATGCGCCAGCGAGTAGCGATTGCGATGGCCTTGGTTACCTCGCCTATATTGATTATCCTCGATGAGCCAACCTCTGCCTTGGATGTCCTGACCCAGGCGAATATCTTTAACGTTTTGAAGCGTTTGAAGAAGGAGTTGGGCATCAGTTTTATTCTGATTACCCATGACATTGCCACATCCAGTGAACTGGCAGACGATGTGGCAGTCATGTACGCGGGGCAGATTGTCGAGGTGAGTGACGCTTATCGTTTCTTTGACAAGCCACTGCATCCATATTCGCAGAAGCTTATGGCTAGCGTGCCAAGATTGCATGGCGATACGGAGCCTGATTTTATTACGGGCCAACCGCCCAGCCTGATAAACCTGCCGAAAGGCTGTCGTTTTGCAGACCGTTGTCCAGCTCGCTTCGAAAAGTGTGCAGAAGATCCTCTCGTGATTGAAACAGATGATCGCAAGGTCAAGTGCTGGTTATATTCCTGAGTCAGGAGCATGGTTATGGTAGCTGTTCCCCAAGCTAAAGATATAGAGAATAAAGAGAACACAAGGAAAACCGTCCTGTCTATTGATGATCTTCATGTCTGGTTCGAACTCAAACGATTTGGGTTTGGCCATGCTGGATATGTGAAGGCTGTAGACGGCGTTACCTTTGATATTCATGAAAGCGAAACAATTGCTGTTGTGGGTGAGAGTGGTTGTGGAAAATCAAGCCTGATGAAGACCATCCTGGCGCTTTATAAGCCAACCAAAGGGAAAATCGTTTTCGACAATAAGGATCTTTCAGAGCTTGATAATAAAGGCCTGCATTGGTATCGCTCACATGTAGGTTATGTACAACAAGATCCCTACGGTGCATTGGCTCCTTTCATGACAGTCCAAAGGATCTTGGAGGAACCTCTTATCGTCGGCGGGATCAAAGATAAGGAAAATCGTATTCAACGCATTCATAAAGCCATGGAAGAGGTGAAGCTCACTCCCGTGAATGATTTCTTGCAGAAATTTCCTCACATGTTGAGCGGTGGACAACAGCAACGCGTGGTCATCGCGCGTGCCATGATCATGGAGCCGAAACTCCTTGTGGCTGATGAGCCTGTTTCCATGCTGGATGCCTCTGTGCGCGTGGAAATATTAAAGCTCCTCAGTAATTTGCAGGAAAAGCATAATCTCTCGGTTATTTACATCACTCACGATCTGTCCACCGTAAGTTACTTCTCTGAGCGCATTTTTGTAATGTATGCCGGTAACCTGGTTGAGAAAGCCAAGGTGCGCCAGGTCGTGGACAACCCGCTTCATCCGTATACAATGGCCTTGCTCACTGGCACTTCGGAGCCGGATGCTAAAAATGCCGAAACCTTCAAGGAACTTCCGCCGGGTGAACCGCCCAGCTTGGTTAACCCGCCCACAGGTTGCCGTTTCCACCCGCGCTGTTCCAAGGTTATCAAGGGACTTTGTGATGTAAAATTTCCACCTGAATTTGAGCCTGAACCAGGGCATCTCGTGGCTTGCTGGCTTTACCAATAGATCATGTCCCTAAGCCCTTTGAAGATTATTCTGATTGGCTTTGCCCTGGTGGTATTGGGGGTCGTTCTCCCGTTCTTGATGGTACTCCACATCCTCGAATCGACTTTCTTCTTGAACTTTTTTAGCTATAGTGCCTCGCTGGTTGGATTATTCCTTGGGTTGATTGGATCGGCTTATTATGTGCGTCTGAGCAAGAAAAAGAAACCCTGAACCCTGGATGGTTGGATCCAACAAAACACCCGTTTTCAAAACCAATTCTTGGTGGTGGAAAACGGGTATTTTGTTTATGAGATAGTTGTGTTATGAAACGAGGTATAATTCACTGGACAAATTCCCTGCAGTAAAGGATTACGCTGATGCCCGATCTTCTCCTTGATGTGCAAGGACTCGAAACACAATTCAAAACCCCCGACGGGATCGTTCATGCGGTCAATGGCGTCTCCTTCGGGCTGAAGGAAGGGGAAACGCTGGGTATAGTGGGTGAAAGCGGATGTGGTAAGACCGTGACTATGCTCTCCGTCCTTCGCCTGATCGCCTCGCCACCCGGAAAGATTACGGCGGGGAAAGCATTTTTTTTCGGGCAGGACCTGCTCCAGATGTCAAATGAAGAGATCCGCCATGTGCGCGGGGCACAGATTGCCATGGTCTTTCAAGACCCGATGACGTCGTTGAACCCGGTGCTGACGATTGGCAAGCAGATGGAGGAGCCGTTGATGCTCCACTTGGGAATGACCAAGAAGCAAGCCCAA
>JADGQC010000174.1 GCA_017882125.1 Anaerolineales bacterium
TGCCGAGTTCATCCTGCACGGGTTCGAGCATATCTCGGAACGTTTCACCTACGATGAAGTGGAGCGCCCGTTCGTCATCCAGGTCTACGGGGACGACCCCGAGCTGATCATTGCCGCCGCGCAGCGCGTGATGGAGATGAAGCCCGACATCATCGACATCAACATGGGCTGCCCGGCGCGCACGGTCGCCAACCGGGGTGCCGGTGTGGGATTAATGCGCACCCCGCTCAAGGTGGCGCGCATTTTCGAGCGGCTGACCCGCCTGCTGGACGTGCCGGTGACGGGCAAGATCCGCCTGGGCTGGGACGATAACCGCACCTACAAATTGATCGCCCGCATCGTGGAAGAGAACGGCGGCGCGCTGATCGCCGTCCACGGGCGGACGCAGGAGCAGGGCTACGGCGGCGAAGCCAACTGGGACGCCATTGCCGAGGTCAAGGCAGCCGTAAAAATTCCGGTCATCGGCAATGGGGATGTGAAGACGGTGGCGGATATCGAGCGCATGAAAGTCCACACCGGCTGCGAGGCGGTCATGATCGGGCGCGCCGCCATCGGCAACCCCTGGATCTTCTCCCGCCTCGACCGGGAGCAGGTTTCTCCCGAGATGATCCGCCGCATGGTGCACCTGCACTTGGAACGCAACATGCAGTTTTACGGCGAACACAAGGGGCTGATCCTGTTCCGCAAGCATGCCATGCGCTACCTGGCGCTCCAGCGCCTGCCGCGCGTGGTGCGCACCAAGATCATCCTGCAAAACGATGCCAAAGGGTTTCTGGAGCTGCTGGACAAAGCCATTGATGGGTTGAACTGAAAAGTATATTTTGGTAATACGATTAAAAAAACCAACTGAGTTCTACTGTTAAACCCCCTTTGATAAAAATATACATGAGTCTATCTTGAAGAATTCTTCTTTTTCCTCTTTTTGATCGCTTCACAACCCTGGCGTAGGATTTCAAGCCCGCTGGAAGCCTCAGGTGAGACTACCGCTGTAATCCGTAAGTGAGCTTCTAGGCGGGTGTTGGCCTTTGGGACCCATTCTCGTTTTCCGTCCGAACAACGCACAAGAATACACCCTGCGGGAAGGCCAAGGGACCGGACTTCGACTCCTGCAAAAGGGGCGTCCATTTGTACGGTGAATTCAACAACCATAGGCTTTTCCAGGAGCAATTTATTTCCCCCCCGTTTCAGATCGCGTTCCAATAAAGCCTCGTAGATGGGCAGATCTTTTAGGAATTCCGCTACCGCGTAGGCACAGAAACATGCTACCAAAAGGGGTAGCATCTGTGAATAATTTCCCGTCATTTCTATAATCAGCATAATTCCAGTAAGGGGAGCGCGCACAATTGCGGCGAAGTAAGCCGCCATCCCAACTACTGCGAAAACTGCCGGGACTGGTACTACGCCTGGTGCAACAGTGTGCGCTATTTGTCCGGTCGCCAGTCCTATCAATGCACCCAGGACGAGCAGAGGTGCAAATATCCCTCCCGGTGCCCCAGTGCCATAACTCGTTGTAGTGAACAGAAAACGAATTACAACAATTAGTGGGATTGCAGCAAGAAGCAGATCTCCTTGCAATGTAGACTCTACCAATGTATGGCCACTCCCCAGCATGAGTGGAGAAAACCATCCAACCAATCCTATTATTCCACCCGTGATTGCAGCTGCCGGTGTGACATATCGGTTCGGCAGGCGCGCATAAAGTCCAATCGAAGTTAATAAACCTCGATTGAAGAGCACCCCGAATAATCCCGCAATGACTCCTAGTACCGCAAATATCGGAAGGGAAGTAAGTGGGGGCATGGGATAACTTGGGACGGTAAAGTATGGAAATTGACCTGCGCCAATCCGAGTGACTATATCCGCGATCGCCGCGGCAATAAACACTGCACCAAATACAATCGGTTGAAAATCGCGCCGTACTTCCTCGAGAACAAATATCAAGCCCGATAGGGGAGCATTAAATGCAGCAGCCAGTCCTGCACCTGCTCCGGCGGAAATCAGGGTCAAGCGCTCCCTGGGTGACACTTTCAACCAGTCTGAGATGGCATCCCCAACTGCACCTCCCATTTGGACGGTCGGGCCTTCGCGTCCGAGCGCTAATCCGCTCCCAATGGAAATGACACCTCCAATGAATTTGACGGGCAAGATGCGTTTCCAATCAAGTTTGCGGAACCGGTGGAGAACGGCCTCCAAGTGCGGTATTCCGCTTCCAGCGGCATCAGGCGCGAATCGTCGTGTAAGCGCTACAGATATCCCCGCGCCTAGCGCACAGAATAGGATTGGAAAGACCCAGCCCCACAATGGCATGCCCTGTGCCCAGGAAATTAAGCTATTTCGCAAAGCATCCGCACCTGTCAGTGCAGCCCGGAAACCTAGGGCAATTAACCCCGCACCAGCTCCGACCAATGCTGCACGCGGAAATATCCAACGTCGTTGCTGTCTGATATCCAGGTATTCTTGGATTTCAGAGCGGGCAGACATGCTTTTTTCCTCAGGAGTAGGGTTTGTTTTTTTACGGGAATTAATTTTCGAGCTGGATAAGGAGAGGGTTTTCCAAGCCATGATTCTAGAACCTTGGGATATTTTTATATTGGTTTCCATTCAATGCGGCTGGAAAAGAATTATACTATTTTATAATCATCTCTCCCATGCTTTTCGGGTATCTGCATCAATTTCATAAGTGCAAGGATATAATACACTCCTATTGCCATGACCCCTTTCTTGCAACTTGCCTTTGAACTGGTTGTAATTCTTTTTGCCGCTAAAGCGGCCGGGTATATCAGCACGCGCCTTGGACAGCCCTCGGTTTTAGGGGAACTGCTCGTCGGTGTGCTGTTAGGCCCATCGCTGATAAACATTCTTCACTTTCCATTCATCAATAGCGACACACTTATTGCCGCTATTGATGAACTAAGCGAACTGGGAGTTTTGTTGCTAATGTTTCTAGCCGGTCTGGAACTGCACCTGGGCGAGTTGACCAGCTATCGTAAGGTATCCTTGCTGGCAAGTACCGGAGGGTTGCTGCTCTCTATCGGACTGGGTTGGGGAGCCGGGCGTCTCTTTGGGATAAACAATAACGCTGCGTTATTACTGGGACTGGCGTTGGCCGCCACCAGTGTCAGCATTTCGGCTCGTACGCTGATGGAAATGGGTGTGCTGCGCACCAGGGTCGGGCTTAGTCTACTAGGTGCAGCAGTCGTGGATGATATTCTCTCCATCCTGGCATTCTCGATCTTCCTGGCGGTTGTTACAGGTAGCAGTAGCCTCGCTGGGTTACTCTGGCTGGTGGTCCGCATGATCCTGTTCCTATTGGGCGCAGTGGCTTTCGGGTTATGGGTCTTGCCTCCCCTGGTGCGCTGGGTGGAGCGGTTGTCTATCAGCCAGGGTGTGCTTGCCTTTGCGATTGTTATGTTGCTCACTTTCGGTCTGGCCGCCGAACTTGTGGGACAGATGGCTGCCATTATCGGAACATTCCTGGCGGGATTGATGTTCGCACGCACGCCGGAGAAAAAAATGATTGAACAGGGGATGAGTTCCCTGGCCTATGGATTGTTCGTGCCTATTTTCTTTGTCAATATCGGTTTATCAGTGGATGTACATTCCCTGCCATTCAGTGCTATCTGGCTGATCCTGGTGGTGACGGCGGTGGCTATGTTAGGAAAACTGATCGGTGCAGCGGGAGGCGCACGGCTGGGTGGTCTGCCGGGACGTGAATCCATTCAATTGGGAGCGGGGATGGTGGCACGTGGCGAGGTCACTTTGATTATTGTAGCGATCGGAAGTAAAGCTGGTTTGATTGATAATAATGTTTTTTCTTCTGCTGTCGCTGCAATGCTATTATGTAGTCTGGCGACTCCTTTATTATTGCGCGCTGCATTTCACAAGCCTGGTGATAAATTGCTTAGTTCCCCTGTCAATGAGGAGAATAAGGAATGAAACTAATTCTATTTGTCTTGCAAGATGCTGAAAAGTTGCTTGATTTGCTTACTGCTTGGAAAGCTGTTGGGGTAAGCGGTGCAACGGTTTTGTTTAGTACCGGTATGGGGCGTCTGCATCTGACCGCCCCACTCCTAGATGACTTACCACTGATGCCATCTCTCAACGATTTCTACGTCCACGACGAAAAATTGAGCCGTACCGTTTTGACTATCGTCCATGATGAGATGGTGGAAAAGATTATCACTGTAACCGAACAGACTGTCGGAGATCTGAACAAACCAGGTACCGGAATTTTGGTTATCCTACCCACAGACAGTGTGCATGGATTGATCGAATATAAAAAACAAGCTGATGCGCCAGGGAGTCCTGTCTGACCAGCCATTTCACAGCGAATACTTGCTGCTTTGGTATAGAAATTCGAGCAATGGTCTTCATTGGTATCCAGGTTGGTTTACTACAGATAGTTTAGGAGACCCGATGCCAATTTCTACAGCAACCTTACAGCAACCAGAATGGAAGACATGGAAAACATAATAGAAGAAATAGCATAATAGCCCCTCTATTGATAAGAGGGGCATTATCTTAATTCCTAATTCCATTCAACTGTCAAAACCTTACTACCGTACAAATAGGTGCCCCCAAGGGGGTGTTGTATATCCGGATAATAAAAAGGTGAGAGGGTGCTCCTGAGGCTGACCAATCGCCAACCTTTTATGGGAAACCACGACACTGAATTCAGTTGTATTCACGCACGAAAAACAGGACAATTTTCTTGCCGCGCTAATCGGCAGCGTAACAGCCAGAAAATGCTGCAGATGGCATCCTACCTCACCGGGAAGAATCATGCTCATTCTCCTTTGGTACTGGATGATTTACCACTCAAATAGGTAGCTGCCGCAAACCCCAGCAAGGTTGGCAACCAAAATGAGAACAACCGGTATCCCAGGATAACCACTACGCTGACTGCATTCGGCACCTGGAGGCTGTCATACAACGCCACCATACTCCCCTCGATCACCCCCACCCCTCCCGGGAGCAGGAAAGCCATCTTCCCCAGGATGAGCGGTAGGCCGTATCCGGCGAATAATATTCCAAGGCTGACATTGTGCCCGGCTGCGACGAACAGGAAATACAGCGTCAGCATGTCAAAGATGATGTTGGCGATGGCGCCAAGCATGGGACGCACCCATCTCCCCTTGTGCAAGGACTCCCAGGCGACGACGAATTGTTTTACCGATGCAATCGTGTTTTTGGGTGTGAATGATTTTCGGCGCAGGGCTGCCCAACGGCCAGCCAGCCAGACAGCGAGGCGGATGGCTGTTTCTGGAAATCGCAGAGCAACCACCACGCCGGCAGCTGTCAATCCCAATACCAGCAGGACGACACCAAATTCGATCAACTGCAAGTTGGTTAAGTCGTGGACCACGAGCAGATAGAGAATCCCGACCAGTGACACCCCCACCAGGACAGCGTTGTTCAACAGTGCCGGCAGCGTCCCGGCCAGGGCTGCGGTATTCTCCTCGTGATCCTCCCGGTGGATCCAGCTATACGTTGCGGCTGCCGAACCTACCCAGCCCCCGGCCACCAGCCCCACGCTGAAGGCTGCCATGGTGATCAAGGTGCCTTTCCATATCGATAACTTTAGCCTGTCGTTATCCAGGATGGCATGCAGCATGAAACCGCCACCAAGATAGCTGAGCACCTGCGATGCCACTGCCAGGACCACCGCCCATAAGGTCATGCTTTGGACGACCGACCAGGAATGTTGCAGGGTGGCGATCTGTGGCAGGAGCAGGTAGACCGCCAATCCCAGTATGATCAGGATTGGTAAATAACGCC
>JADGQC010000042.1 GCA_017882125.1 Anaerolineales bacterium
GCGCATCTGCAGGTAATCGTCCAGCACAATTGTTTGGCCATCGAGCATGAAGTATTTGAACTCCTTGTCATGTTCCAGGAGGTCGAGCATCCCATCCACCAGGTGGACAAGTTTCAGACGGAATAATTGGAAGGGAAGGTACCACTCACGGTCCCAGTGTGTGTGCGAAATAATATGGATGTTGCGCATAGTCACTCCGAAATGAGTTGTGTCAAGATTTCTTGCCAGTGAGGGAACAGCAGAAGATGCGCCTCGTGGTCAAGGGAGATCGTTTTGCACCCCGGGATTTTTTCGGACATATGGCGTGCCATCCCGGGAGTTGCCAGGTCATCCTCGCCGCCAACCCAAAGGTAGACGGGGACGCGGATATCTTCTAGGCGAAAACCCCAGGGAAGAGTTAGAAGGTGTACATCCCAAGCAAGCCCGCGCATACCAGGGCGAAAGGCTTCCAGCTCGGATTGGATGCAGGATTCTCGGACCTCTGGGTTGCGGAGCTGGTCATCGTCTGCTGGCGGACGATGACCATTACCACGGGCAAGATCGGCGGTAGGATCCGCCGCGCGACGGTGATAAATAAACCAAACAAGTACCTGCCAGATAGACCAGGGAATGAAACGACTGATCCTCAACCCAAATTTGTTCGTGGCGGTCATACCGACAGTGATTCCCGGGGTATCGATCGGTCCTGCCCCGCAGAGGACTACTGCGGAACGCACGCGCGCTGGCAGGGCAAAGGCACAGGCGAGGGCATACGGTCCGCCGCCGGAATGACCAGCCACGGCAAATTTGTCCAACCCGAGGGAGTCTGCCAGCTGAAGGATATCTCCCGGCCAATCCAAAATGCGGCGACCAGGCTGGAAGTTGGATAATCCATACCCGGGGCGGTCTACACAGATTAGATGTACACCCGTTTGGGAAGTGATCCCGTCGGGTGGACGGAAAAAACGTGAGCCGGGAGTCCCGTGGAAAAAGAAAACCGGATTTCCGCGCGGGTCACCGTACTCGGCGAAAGCAAGGCTACGGCCATCAGGAAGAGCTATCGAGAGCATATAACTAAAAACCTTGCCTCATAATTTGACCTTTTCGAGCGTCAACTGCCGCGCTTCTTCCATTGCCTCCGGGCGGTTTGTAATCGGGAAGCGATTATTCAGGGGGCTGATGCGCGCCCCCAGGGCTGTCGGTTCGTACATCCCCCAACGCGTCAGCCAGCGCACACTGCCGCTCAATTTGACAGCATCGTTTAGCTCGGCGAGCGTATCCTTGTCCCAGCCGCCGAACAACCCATACAGGAACATGTACAAGGGGAAACTTGGCAGGATCCCAATGAAGAAGATCAAAACACTGGTAACCTGGTCGCCTTTCCATAAATAATTATTGAGCACCCATAAGATGCCGAAATGGGCTGTCCCTGCCAACAGGGGCGCGACCAGCGACTGCCAGATATAAAACCTCTGCGGAAAACAAACTTTGTGGTTGATGACATATGCCGCGATACCTTTGGAGAATAATCCTACGAAGTAAGCGATGATCAACCCGGTCACCTGGAAACGTGCCAGCAGGATAAACGCCAGCGCCACCCGGATCAATTGCTCGGAAAAAACCAGAATGGATTTTAGCCAGGGTTTATTGGCGCCCAACTGTATATTATCACCCACCCAGGAGGGGAACTGGACCGCTCCCCAAATGGTCAGCGGGATCACGTAGATTGCGGCACGCTGGAACTCGATCCCGGTTGACCCGATGATGAATTTTGGCGCCACCGCAAGAAGAACTGCTCCAATGAATGCGCTGGTGAGACCGTTGTACTTGTAAGCCATCGAGCTGTAATACTGGCTTAGCATGCGCTTCCCGTGGGAAATTGCTTCGGAAATTGCCGGCATGACCCCATCGTTGAGCGTCTGGGTGACATTGAAAGCAAAAATGAAGTTTTGAGCCAGCCCCCAGTTTCCCCAGATTTCAGCATAGTTGATCAGGCGTGCCTGGGTGATGGCTATTTCCATGGCCTGCCCAAAAGACCAGGCAGCCGATCCTAGCATTTCGAATACACCGAACTTAAAACTGGTCTTCACGACCTCCCAGTCAAAATGAGCAAGGAACAAGATGCGGGCGTTGTATCCAACACGGCGATAGAGCCACAGGCCGAGCAGGAAAGTCAGCAATTCGCCTGCGTAAGCCGCAATGCCCAGCCCTAACAGACCACCCATGGCGCCCCCAAAAACCGGGTGAGCGCGTCCCCACGCGAACATGATTGTGACAAAGACCGGCTGGACCACCATCGGGAGGAATACATTCAGTGCGATGTCGAGCAAACGGCTGTAATCCAACCGCTGGAAGCCGGTGAGAGCGTGCCTCATCACCTGGTAAAAACCGGGGATCTGAATAAATGAATGGATGATCACGCTCCAGGCATAAAGAGCATAGGCCGACCTCGGAGCCAGCGTGCTTGCCAGGGCAATCACCAATGCAACCTGCACCGCACCTGAAAGAGCCTGCCACCAGACAAAAACCTGTCCATACTGGATGCCCTTCTTTGGGTCGTTTACGCGGTGCTCCGAAAGAAATTTAATGAAGGCGATACTCGTGCCCATGTCGAAGAAGGTCCAGGCAAGATTGAAGAATTGTGTCACGCGCCCCCAAATCCCCAGGGCTTGCGCCGATGGAAGGATGTATGTGGGCAGGATCAGGTTCTGGTAAACAATAAGAGGAATAAAAAATATAAGCCCGATACTCAAGGCTACCAGGAACCCGCCCAGCGGGCGATGGAAGCCCACCTCTTCCCACTCTGTCTTTGCTTCACGGACCTCGAAACTGGCGCGATCCGAAACGATCTTGTCCAACTCCTCGGGGTGTTTAAGACTGTAGCGCCGGACCAGGAAAAAAGCCCCGAAAGTGGTGATCATCATCAATCCCATGAGGATCAGCAGCAGGTTCCGGTCGCCCACGTGAGGAACGGGGGAGGCGGGGTAATCAGCAAACGAAAGCGGAGTCTGCCCTGCCGCGCGTTCAAGAAGATGATAAATCAAGTAATTGAAATAAGCCCATTCCTGGATCTGCGGGTTGAAGGAGGACGTTTTTTGTGTTTGTGGGTCAGTATAGTTGGTGAGGAAAGCATTGAAAAAATAGATATTCGGATGGTTTCCAGCCCACAATACCCAGGCACCGGTTTCGTAGCTTGTGACCAGGGGCTGCACCGACGACAGTGGAGTAAGCACTTCCATCCGTTCGCGGACCTGGGGTGCGCCATTCCAGATGATCTGTGTGACGAGCGCGTCGATAATTTTTATTTCCGTTAAACTGACAGCATTTGTCTGTTCTGTGAGGGAGACGGGAACACCACTGACGGTTTCCACGTCCTGGGCACTCATTCCCGGTCCCATGATCAGGACCAGCCCCGCCCCGCGCTGCACCTGGATTGCAATCCCAGACGGATCCGGGATGACGCCATTCAAAAGGAAAACGTCTGCCTGGGCTGGGTCAGAGACGATGGTAAAAGTCCCTTTGGGAGCAAGTGTCAACGCGGTATATACACTGTTATCCTGAGGACCAGCATAATATACGCGCAGGGCAGCGTTTGCCGACACCGTCTGAATCATGCTAAGCAGAATAAGGAAGACTAACAATGTAATAATGACGCGTCGCATTTTGATCTCCTAGTAAGTGGGATCTTTCTTTCTGCGTCCCAGCAGGAACCCGGCAACGATGGTCAGGGAAGTTCCAGCCAGGATGTAGACAACCGAAATGGAACTTGGTGGAGTCAGGGCAAAAATAAAAAAGTAAACCAAAATGGGGGCGATCTGGATGGGCACTTGAGCCACCGGAACAACGTTGCTTGCCTGGGCGTACTTGAACGCCAATTGGTTTGTCCAAGTGACAGTGGTGGCAACCGTTACCAGGATGATACAGGCAATAATAAATATAATGATTTGGGAAGGTTTAGCATGACTCAACAAAACGATGGCGATCAGCGCCAGGAGGGGATTGATCCAGAAATCAGACAAACACGAGAGAAACCCGTTCGCCAGTGCGATCAACATCCCCCGGCGGTTTTTTATTCTGGACGCCAGGCTGCGGGTGATGATACTCATCAGGAAAAAACTCACCGTGAAAAGAGTTATCCTTTGCAGGGCAGACTGATCCGCCAGGGTGGTTCTCACCTGCGTCGAATTAATCGCCAGCCCGCTTAACCCTAGTAACAGGATGCCAAGGATCATCAGGACAATGCCAACGATCTCTGATGAATTCAAATTCTCATGGTTCATCCGGACGGAGCCCACTGCCAGGATTACCAACCCGCTTGCCATCAAGCCGGGGGTCAGTGCCGGACCGATCAAGCTTTGGGCGAACATATAAGCAACCGTCCCACCACCCAACCCGAAAAAAACCCCCGACAACCAGGTCGGGCTCTTTATCAGCCGTCGAAAGAACCCATTTTCCTGGCTGTCAGCTCGAAATTGATTGACTGCTCGTTTTTCCAGAAGCTGTCCAAATTGCGTCAGGATTCCGCCGAGAACCCCAAGCGCCACGCCTGCAAGGTAGTGCAAATCCATCGTTTAATACTCGAACCCGTTTTGTTTTATGACCTTGGAAAACCAATATCCACTCTCCTTGATAGTCCGCTGCTGGGTCTTGAAATCGACGTAAACGAGTCCGAAACGTTGAGCGTATCCATGCGCCCATTCAAAGTTGTCCATCAAGGACCAATGGAAATATCCTTTAACTGGTACTCCCGCGGCCATGGCGCGATGGACCTGGGCAATGTGGTCCCGAAGGTAGTGGGTGCGGCGTTCGTCGCGCACGCGGCCGTCAAAGTCCAAGCCGTCGGGGACCGGGACGCCATTCTCGGTGATCATGATCTCAGGAGTTTTTTGCTCCATTCCTTTGCTGGCTGGAACTGGGGTGAGATAATCTGCATTAATGCGCATAAGCAATTCATAAATCCCTTCCGGATAAATTTCCCACATGCCGGAATATTCCCTGCCCTCCGGCTGGATCTGCGTGGCGGCAACAACCGGGAATTTCCGGTCATACTTCACCACTGTGCGCGTATAGTAGTTAATGCCCAGCAAATCCAAACTTCGAATCTTTTCCAGGTCGCCTGGCTTGATCAACGTCCTTGAGAGCAATTTACCGACGGCAAATTCCTGCATTGGGGAAGATCCCTTCAAAAGGGGATCGAGGGTGGCCCGATTAAGGATTGTATCCATCCTTACGACGGCGTCCCGATCTTTCCTGGATTCCGATGCCGGGTGGACTGGGTTCAGATTTAGAGTGATGCCTATCTTGACCGATCCTTTTGCATGGGCGCGGATGGCTTCCGCAGCCAACCCATGCGATAGGAGGAGGTGATGCAGCGACTTGAAGGCTGCCTGGACATCGGTAATTCCAGGGGCGAGTTCTCCTGAAAAGTAACCTGCCATGGCAGCCACCCAGGGTTCGTTGTGCGTCATCCAAATCTTGACGCGGTCGCTCAACCGTTCAGTGACCACCCCTGCATATTCAGCAAAAGCGTGGGAAGTGTCGCGGTTCGGCCAGCCACCCTTGTCCTGGAGTGGCTGCGGCAGGTCCCAATGGAACAGGCAAAGGTAAGGTTCTATTTTATTCTTCAGCAGCTCATCCACCAGCCGGTCATAGAAATCCAGGCCAGCCTGGTTGACCCTTCCGGTTCCCTCCGGTAGAATGCGCGACCATGCTACCGAGAACCGGTAGGCGTCCAGGCCGATTTCCTTCATGAGTGCTACATCTTCTTTGAATAAGTGATAGTGATCCACGGTTATATCACCGGTCTCGCCATTTTTAATATGACCGGGTGTGTGAACAAAAGTGTCCCAAATCGACGGTCCCTTGCCGTCTTCATTCCAGGCGCCTTCTACCTGGTATGACGAGGTTGCGCAGCCCCATACGAAGTCTTTTGGGAAGACGAGAAATTCATCCATGATTTACTCCAGCGGAAAAAATGGATTCCAGGCCACTTCCCATGGGTAGCCATCCGGGTCGGAAAAATAGCCGGAATATCCACCCCAGAAGGTATCAGCTGCTGGTTTGAGTAGTGTGGCCCCTGAGCCAAGCGCCTGGTCGATAATCTTGTCCACGAGCTCTTTGCTTTTAACATTGTGGGCTAATGTAAACCCACCAAACGCGGTTCGCTCAGGCGGGAGACATGCATCTTCAGCCAGCGCATTTGAAGGATAAAGCGCCAGCCATGTACCACTCAATTGGAAAAACGCGATCCCTTCACCATCTTTATAATTTGTCGGTAGTTGCAGACCGGCGCGGTAAAAATCAATGGATCGTTTCAGGTCAGATACCCCCAGAGTGATGATGCTGATGCGAGGTTCCATGGGCTAAGGATACTGGAAAATCACAATTCACACAAGCGACCGGAAACCCCTTTTCTGGTTATAATCGACTCATGACCGACCCACTGAAACCCTTGATTGACCGACCTCGGCCAGTCCGTTTGCTTGACCCTGATCCAAAACCAGACGACCGGCTTGATACAACGTTGCGACCGCAGGTACTTTCTGACCTGATCGGGCAGGACCAGGTAAAAGAAAACCTTGCCATCCTGATCGCGGCTGCCTTGCAGCGGGGAGAAGCGCTCGACCACGTCCTTTTCTACGGACCTCCGGGGCTGGGGAAGACCACCCTGGCGCACGTTGTAGCGAACGAGATGAAGGTAAATATCAAGATCACCTCCGGTCCGGCGATCGAACGCGCCGGAGACCTGGCTGCCATCCTGACCAACCTGCGCGCAGGGGACGTTTTATTTATCGATGAAGTCCACCGCCTAGGCAAGGCAGTCGAAGAAATTTTATACCCGGCGATGGAAGACTATGCCCTCGATATTATCATCGGCAAGGGCCCCTCAGCAAGGTCCATCCGCTTGAAACTGCCGCGATTTACCGTGGTGGGTGCCACCACCCGGCTGGCGTTGATGACTGCTCCGCTGCGGGCCCGTTTCGGAGCAGTATATCGCCTGGATTACTACGATATCATAGCGATGCAAGCCATCGTCAGGCGCGCGATCGGCAAATTGAATGTGAATGCTGATGAAGCCGCCGTGGAAGAGATCGCTATGCGGGCACGCGGTACGCCGCGTGTCGCGCTGCGCCTGCTGCGCCGCGTCCGTGATTATGCCCAGGTGCGCTCGAATGGGACGGTCACCCGGGCTGGCGCCCGGGATGCGCTCGACCTGTTACAAGTTGATCCGCTCGGCCTGGACGACCTCGACCGGCGCGTTTTAAAAACCGTAATCCTTAAATATAATGGGGGTCCGGTGGGTCTGAATACCATCGCGGCTGCGATCAGTGAAGAACCCGAAACCATCATGGATGTGGTGGAACCCTATCTGCTGCAACTCGGTTTCATTGACCGCACACCACAAGGACGCATAGCCACCAAGGCGGCGTATGAGCACCTGGGCGTGGAATATTCGGAAGAGAACCAGCCAAAATTGATTTGATATTTTCATATGGAAAGCAATAAAACAACTCACTATTACCGCGGCCCTTTTTACATTGTCACCAAACACGCTATCATTTAGGCCAGGTAACCATCTCCTCCTTGGAATTGATGCGGAGTTCAGAAATGCCAGCTCTTGCTCGTATTTTTATAACTCTTGGAATTATCTTCCTGGTTATGGGAGGCTTGATCTATTTCTCTGTTTCCCTCCATCTTCCGTTGGGTCATTTGCCGGGTGACATTCACATCCACGGAAAGAATGGCGACTTTTATTTCCCACTGGCAACCTGTATCCTTATTTCCATCATAATCACCATCCTGATTAATCTAGTTCTGGGCATTTTTAAAAAATAAACTTATTCATGAAAACATCCGACTTTGACTACATCCTCCCGCCCGAATTCATCGCCCAGATTCCTGTGGAGCCGCGCGATTCGTCGCGGCTGCTGGTCTTGAATCGATCCAACGGATCCCTGGGGCATCGCCTCTTTCGGGAGATCGGGCAATACCTGCACCCCGGTGACCTGCTGGTCGTAAACCGGACGCGCGTTATCCCTGCCAGGATATTTGCCCGTAAACCAACCGGGGGTATCATCGAAATCCTGCTCATCCGTCGAGACGACAGCCTTACCTGGGAATGCCTGGTGGGTGGGAAAGGTTTAACTGAAGGAAAGACTATTCATATCGAAAAAGGGCCTTCCGCGGAGATTGTGGACGTGCTGGAGGGATCCAGGCGGCGCATCCGTTTTGCCGAACCGATTGAGCCCTATTTCCCCATAATTGGAAACGTCCCGCTTCCACCATACATCCACGAGGCACTCAAGGACCCGGAACGCTACCAGACCGTTTACGCCCGCGACCCCGGCTCAGTCGCCGCACCGACCGCCGGCTTGCATTTCACCCCCCGGTTAATGGATGAGCTCAAAGCTGAAGGAGTTAATTTTGCCGAGGTCACCCTGCATGTAGGACTGGACACCTTTGCCCCCGTGACGGAAGATGATCCCGAACAGCATCAGATCCACACGGAGTGGTGCGAAATCCCGACTGCAACCGTGGAGGCAATTACCCAAGCCCAACAATCCGGTGGTAGGATCGTTGCCGTGGGAACCACTTCCGTAAGGACACTTGAGACGGCAGCCAAAATTGGAAAAAATGGTATCTTGTCTTTCAGCGGGCCGACTAATTTATATATCCTGCCTGGCTACAAGTTTAAAATTGTCGACGCCATGATCACCAATTTTCACCTGCCCAAGTCCACGCTCATCATGCTGGCAAGCGCCTTTGCGGGGCGCGAACAAATCCTCAGTGCTTATGAAATTGCCAAGCGCGAGCATTATTGTTTTTATTCCTTTGGCGATGCAATGTTTATTTATTAAACTGGAAACACCCGCCTTGATGCTGGCATTTCAGGTGTGACGCCCAAGGAACCGTCATATTGGTCGGCCAAGATCATTTTCCCCATTATTTCTCCATATTCTTCCAGCTTGGGGATCTGACGCGGGTCATCCAGGGGGAGAGACTCTTTCAAGTCCACCTGGAAACGACGGAAATCCATGCCCTGAAAAAACGTGTCCACAATGTGGACCTGCTGGTCGGCAGCCGAGGCCAGGAACGCGTCCAGGGTTGGGGTGAGCCAGTCCCAAGCCATAAAGCGCTCAGGTTGGCCGGGTATGACTGTTTTTGGATCGCGCCCGGTTCCGAGGCTGATCAGCGTGGTTTCCGCAGGATCCCATTTCAAACAGAAGCAGGCCTCGTAGGCTGCCAGGTAGCAGGGGTTGGCGTAAGAGCCGACCCCGCCATCAACATAACGACCGGCGACAACCGGGAAATAGGTGGGAATGGAGCTGGAAGCTAGGACAGCCCGGATAACCGGCCAATACTTATATTCCCGCTTGTAGGGTTTTACGAAGCAGGTTTTATTTGTAAGCAAGTCGAAGGTTGTGATGACCACATCGGTGGGAGGATTCGCAGACCAGAAATCACCCATTTTCTTGTCACCAAGGTGTTCACGCAATGCGTTTGCCAGGGGTCCATGCGGAAAACGAAAGCGAGTCAGCGGCCAAAAGAAGGTCCGCCAGGTTTTTTTAAATATGGTTTCACCAAGACTGATGTAAAGTTGATGCATTTGGGCGGCGGTCAGTCCCGACCCGACACCTGCAGCGATGATCGACCCGGTGGATGTCCCTGCTGCGAGACGGAAGATTTCATGTACCGGTTTGCCGAGCTTGGATTCAAGCAGCGAGAGCGCTTTCGTAACGATCACCCCGCGAATGCCTCCCCCGTCTATTGCAATGGCAACATTTTTTCGGAATGGTTTCACGACCACCTCCTCTGAATAGCTATAAGTTTAGCGCTTTTTCACAAAATATCATAGGAATTCGTTCAATCAGCTTCTTATAATTATAATTTACCAGCTGGACCCCGGTTGTAAGGTAGAATCTGATTGTGACTCTGCTGGAGTTGAATACCGGACTCTTGACCTGCCGGCGCTGTCCCCGCCTTGTGGAATGGCGTGAACGGGTGGCCCGTGTAAAGCGACGCGCGTACCGGGACATGGAATATTGGGGTAAACCCGTTCCGGGATTTGGCGATGAACATGCGTCCGTCTTTGTGGTGGGCCTGGCGCCCGGTGCTCATGGTTCCAACCGGACGGGTAGGCAATTTACCGGTGACGCTTCAGGTGATTTCCTTTTCCCGGCACTTTACCGCGCCGGGTTTGCCTCCCAACCCAATTCGGTTTCCCGGGAAGACGGGTTAGTTCTCAAGAACCTATATACGGCTCCCATCTGCCGCTGCGTACCACCCGACAACAAACCCAAACCCCAGGAAATTGCAAACTGCAAGCCATACCTGGAGAGTGAATTCGAACTCATCCGTCCAAAAGTGTTTGTTGCCCTGGGACGGGTTGCTTTTGATGGAATCCTGCGGATATTATCGATCCGGGATCCTTCCATAACCTTCGCCCATAATGCCGTTTATCAAATTCCGCAGGGGAAATACCTGGTAGGGTCTTACCATCCCAGCCGGCAAAACACCCAGACCGGGCGCCTGACCGTGGAAATGTTCGACCAGGTTTGGAGGACGGTCAGGGATGTTTTGGGGACCTGAACGCACCCAATAAATACGATACAATACGCATAGTCGAGCAGGAGTGACTGATGCGTGCGGTTGACATCATTATAAAAAAGCGTCAAAAAATGGAATTGACCGGCGAAGAAATTAAATTCTTCGTGGACGGTTTCACACATTCCCAAATTCCGGACTACCAGGTTTCTGCATGGGCAATGGCGGTGCTCCTGAATGGCATGAGCGCACGTGAAACCACCGACTTGACCCTGGCCATGGCGCATTCGGGTGAAATCCTCGACCTTTCCGGTGTGGTGGACATTGCCATGGACAAACATTCATCCGGTGGAGTGGGGGATAAAACCACCCTGGTCGTCCTGCCGGTTGTGGTAGCCTGCGGCTTGCCGGTGGGGAAGATGTCGGGGCGAGGGTTGGGATTCAGCGGCGGCACGCTCGACAAAATGGAATCCATCCCCGGTTTCCGCGTCAATCTGACGACCGAAGAATTCAAGAAGCAACTTAAAAATGATGGGATCGTCCTCACCGGTCAATCATTTGACCTGGCTCCCGCGGATGGCAAATTATATGCGCTGCGGGATGTTACCGGGACCGTACAATCCATCCCCCTAATCGCTTCATCAATTATGAGTAAAAAAATCGCCGCGGGTGCCCAGGCGATCGTGCTGGACGTCAAAGTTGGCCTGGGTGCGTTCATGGAAACCCTCGATGAAGCCCGAATACTGGCGTCACTGATGACAGATATTGGCAGGCTGGCGGGGCGGAAGGTGGTGACGCTTTTATCAGACATGAACCAGCCGCTGGGGGAGGCGGTGGGTAATTCACTGGAAGTGATCGAGGCAATCAATACCCTGCATGGTCGCGGCCCTTCAGATTTTCTCGAGCACTGCCTGCACGTCAGTGCCCATATGCTGGTCCTGGGAAAGCGCGCCGCGGATCTCGAGTCCGGTAGGCGGATGGCGGAAGAGGCGCTCGCCTCTGGTGCTGCCTTCGAAAAGTTCCGCGTCCTTGTCCGAGCACAGGGGGGAGATGTGACTTATGTGGATGATCCGGATAAGTTCCCAAAGGCTAAATACATCGAGGTGGTAAATGCTGACCGGAACGGGTTTTTGTCCCGTGTAAACGCCCGCACAATTGGCGAAGCTTCTGTCTCATTAGGGGCAGGACGTGCGGTGAAAGCAGATCCGGTGGATCATGCAGTCGGGTTCATTATTCATCATAAGGTTGGAGATCATGTAAATGAGGGCGAACCTCTTTATACAATTTACGCCAACGAAGCCACCAGGCAGTCTGCTGCCCAGGATAACCTCAGGTCAGCCTATGGGTGGAGTGAAAAGCCAATACATCCCCTGCCGCTCTTTTATAACTAACCAGGTCGCAGTGAGGTGGTGCGGGATTGTACAATAAAATGGAATTGCATTATATAAAAGATTAGTGCATAATATAGGCAGGAGTGCGCCATGTCCAATGTATCTCTGCGTGTATACAATCGAGAAATAGAAACCATGATCGAGGGTGGACGACTCGATGAGGCAGTCGCTCATTGCCAGCACATCCTTAAAACCTTCCCGATGTATGTCGAGACCTACCGGCTGATGGGGAAAAGTTTCCTTGAAGCCAGGAGATACACAGACGCAGCCGATATCTTTCAGCGCACCCTGATGGCTGTACCGGACGATTTTGTTGCACACGTGGGGATGAGCATCATTCGCGACGATGAGGGCAAACTCGATGATGCCATTTGGCATATGGAGCGCGCATATGAAGACCAACCCTCCAATACAGCAATTCAAAACGAACTTCGGCGGCTGTATGGGCGGCGGGACGGGACTGAACCGCCCAAGATCCGCCTGAGCCGGGACGCCCTCGCCAACATGTACGCCCAGGGAGAACTCTATCATCAAGCCATCGCAGAGATCCGAGGTGTGCTCGCGGAAGACCCCAATCGACCCGACCTGCAGGTAATGCTTGCGCGGGCATATTTCCGGTCAGGGCAAAAAGTCGAAGCGGCTGAAGTTGCAGCCAATTTGCTCAAGAAATATAACTATTGCATGGATGCTCTGCGCATCCTGGTGGACGTGCTTCCGGAAGCTTCTCAAACCGAAAACACCCAGGTTTACCGGCAGCGGCTGCATATGCTTGACCCCTATTCTTCATTTGTGGCCGGCTCTGTCTTCAGTACCGATCAAGTGCCGGATGCATCAGTGAACCTGGAGCACCTTGAATACGTGGCGGAGATAGTCTCCGCTTCGCCACAACCCAATTGGGCATCCACCCTGGGGATCAAACTGGTGGAGGAAAAACACGGTGAACCTGCTCCCGATTGGTTGATACCCGGGAAACCTGCGGAAAAAACATCTGATAAGCCCGTGGAAAAGCCAGTGGAAAAACAAGCAGAACAATCTCCTGTACAGCTTGAAGAAAAAACAGAGATTCTTCAGCCGGTTTTGCCTCCTGTGGAGCAAGCACCTGCAGGCGATGAAAAATCCGTGCCGGATTGGATGCGAACCGCTGGGTGGATAGAATCTTCCGGAATTGTTCCCGAAAAACCTGTAGAATCGGAACCGGAAAAACCTGCAGAACCATTGGAAAAAGCCGATATACCTGAATGGCTTAAGTCCATGGCACCCCAGGGGATGCCTGAAGAAAGCACTGTCCCCGAACAGGTTACAGCGCCTCCCTCATCAACAAGTGAAAGTGATGTTCCTGAATGGCTCAAAGGGCTGGGGACGGTTGCAGCGGCAGAACCAGTCCTTGAAACCCCTCCACACCCGTCAGATCCCATCGATACGCATGTATTTCCGGATTGGCTAAAAGAAATGGATGCGAGCGCTCCTGCGGTGACTCTGGCGGTTATCCCAGAGGAAAAACCGGAATTACCAATAGCTGAAGAAGATCTCGCGCCAACCCAGCTTACTCCGGACCAAGCAGAAGGACAGGCCCCTGTCAATCTGAAGAGTCCTGAACCCACCTGGGGGGAGGATAAACCTTTCCAACCTACAGGTGAGGCCAAGCCCCTTAATATAGAGGACGATGCCATGGGCTGGCTCGAAAGCCTGGCAGCAAAACAAGGGGCGAAAGAAGAAGAACTTTTAACCAAACCTGGTGAACGCGCAGATGAAATGCCAGAGTGGCTCCGAAATCCCCAAGGACCGGCAGAATCTCCTGCCCCTTCCGAACCTGCTCCTGAAGCGGGTGAAACCCTCCCATTGGAACCATTTCCACTCTCTGTGCAGGATCTGGGAATTGAAACTCCACCGACAGAAGAAATAAATCCGGTTGAACCAGCCCAGGAGCCTGTACAGCAATTAAATGTCCATGTTCTCCCGGAAGCCTTCCCAACTGGAGTTGCGTCGATTGAAGAGAATTTCATTCCTGACCAACTCCCTGCAGGAACTACTGCTTCCGCTGATGTAGTTCAACCTGTTAGACAGCCAGAAGTCACCTCACAAACGCTCATTAATGAGGAGGATTCAGATGCCTGGCTGAAAAATTTGATGGCTGCGCAGGATGTCCCTGCAGAGGAAATGCAACCACCAGAGGCTGCTCCCTCGGAAGAAATACCAGCTGAAAAACCCGCAGAGGGCTCTCCCCAGCAGTTTTCTTTACAGGAAGATATGGAATCATGGAAGGACCAGTTTGGTTCCGGACATTTCTCCCAGGTGGAAGAATTGGAGCCGGAAACAACCTCTCCATCCGAAGAAATCCCTCCGGAAAAACCAGACGAAATGTCTCCCGAGCCATTTGTCTTGGAGGATGATACCAAGCCATGGCTGGAAGGTTCGGATGCCAGGCAATATATCCCTGTGGAAGAGATAAAGCCCGAAACGACTGCTCCATCAGAAGAAATCCCCTCCGAAAAACCGGTTGAAGGCGCATACCAGTCTTTCCCGCCGGATGTGGATACCGATGCCTGGCTGGATGAATCGACCACAATCGGGCAACAACCTACAGCCGAAGAATTGTCAGCCATTCCCAAGGAAACCGGTGAAGCTCAACCGGGATGGTTGCAAACACCATCCCAGGAACCCGTGGTTCCTGATAAAGCCCTGGTTTCTGAAGTTCCATCAGTACCAAAGGAAGAAGATATCACCATTACCTCCTGGTTGAACAAGCATGACGTTGAAGCCGCCTTGGGAAAAGCCCGCTCTGCCTCCCAGACTGTTCCACCCAAGGAATTGCCCAAAGATGATCTCCCCGAATGGTTGAAAGAACCTGAGCAACCCTCCGCACCTGAAAAAGCACCTGAAAAACTAACCCCGGCGGAAAGTGCTCCTAAAGCGGAAGAGGGATTACCGGAATGGCTAAACCAGGCAGTAAAACCCACCGAATTGAGAGCTGAATCCCTTCCTGCATCAGACAAGACCCTCGAGCAGGAAATGCCTGGCTGGGTTGATGAAGCCAATCCGGTAGCAGAACCCCCGGCGCCAACCACACCTGGCGAATGGATATCTGCGGAAGAAAAGCTGACTGAGAATCCACCCGTTGAGTCGACTCCCAAACCGCCCGCATATCCTGTTGATACTCCGTTTCAACGTCAGATTCTAGGCGGAACAGGGATGCTCTCGCGTGTCCCCACCGAAGACAAAGATGCTGAATTCCTCTCTGCTGCGCAAACCGCGCTGGATGCAAGGAATATTAAGGAATCCATGCAGGCATATGCAAAGCTAATCAAAAAAAATCGGTTGTTGGATGAAGTCATCCACGACCTGCGGGAAGCGATATACCGGTTCCCGGTGGATATCAGTATCTGGCAGACGCTGGGTGATGCTTCCATGCGAGCCAACCGGTTGCAGGACGCCCTAGACGCTTATACAAAAGCTGAAGAGTTGTTACGCTGATCATCACCTGCACTGTTTCCAAGGAAATTACCAATTCTAGGGGAAAAAGTGCAGGCGGTGGGACAGGTACCGGCAACCCGGCATGGTAAAATCAGATCTCGAGATTATATTTCTCGAGATCATTTTTTGAAACGGAGAAAAATCATGGAAAGATCCCTCGTGCTTGTCAAGCCAGATGGAGTCCAGCGCGGGCTGATTGGTGAAGTCATCATCCGATTGGAACGTCGCGGGTTGATGCTGGTAGCCGCAAAATTCTTGAATGTCAGCCAGGAACTTGCCGAGACTCACTATGCCATTCACAAAGGCAAACCATTTTACGATACCTTGATTAAATATATCACTTCTGCGCCGGTGATGGCGATGGTCTGGGGGGGACCGAACGCGGTAGCTGCCATACGGCAGACGATGGGCGCCACCCGACCCACTGAGGCTGCTCCCGGCTCCGTACGACATGATTTCGCCCTGGAAATCGGTCGCAATCTGACGCACGCTTCTGATACCGTCGAAAACAGTGAAAAGGAAGTTGCCCTTTGGTTTACACCGTCCGAATTAATAAACTGGAAACGTGAAACAGATCGCTGGATCTTTGAGCAGAACTAACAAGAGAAAGACCATCTTTTATTGGATGGTCTTTTTCGTAGGTTGGGTATCGTCAGAATCCAAGTCAATTATCGAATGTCATTATATAATTAGCTTGTCCCAAATAAAGCCATAAATATCATCCCACATTGCATAAGGAGCATCCCATGAACGAAGATCTATACCAGAAAATGGCGCAGAGCGTGCTGGACGGGGATTCAGATGCGGCGGCTGCCCTGGCCCGCCAGGCGATCGCAGCCGGCATCGACCCGCTCGAAGCCATCACCCAGGGGTTTGTCAAAGGGGTCAACACCGTGGGGGAGAGTTTTGCCTGCGGGCAGGCCTTCCTGCCCGAACTGGTGATGGCGGGGGAAGCCATGAAGGCTGCCGTTGCCACCCTGGAACCGGAAATGCAGAAACGGGGGGTGCAGCGCACCATGCTGGGGAAGGTCGTCCTGGCAACGGTGGAAGGCGACATTCACGAGATCGGCAAAACCCTGGTGGGGACGATGCTCTCGGCTTCGGGCTTCCAGGTCTATGACCTGGGGGTGGACGTGCCGGCAGCCAGGATCATTGCCAAGGTGCAGGAAGTGGGGGCCGACCTGGTGGGCTTGAGCGCGTTGCTGACCACCACCATGGTCAAGCAAAAGGAAGTGATCGACGAGCTCGATAAGCTGGGGCTGCGCAAGAAGGTCAAGGTGATGGTGGGGGGTGCCCCGGTGACCCGTGATTGGGTGCAGAAGATCGAGGCGGACGGGTACTCCGAGGACGCCATCGGGGCGGTCGGGTTGGCAAAACAACTGATGGGTGCTGCCTGAACGCCGGGAGCCTGCCATGTCGAAAATGATCCAGTCCATCACCAACCCGAAACTGCGGTTGGAAATATTGACGCCGCAGGAAGTCAAAAAAATCCATGACGCCACGTTGTGGATCATCGAAAAAGTGGGGGTGCGTTTCCC
>JADGQC010000043.1 GCA_017882125.1 Anaerolineales bacterium
ATGCACGAGCTGGGAAAGAATGGGCAACATAGATTGCGCCGATTCAGCGCTACCAATCATGGTGGTTAAAGTCGCCGTGGTGACAGCAAGTAATGATGGACCGGCCAGCATGAATGCGGCAATCATAATACTAATCACCTTCAGCCCAATCAAGCAGATGCGCGCGGCCGTGTTCCAGTGGCCCATCCGCAGCAGAACAATATCGAGGATTATAGTCAGCGACCAAACCAGTGTCAGATAAGGGATGTAATAGAAGAAAGCCTGGGACAGCAGGGGAACGTTAGTCAAATTGCCCATGCCGATATACCATACTCCACTGATTCCAAATCCAAAACTGAATATCCTGGGAAAGAAATTGAAGATGACAATTGCGGCGAAACTGGCCAGGATTTCAAGGATGGTCTCAGCCATTTTTACCTGGTCGGGCGGGGATAACCTGGTCAACAGGCGCGGGTCCCATGCTTTTTCTCTGGGAAGACCTTTGACATTTCCCTGTGTGTCGGCACGAAAAAGTGCCCATTCCAGGATGGCAAAAATGAGCACAACATTACCCAGGACGAATAGTAATGTAACGATCAGATTGCCAATCGCTGTGACAACTGTTTGGAAATCGTGGTAAGGATTATAGATCGTTTGCGAAAGAGCAACACCCAGACCAATGGCAGCGCCAATCCCTGCAACCATCAGGACGATGCGCAGCACCAAAATAAAGGTCGGGTAAAGCCGCGGACCGATGAGGTAGCGGTCTCCCAGGTAGGTGCTGGCGACTTTATCGGGAGAGCCGTAAGCTTTTAAAACTTCCAATGTCATCTCTTCATCCACCGGTTTACCAGATATTTGGCTGCGTTCATCAAGCATATCCAGCAAGATGGAACGGATCTCTGCCTCAATGTCCGCGCGTCTCTTTTTGGGTAAACGGCGTCCGACTTCTAAAACGTATGTATCGACCAGGTTGTTACTCATCCTCAATCTCCAATTCTTCTATTTATTCCACTTAAAGCATCTTTTTCATTATCAGGACGATGCTGTTCCATTCATTCTTCAACCTAGGCAGGAGTACCCTGCCTTCAGCGCTGAGTGAATAATATCGACGCGGCCGGTCAGCTTCAATGCGCCATTTGGAATTAAGCAGCCCCTGGGTTTCCAACCGGCGCAGCAGGGGATAGAGCGTGCCCTGGTCAATCTCAAAGCCCTGCTCTTTGAGTCCATTAATGAGGGAGTAACCGTACTGCTCTTCGCCCAATTTGCTTAAAACTGCAAGGACGATAACCCCGCGGCGTAATTCAAGAATTGCATTTTCAAAGGATTCATTTGTCATAAGTTCACCATTGACAACATTATACTGTGTTATACATAGTATATCAAGGTAAATAGTATTAATGAAATCAAACACCGCGGAGATAATACTCCGCGGTGTTTCCCAGAATGAATATGAGTTTATTTATATTCCAGGATTTCGGCGAAGGTAGAACAGCCAGCGTCCGATGGTTTCTTCGGCAAACGCAATAATGAAGACAAGGACTGAGCCGACCGTCCAGGTGGCAGACGGCCAAAGGACCAGGGCCATCCCAACAACCAGCCCTGCCAGGAGCAAACCAACGCGCCAATTTCTCAGACTTTTATTTTCGAGACCGGGATTTGTAAATGAGATAAATATTGATGCGGAAAATGCCAAAATACCTACGATTGCGATCCAGACCGGGATGTTAGGAGAGGCACCCTGGGGAAGGAACGTTCCCGTGAGCCAACACCCCAACACTACGGAGGATAGGGAAAACTCGAGCAGGGTACGGACAGAATTCCAGGCCGGCATGCTGCGGAGTTGATAAACCCGCTGCATGCAAAATAAGGCAGCCAGGCCGCAGAAAAACGTAAGTGGCGAAATAATAATTTCCATAGTTGAAAACCCCGCCCGAGAAGTACTCACAATAACCTGGGGAACCAACAACCCAGCGAATGCCAACGTGAACAGAATCTCGCGGCTGAGCCATGACTTGCGCAAGTGAAATATCGCTCTCCAGGCATTTTTTGGCGTCTTCAGATGGAAAAATGATGAGATCAGGGCAATCCCAATACTTGAACAGACCGCTAGAAGTGGAATGATCATCATTTGCGCAGTCGTCGGTTTGTGAAAGGAACCCAAAAATATCAAGAAAATCGCGGCAAATGATCCAATCGCCATTTGTGCAAACAGGGTAAAAACTATAAGAGGGATTTCATCATTGGCAGTGACCCTGGGCTGGGAGGGGGAGGTTTCTTCGCGATTGCTTACTTTAGAACCCCTTCCAACAAGTTTAAGCGCGGGATGGGACCGGATTACAAGATGCGGTTCGGTGCGCGATAAAACAGGCAAAGGGAACGGATGCTCTTCCCCAGGGATTTTCCATAAGGCCTGCCCCATCTCTTCCACCTTTTGATCATTTGTCTCAACCAAGTCGAGACAGCGTAACGGGCAGGCAGCGACGCACGCCGGAGGCAGCCCTGCGTCCAGGTAGTCATAACAAAGATTACACTTGGTCATCACCCCCGCGGATTTGTCCATCTGCGGCGCATCATATGGGCAGGCCCAGGCGCAGTATCCACACCCGATGCATTTCGAGATGTTGATCAGGACAATCCCATCCGGGCGGACCTCGTAAGCATCCACAGGGCAAACTCCCGCGCACTTGGGGTGGACGCAATGATTGCAGGCTATGGATAGATTGTACGCAAAGACCGAGTTGGTCCAGGCTGCACCAGACCGGGTCCATTCACCCCCGGTGACCTCATAAACCCGCCGCCAAAGAACTCCACCTGGAAGGTCATTCTTATCCTTGCAGGCAGCCTGGCAGGCTTTACAGCCGGTACATGAACTTGAGTCAAAATAAAATGCGTAAGCCATCGGTGATATATTGGTAAATGAGGTAAAAATTAATGGATTTTTCGCCGATCTCGGGTGTTCTTTATTGAATTGTTCACTTTGCGGGTTTGTTTCACAAATAATTCGATCTCGACCATGATCGTTTGCTGAGCTGTCCCAAAAGCGAACGGCGTCCAGCGGTGAGAAGTGAGAACATTGACGCTGCCTCCATAATCCACACCATCCTGACCGGGCTGGTACCATGCGCCCTGGGGTATGTCGACGACGCCAGGTATGATGCGCAAAGTAATGCGGCAGGGAAGCACCAGCGCGCCGCGAGCGTTGTATACCTTGACTTCATTACCATCCTGGATACCTCGGGCAGAGGCATCCAGAGGGTTAATAAAAACACGCTGGGGAAAAGCCTCTTCCAGCCAATCGTTGTTGTCATGGGTGGAATGGACACGGTGCAACGTGTGGTGACCTATTGCCTGCAGTGGGAATGCACTTCGAGTGGAATCTCCCGAATGGGGGAATTGATTGGGATCAGGATTGGGGGAGGGATTTATTTCCGAATCTGATGCGATTTTTTCCGGGACGTCCCCAAAGGGATGCTCCCATTCCTGGATGTATTTCGGCACGGCAGGAATCTCTCCCGGGTTACCCAAATCGTACAACTGCTTCGAGAAAATTTCGATTTTTCCGCTGGGCGTGTTTAGAGGGTATTTTTCTGGCTCACGTCGAAAATCCATGAAAGCGATGGCAGGGTGGGTGGCTGGACGGGTCCAAGCGCCCAGGTTCTGCTCGATAAATTCATCCAGCGTTGGCAGTTCGGGAAATCGCATCCGTCGAAATTCCGCCAGACAAAATTCGACCCACGCCTTTTCATCGCGTCCCTCGGTGAAGGCAGTGCCGATCCCCAAACGATCTGCCAGGTCAGCGCAAATGCGATAATCAGATTTGCATTCTCCGGGCGGTTCGACCAGTTTGGGCTGAAGGATGACCTCGTCCCCGTACTTCCAGCCGTCCTCCACTCCCCATGTTTCGAACTGGGTACAGGCCGGCAGGATAATATCTGCAAAGCGTGCGGAGGAGGTAAGAAAATTATCCTGCACAACGATGAATTCCACCCTGGCCTCATCGCGAAGAATTTCAATGGTGCGATTGATGTCGGCATGCTGGTTGACCAAACAATTTGTTGCCACCGCATAAATCAACTTAATATCATTGTCAAGCCGGTCAGTGCCGCGCACGCCGTCGGTAACGGTCATTGACTTGCCATGCAGGCAGGCTTCCGTCCAGAGGAAAACCGGGATTTCCGCTTTTATTGGATTTTCGCCGATTGGGAAAACTGTCCACAATCCGCCGCCGTCCGGCGCTTGCAGTCCCAAACCACTGGCCCAGCCACCCGGTACGCCCACGTTCCCAGTGATGGCAGCCAGAACGCAGCCTGCCCGAACGACCTGCTCACCGTAGGCGCGGCGCTGCATCCCATAACCCTGGTAGAGGATGGATGGTTTAAAGGCGGCATATTCCCTGGCAATTCTTGCGATCGTACCGGCAGGCACACCTGTGATGGATTCGGCCCACTGTGGGGTCTTGGGCAATCCATCCCGGGCACCCAGAATATAATCACTGAAGCTTTCTGCGCCACTGACCGGCATCTGATTTGCATCGAAGCCCATGCAATGAGTGCTGACAAAATCAGCGTCATACAGCCTCTCACTGATGATTACATATGCCATGGCACTCATCATGGCTGCGTCAGTCCCAGGCCGGATTGGGATCCATTCGTCAGCCAGCCCAGCCGCGCTCAAGGTATGGCGTGGATCAATGCAAACGACGCGCGCTCCTGCCTGGCGGGCCAACTTTATGAAATAATCGCTGTTGGTACCGTCACGCATTTCAGCCGGATTCCAGCCCCACATGAGGATAAATTTCGCGTTCAACCAATCCTGGCGCTGGTTGCCTGTTACGAGGGTGCCATAGACAGTGGGAGTGGCAAGGTTTGTGGCAGCCCATGAATAGGAGTTATATATTCCCAGGCATCCGCCATACAGGTTCATTAATCGACGGGCCACGTGGGAGCCGTTGAGCTGGTTGTAACTGCCCGTGCCATAAGGGACGAATAATGATGAAGAACCGTACTTGTGTTTGATCCGCTCGAATTGGAGGGCGATGGTATCGAGCGCTTCATCCCATGAAATGGGTTGAAATTTCCCCTCCCCGCGCCTGCCCGATCGTTTCAGGGGCGTCATCAAGCGGTCGGGATGATACTGCCTGCGCAAATATGCCCGCCCGCGAACGCATGCCCGCAATTGAGGAGCAGCCAGTGTGTCGGGGCGGTCGTCGGTATCGAGACGCGTGATCCTGCCGTCCTGGACGTGGGCGATGAGCAGGCAGCGTCCCCCACAATTGTGAGCCGGGCAGCCAACGCGGATTTTTAGAATGCCAGGGAATTTACTCTGCATGGCACCAGTGTACAGGAGTGCCGAAGGTTGGGGTAGTGATGTATGTAATTTATTTCCGCAACATTTTTTCCAGTCATTATGCGATGGCATCAAAAAGGACAAACGGTGCTTATAGACGCCAAGGAAATAACCCCCTACGTGGCGCAGTCAGGACCTGGCAGGAACCAGGTTTTTAAGCTGGGAAAACATGACTGCCACCAAAATGATGGCGCAACCGAAAATTTGAAGCGGTACCAACCCCTGCTTCAAGACGAGCCAGGCGGCGAAACCAGCGAAAACGGCTTCCAAACCCAGGATGAGGGCTGCATCGGTAGGCGAGGTGTGGTTCTGCCCCCACACCTGCAAGGTATATCCAATCCCGATCGATAAAGAGGCACGGTAAAGAATCGCCCCGATAAGCGGCAAAGGGGTCAGGAGGAAAAGACCTTCGAAAGCCAGTCCCATAATAAAATTTAGAACCCCGGTGACGAAAAAATGCCCTGAAGCAAATGATATCGGTTCAAAACGGGAAGCATATTTCCCCAGGACGACGAAGTGCATTCCCCAGAAAATTGCCCCGATCACCTCCAGGCTGTCACCATGGTGAAACTGAAATCCATTCCCTGCGGTTGAAAGGAACCATGCGCCGATGGTAGCGGCAATCACTGCGACCATGTCCATCCAATGCGGGCGTTCGTGGAATCCGAGCCACAACATAAAGGGAGTAAAAACTGCATATAGACTGGTCAGGAACCCAGCATTGGCGACCTGCGTAAATAAAATACCCACCTGCTGAAGGGCCGTGGCAAAAAAAAGGATGACCCCTGCGATAAGCATCCATTTAATTTGCGACCGGCTGATTTTTTTGCCGCGCGGAATGAATGGGAGCAAAATTAAAGAGGCCAGGATGAAACTAACCCCGTTAAATAGATAAGCTACATGATATTTCCCGGCGATGCCTTGCGAAATAAAACCAGTGCCCCAGATAAGTGCAACTGCAAAAAGGGTTAAGTTTGCCTTTAGACGCATGCTATTTCCATAAAATTTTGAAAGCGCCCCATAATAGCACACGAATTTGGATTATTCACTGATAATCGATCCGGGACTTGCAAGAGAATTGAATATGAAAGATCTGGCGAGATATGCATCATGTTTCGAGAATGCGATTCGGAGACAACAAGCTAATCATAGTGAATAATTTATTCGCTTTCCGAATACTCCGCATCTTGATGCGAGGGTTCATTGCCTTACCAAAATCCGTACCCGAAGGGGGGATAATTCCGTAATACCCAGCAGCTTGCTGCGGGGATAGGAATTTTGAGGATTTTGGAAGTTTATTATTAGAGAATTGAAGTACAATGGCGTCTCGTCATCCCCTCCCCGGAAAAAATTTTCCCAGAACCAGGAGATACCAATGATCACAACAAGCGGACTTGAATATATTGAAACCAAAGCTGGAATAGGCGTCCAGGCTGCAGGTGGCAAGACCGTCACAGTCCATTACACCGGCAAGCTCCCGGATGGAACGGTGTTTGACTCCTCCATCAGTCGCGGCGAACCAATCGAATTTGTTCTCGGAAAAGGTCACGTAATTAAAGGCTGGGACGAAGGAATTGCTTTGATGAAAATGGGCGGCAAAGCCAAGTTGACGATCCCGCCAAACCTTGCTTATGGAGAACACGGTGCAGGCGGCGTCATCCCGGCAAATGCCACACTTGTATTTGAAGTAGAGTTGATGGAAGTGAAATAAAAGAATACTCTCCAAAATAGAGGGAGCGGCATCAAAGTTGGATCAGATTCTTCAATCTACTGCAACCATAACACTTGAAGCTTTAATCACTGCATAAGCTTCCTTCCCTTTTTTTAGACCAAGGGAAACGACCGATGAATTGGTGATGATGGATACGACCTGTTCTCCACCGGGGAGTTGGATGGTGACCTCGGCGTTGACTGCCCCCTTGACGATTTTTGTGACTTCGCCTTTTAAAATATTGCGTGCACTGAGTTTCATATTTGCCATCTCCTTTTCGATACTACATTAATGAAACGATTATACCGCCCAGTTGTTTGGATAAACCACCAATCCTCGTTTGGAAACTTTGGAAATATTTTTCCCGAACATATATGCAATGCTGACTTATTCATCCCCCTTCCCGAGAAGTGTAAGGAATTTTCCGTTTTGCTTAAGCCAGTGAACGCTGCTTTTGTACTCCGGCAATAGCTCGCCCAGCCTATGCCAGAATGTTTTGGAATGGTTCTTGATCCTGGTGTGGACAAGCTCGTGCAGCACCACGTAATCCACGATTTCCGGGGGCGCCATGACGAGCCGCCAGGTAAAACTCAGCGTTCCAGTTATACTGCATGAACCCCAACGCGTTCGGGCTGACGATATGCGGATTTTTTTATATATGAACTTATGCTTTGCTGCAAGAAATTCAACCCGTTTGGAAATAACGAAACGTGCCTGGGTCTTGTACCAATTGAAGAATACCTGCCTGGCTCCAGGGAGGTTCGATCTTGACAGTTGAAACCCCGAGTTACCAAAGGTCAGAGCGGGTCTCTGGTGTGAAATTACGGACAGAGGGTATTCTTGTCCCAAATACAGGAAAAATTCGCCATCACGGAAGACCTTCAACGGAGGGGGAGGAGAGTCCTTTACCCGGGCCTGGTTCTTGCGGATCCAATCTTCATGGGTTCGGACGAATTCCATGATTTGAATTTGCGACATTCGCTGGGGGGCGCGTACCGTCAATTTGCCATTAGGCTGGATGATGAGGGAAATCGTTTTTCTGTTGGAACGAAATAAATCATCGATGGGAATGGTCATGGAAAGGAGTATACCAAAGGGATTAATGAAAGCGTGAGCCAGGTTGAATCTTAAACATTGAATCGAACCTTTTAATCAATAAAAAAACCTGTCTATTGGCAGGTTGAATATGGAAGAAAACTAATACTTATTGTTTAAAATTAATATGAAAACAGGATTTGAGTGGCGAAGGTGAGATTTGAACTCACAACCTAGGGATTATGATGCCCTTGCTCTACCGTTGAGCTACCTCGCCAAGCGCGCTAGATGTTACTATGGGGGGGCATTTTTGTCAACGATTTTAAGGAGATATGGACAAATCCACAAAGATTGGTCATAAATTTACTTGACTTTGCCTTGTAGAGTCATTATAATAAACCCTTGCATATTCGCGGCCTATTCCCCCACCAGGGGTTCAATTGCAGAATGTCCTTTCCATACAGCGTATAAATTTAGGAGAAAGCCATGGCCTCTGATTTACCCGAGAAGAATTACGCGCGTATCCCGGTTACGCTCAGCTTGCCCAACCTTATTGAAGTTCAGTTGGATTCTTTTAAACGGTTAAAAGCGGAAGGATTGGGGGATCTCTTTCACGAAATTTCGCCAATCGATTCTTATAACAAGGGAATGAAGCTTTTCTTTCCCAGCCGCGGCGCCGAATCAAAACAGTGGGGGCTGAAATATTGGTTTGGCGATCCAAAGCATAATATTGAAGAATGCGTTGAACGCGATCTGACATATGCCAGCCCGCTTTATGTCTCTGTTTTGCTGGCAGGAGCGGATGTCCCAGAACCGATCAAGCAGGATATTTTCCTGGGTGACTTCCCCGAAATGACAGATAAAGGGACTTTCATTATTAATGGAACCGAGCGGGTGGTGGTATCGCAATTGATCCGCTCCCCGGGTGTGTACTTTGAAGCGCCCACGGACCGTGCAACCGGTCGCCCCCTGGCGATGGCCAAACTCATTCCCGACCGCGGCGCCTGGATGGAATTTGAGACGCGCAAGAGCGATTACATCATCCTGAAATTCAACCGGAAGCGGACCGTACCGATCACGGTTTTTCTGCGTGCCTTGTCAGCTGTTGATGATGGAGACAAAGGTGACCCGATCCTCACTGAGGGTTCTGATGAGGAACTGATCAACCTCTTTAAGGACGTTGATACCAACCCGGAACGGATGTTTATTGCCTCCACTCTCCGCCAGGAACCTGCATGGGATACTTCGGGTGGCTTAACCATCGCAGAAGCAGCATTGATCGAATTCTTCAAAAGAATGCGACCGGGCGACCCGGCAACACTGGATAACGCGCGGGCCTTCCTGGAAGAACAATTATTTGATCAGCGACACTATGATCTGGAGCGGGTTGGTCGTTATAAACTTAATCAAAAACTTGACCTGCAAATTCCCATTCCGCACCGAACCGTGACCAAGGCAGATGTCATTCGTTTATTACGGCGGATGATCCTCATTAATAACGGCATCGAGCCGCCCGATGATATTGACCATTTAGGCAACCGGAGAGTCAAGACGGTTGGCGAATTAATCCAGAATAAACTCCGCATTGGCTTGCGCCGAATGGAACGAGTCATCAAGGAGCGGATGTCGATCCGTGACCAGGAGCAACTCTCACCGGTCACATTGGTCAACATTCGCCCGGTTGTCGCGGCTTTGCGCGAGTTCTTTGGTTCCAGCCAACTCTCACAGTTCATGGACCAGACCAACCCGCTCGCTGAATTACGTCACAAGCGTACGCTTTCAGCGCTGGGCCCCGGCGGCTTGCGCCGAGAGCGTGCCGGGTTTGATGTACGTGATGTTCACCATTCCCACTATGGCCGTATCTGTCCAATTGAGACCCCGGAAGGTCCAAACATCGGTTTAATCGGCCGGCTGGCATCTTTCGCCCGCGTGAACGAATATGGTTTTATAGAAACGCCGTACCGTCGGGTAATCAAACAGGCCGCCTGCAATGACCCATCCCTGGTAGGTCACCTCCTGCGCGAAGATCTATCCGATCCCAAAAGTGGGGAACTGCTGATAAAGGCCGGAGAGCGCATCACATCCAAAATTCTTAAGACGATCGCCAAGGTCAAGCATGATGTGGCGATCATCCCATACGTTTCGGATGAATTTGAATATCTTTCAGCCGATGCAGAAGACAAATACGTGATCGCGCAAGCAAACGCGGTCCTGACAGAGTTCCGCGAATTCGAGACCATGCGGATATCCTGCCGATACCATTCAGGCTTTATTTTCACTGCACCGGAAAACCTGGATTACATGGATGTTGCACCACATCAAGTGGTCGGTATCAGTGCTGCGCTCATTCCCTTCCTCGAGCACGACGACGCCAACCGCGCCCTGATGGGTTCGAACATGATGGCCCAGGCTGTGCCATTGGTGCGCCCTGAAATTCCGATCGTCTCAACCGGGATGGAACCATTCGCTGCCCTGGATTCAGGCCAGGTGATTGTAGCCGAGGCGGATGGCGATGTAATCTCAGTAACAGGCTCATCCATAGCTGTAAAAGAAAAAGACGGTCATACCCACACTTACAACCTGCGCAAGTATCAACGATCCAACCAATCAACCTGCATTGACCAACGCCCGGCGGTGATCAAGGGTCAGGTTATTAAAGCCGGTGATATCATCGCCGATTCTTCCTCGACCGAACACGGGAAGCTGGGGCTTGGACAAAACGTGACAGTGGCATTTATGTCATGGGAAGGTGCCAACTACGAAGATGCGATCGTGATATCCGAGCGCCTTGTCCAGGATGATCGTTTTACATCAATTCATATAGAAAAATACGAAGTTGAAGCACGCGACACCAAACTTGGTCCGGAGGAAATTACCCGGGATATTCCAAATGTTGGTGAAGAGGCCATCAAAGATCTCGACGAAAGTGGGATCATTCGCATAGGAGCCGAAGTTGGGCCGAATGACATCCTTGTTGGCAAAATCACTCCGAAGGGTGAAAAGGAATTGACCCCCGAGGAGCGACTGCTGCGTGCAATTTTCGGCGAGAAATCCCGTGACGTGAAAGACACATCGCTGCGAATGCCTCATGGGGAACGGGGCAAGGTGGTGGAGGTAAGGGTATTCACCCGCGAAGATAATGCAGACCTTTCGGCAGGGGTGGACATGATGGTGCGCGTGTCGGTTGCCCAGCGTCGCAAGATAACCGCCGGCGATAAGATGGCAGGCCGCCATGGCAATAAAGGAGTTGTCTCCCGCGTAGTCCGCGTTGAAGACATGCCTTTCCTGGATGACGGGACCCCTGTGGATATCATTCTGAACCCGACCGGTGTACCGGGACGTATGAACCTTGGCCAGGTGCTGGAAGTACATTTAGGCTGGGCGGCGCAGAAACTGGGTTTCCGCGCAATTACCCCGGTCTTTGATGGAGCAACTGAGGAAGAGATCGAAGCTGAACTGGCGCGTGCCTGGATGGTGGATTTCGCCTGGCAGGAAACCGTTGAAACTGCCTGGACATGGCTCAAGGAACAGGAATATACCCCCGAGATGATCGAGGATGATAATGAAGTCCGGCGTTTGTACCTGGAACAATGGCTGGGCGAGCGCGGCTATGACGTTTACAAGCTGAACGAAGAAAATTATGCCCGCCATGCAACCGTAACCGAATGGCTGCGGGACCACGATTTTGATCCCACCACCATCTTCGCCGATGTAATTCCGGCGCCTTCACTTAGAAAAGCACTTGATCAGAGTGCCGTACGCGCATGCTTAAAACTCTGGCTGCATACTTTTGGGCATGACAATGTGTCAGACCAAAAATTACAGGCTACGATCCAAGCTGTGACCCTCGAATGGGGCGCCCCGGCACCGATCTTGGGCAAACAAGTCCTGCACGACGGCAAGACAGGTGATCCGTACGACCAACCAGTGACGGTTGGGGTGATGAGCATGCTCAAATTACACCACCTTGTCGAAGACAAGGTACATGCCCGTTCCACTGGACCATATAGCCTGGTCACCCAACAACCTCTCGGAGGTAAAGCCCAATTTGGTGGGCAGCGGTTTGGTGAAATGGAAGTTTGGGCTCTGGAAGCTTACGGTGCCGCTTATACGTTGCAGGAGATGCTGACAGTAAAATCTGACGACGTGCAAGGCCGCGTAAATACTTATGAAGCCATCGTCAAGGGTGAGCAAATCGAGGAACCCAGCATCCCGGCATCCTTCCGGGTGTTGGTTAAAGAATTGCAATCTCTTGGACTGGCAGTAGAGGCCGTCACAGATACAGGTGAGGTCATCAAATTTGGCAAGGATGAAGAAAAAGTCCATCCTCCAAAATACACGACTGGCCTGATCGACATCGGTGAAGACCTTGTGAAAGTCAGCAAACGCGAAAGATCTTAGCTTTTTCCTTGACGGGCTTCACTCCGTCATGATAAAATTGAAGTTCGTTGCCTAAATGGGCTGCTGCTTCGCACTGCCCACTGCGTATTGTGTACGTGTGAGGCCATCTGGCACGTTCGTGATGGCCTCACTTATTGACAAAACCTGGTATTCATCAAGTAATTTGTTTCGGAGGCGATCGTGCCAACTATTAATCAATTGGTCCGCAAGGGACGACAGTCCAAAAAAGTCAAGAGCAAGGCGCCGGCGTTGTTGTACACGCTCAATACAAAGAAACAGCGGCGTGTACGCCAGGCGAAGGGCGCTCCACAAAAGCGTGGCGTCTGCACTGTCGTCAGAACCACCACTCCCAAGAAACCGAATTCGGCTCTGCGGAAGATTGCCCGCGTGCGGTTAACAAACGGGCTCGAAATAACCGCGTATATCCCGGGAGAGGGTCACCAGCTGCAGGAACACTCCGTGGTATTGGTTCGTGGTGGTCGTGTGAAAGACTTGCCGGGTGTACGTTATCACATCGTGCGCGGATCACTAGATACCACCGGTGTCACCAACCGGAAACAAAGCCGGTCAAAATACGGCGCCAAGCGTCCGAAAGAAACTGCCGCTTAGTTAATTTGTTTGATGGAGTATTCATATGCGACGAGCAAAGCCAGAAAAGCGTGAGATCCTACCCGATATCCGCTACAACAGTGTCACCATCCAGACCATGATTCATCACATGCTTCACCGCGGCAAGAAGAGCACGGCGACCAACGTGATGTATGCGACTCTGGATATCATCCGCGAGCGCAGTGGTGGTAAAGACCCAGTGGAGATCTTTGACACCGCAATGAGAAATGTCGCGCCTGCCATGGAAGTCCGACCCCGACGTGTGGGTGGGGCAACATATCAAGTCCCAATGGAAGTCCCGCAAGCCCGCCGTACCACGCTGGCAATCCGATGGGTTCTGGATTCGTCCAAGGCACGCTCCGGAAAATCGTTTGCTGAAAAATTGGCTGACGAACTTTTGGATGCCTTCAAGAACGAAGGTGCTGCCATCCGCAAGCGCGAAGAAACCCATAAGATGGCCGACGCCAACCGTGCATTCTCTCATTACCGCATGTAAGGCGCGGTCCAGCAGCATATCAATCAGGTTTAGATAAAAATGGCCCGTGCCTTCCCGCTCGAACGATATCGCAATATCGGCATCATAGCTCACATTGATGCCGGTAAAACAACTACCACCGAGCGGATCCTTTTTTACACGGGCAAGACTCATCGCCTGGGTTCTGTAGATGATGGGACGACTGTTACAGATTGGATGGAACAGGAACGTGAGCGGGGAATCACCATTGTCTCTGCCGCCGTCACAGCAGAGTGGAAGGGCTATCAAATCAACATCATTGACACGCCCGGCCACATCGACTTTACCGCGGAAGTGCAGCGCTCATTAAGGGTTTTGGATGGCGGAGTGGTAGTATTTGATGCGGTTCAAGGTGTGGAACCGCAAAGCGAGACTGTCTGGCGCCAGGCAGACCGGTATGGTGTGCCGCGCATATGTTTTGCCAACAAGATGGACCGCACGGGTGCCTCGTATGAGCGTACCCTGGAAAGTATCAAACAACGCCTGGGAGCCAACCCGATTGCCATGCAAATGCCGATTGGGCTGGAATCATCCTTCCAGGGTGTAATAGATTTATTGGTGATGAAGGCAGTTTACTGGGATGATGAATTAGGTAGAGAGCCGCGCGAGGCTGATATTCCTGCAGATTTAAAGAAGGAAGCAGGAGAGCGGCGTCACTCCATGGTAGAGCGGATCGCGGAACTTGACGATGAGCTCACCGTAAAATATCTCGAAGGCAAGGATATCAGCAACGACGAACTTAAAAAGGCGCTGCGGCAGGCAGTTTTGACCAGCAAGGCTGCCCCGGTGTTTTGTGGAAGTTCGCTTAGAAACAAGGGTGTCCAGCTTGTATTGGATGCAGTGATCGATTACCTGCCTTCTCCGCTGGATGTACCCCCGGTCCATGGAACGGACCCCAGGACAGACGAAATTGTAGAATTGCCTCCGAAGGATGATGCAATTTTAAGCGCCCTGGTCTTTAAAATTGTGACCGACCCATACGTGGGGCGATTAGCATATTTCCGGGTTTATTCCGGGACTGTGAACCAGGGTGAAATGGTCACCAATTCGACAAAGGGGAAGCGGGAGCGAATTGGGCGCCTGCTGCGCATGTACGCTGACCACCGGGAAGATGTGACGGAAGTCCGAGCCGGAGATATTGTGGCTGCACTCGGCTTCAAAGATACGTTCACCGGCGACACACTTTGCGATAACCGATTAGTCATGCTGGAAAACATCACCTTCCCGGAGCCGGTCATTTCGGTGGCGATCGAACCGAAGACGAGCGCTGACCAGGCGAGGATGGGTGAGGCACTAAAGAAACTCTCCGAGGAAGACCCAACATTCCGCGTCCACTCGGACGAGAACACAGGTCAAACCATTATTTCTGGTATGGGCGAATTACACCTGGATGTGATCGTTGACCGCATGATGCGAGAATTCCGGGTACAGGCGAACGTAGGCAAACCACGAGTGGCCTACCGCGAGTCAATTACGAAACGCGTTGAAGAAGTAAACTACAAATACGTCAAGCAAACTGGTGGTCACGGGCAGTATGGTCACGTGGTGATCTCGCTCGAACCGGGCGAACGCGGCAGCGGAGTCGTTTTTGTGAACAAGGTTATTGGCGGCTCCATCCCGCGGGAATATATACCGGCGGTGGAAAAAGGCATTAAAGAAGTCTCTGAAAGTGGTGTGATGGCCGGGTACCCGGTTGTCGATATTAAAGTAACCTTATTCGACGGATCCTACCACGAAGTGGATTCGAACGAAATGGCTTTCAAAATGGCAGCCACCTTCGCTTTCAAGGAAGGCGTGCGAAAGGGCGGACCAGTCCTTTTGGAGCCGATCATGAAAGTGGAAGCGGTCGCTCCGGAAGAATTCCTGGGCGATATCATCGGCGGGCTGAATGCGCGCCGGGCAACCATCCGGGGCATGGAAATGCGACCGGGGAATGCCCAGGCGATCAATGCGACCGTGCCGTTGGGTGAAATGTTCGGATATGCAACAGAACTGCGCTCAACAACCCAGGGACGCGGAGTTTTTTCGATGGAATTTGACCATTATGCGCCAGTACCTGAATCCGTGGCGCATGAAATCCTTAATTCATAATTCCTTGGTATATCCTAAAAGGAGAGAGAATTCATGGCGAAGCAGAAGTATCAGCGGACGAAACCGCACATGAACGTGGGGACCATGGGACACATTGACCATGGCAAGACGACCTTGACGGCGGCGATCACCAAGTACAGCCAGTTCCTGGGGAATGCCCAGTTTCGGGCGTACGATACGATCGACAATGCGCCGGAGGAAAAGGCGCGCGGCATCACGATCAACATTGCGCACGTGGAATACGAGACCGACAAGCGTCACTACGCCCACGTGGACATGCCGGGACACCGCGACTACATCAAGAACATGATCACGGGTGCGGCGCAGGTGGATGGGGCCATCCTGGTGGTGGCAGCCCCGGATGGACCGATGCCGCAGACGCGCGAGCACGTGCTGCTGGCCAGGCAGGTGGAAGTGCCGAGCATCGTGGTGTACCTGAACAAGGTGGACCAGATGGATGACCCGGAACTGCTGGAACTGGTGGAGATGGAACTGCGCGAGCTGTTGAACGGATACGGCTTCCCGGGTGACACGACCCCGATTGTGCGCGGCAGCGCCCTGAAGGCGTTGGAGAGCACCTCCACGGATCCGAATGCGCCCGAGTATGCCAGTATCAAGGAACTGCTGCGCGTGGTCGACGAGTACATTCCGGAGCCGAAACGCGAGACCGAAAAGCCGTTCATGATGCCGATCGAAGACGTGTTCTCGATCAAGGGCCGCGGCACGGTGGTAACCGGGCGCGTGGACCGGGGCGTGGTCAAGATCGGCGAGTCGGTGGAGATCATTGGGCTGCGCGAGACGCGCACCTCGGTGGTCACGGGCGTGGAGATGTTCCACAAGATGATGGATGAGGGCATGGCCGGAGACAACCTGGGCCTGCTGCTGCGCGGCATTGAGCGCACCGACGTGGAACGCGGCCAGGTGGTTGCCAAGCCCGGGAGCATCACCCCGCACACCAAGTTCACTGCCAAGGTGTACGTGCTGAAGAAGGAAGAGGGCGGACGGCACAGTGCCTTCTTCAACGGTTACCGCCCGCAATTCTACATCCGCACCATGGATGTGACCGGCGACGTGGTCCTGCCCGAGGGAGTGGAAATGGTCCTGCCGGGAGACAACGTTGACCTGACCGTGACCCTGATCGTCCCAGTGGCACTCGAGCAAGGCTCCAAGTTCGCCATCCGTGAAGGCGGCCTCACCGTCGGCGCGGGCGTCATCACTAAAATCATCGAATA
>JADGQC010000175.1 GCA_017882125.1 Anaerolineales bacterium
CACGATCAGATCGATATTCAGCGGCTTGGTTAACACGGTTTTCACCCCTTCTTTCATCCCTTTCTGGATGAGGTCATCCGCCGCGTAGGCCGTCATAAAGTACGTGGTCATGTTCGGGTGGGTCTTGCGCACCTCGCGGTTAAGGGTCACCCCGTCCATGTCGGGCATGCGCACATCCGTGAGCAGGATGTCGATCGTATGTTTGTCCAGGATCTTGAGCGCTTCCGCCCCGGATATGGCCGAAAAGACAATAAAACCCTTCGCCGCCAGGATATCTGCCAGCGTGATCGCCACTGAGGGGTGATCGTCGACAACCAGGATGGCGGTAGATTCGTCCATCCCTATTTGCCTTCCACCGGCAGGAAGAGGGTGAAGGTGCTGCCTTTGCCTAATTCGCTTTTGACCTCGATCCGCCCACCGTTGGCCTCGGCCAGTTTGCGGCTGACGGCCAGCCCCAGCCCGATGCCTTTCGACTTGGTGGTGAAGAGCGGTTCGAAAATCCTGGCCATGTTCTCGGGGGTGATCCCCGTGCCGGTATCCTTCACGGCAATCCCAACCATCCCCTTTTGCCGCCTGGCTGAAATCGTAAGCACGCCTCCCTTGACCACTCCGGTGGTGGGATCTTTTGTTGTCACATTTGTGGTCGAGCGCAGGGAGGCCATTGCCTGGTAGGCGTTGACGGTCAGGTTGCCCAGCACCTGCTCCATCTGACTAAGGTCGGCAAAAACCTTCGGCAGGTCCTCGGATATCTCCAGGCTGGTCTGGATCGACTCGGGGACGGCAAAGCGGGTGAGGGTGCGCTGCACCAGTTCACGCACCGACAACAACTCACGGTCTGTCGAATCAAGCCGGGCGAAATCCAGCAGGTCGGTGATGATCTTTTCAGAGGTATGCACCTCCTGCTCGATCATGGCGTGGTATTGTCTTACCTTCTCATCGGCATCCGGCTGGATATATTTCAGGTAGTAAATGGCGTTCGAAATGATTCCCAGCGGGTTGCGCAGTTCATGCCCCACGCCGCCTGCCAGCTGACCGAGCATTGCCAGCTTCTCCTGGCGGAAGATCTTTTCCTGGGCCAGCTGTAACTGGCGGGTGCGTTCCACCACCCGCTGTTCCAGGTCTGCGTTCAGGCTGAGTATCTCCTCCTCTGCCCGCTTGCGGTTAATTGCAATGGCAACCTGCGTTGAAACGAATTCCAGCATGTCCTGCTCGCGTTCGCCGTATGCCTGTGGATCAGTGTAGTGCTGGACGACCATCGCACCGATCGTTTTGCCTTCGACGACCAGCGGGACGCCCAGCCAGATGGCAGAAGACACGCCCAATAGTTTTATTTCACCCCGCCGTTCCAATTCGTCATGCACCGCTTGCGTGCATAGCAGGGATTTACCGGTCCTCAGGACGTAGGCGGTCAATCCCTTGGCAGGTTGGAGTCCGCTGATAAGGGGCTCATCCTCTGCATCCTTGAAATAGGGAAACAGCAGCAGGTTTTGAGATTCATCATAAAGCGTGATATAGAAATTTTCCGCCGGCATCACCGATAAGATGATCTGGTGGATTTGAGGATAAAGGTCCTCAAGGGACCTGGTTGTGTCGGCGGCCGCCGCGATCCGATATACCGCTTCCTGGAGAGTTTGCGTCTGCTTGCGCTCGGTGATGTCGCGCACAACGGAAACATATAATCCACCCGAAGGCAATTCCACATGTCCAACACTGATCTCGACCGGGATGCGCCGCCCGTTGCGATCGATGTCCAGCCCCTCAAACAAGGAATTCCCGTGCAGCGCTATTTCGGTTTTAAGCACACTTCCAGATTGCCTCACTTCCGGAGCCTGCACATCCGGCACATGCATCTTCAACAATTCAGCGCGGCTGTAGCCAAGCATCTCGCAATAGCGCGGGTTGACGTCGACAATCTTATTATTATCATTTGAGATCATGACACCGTCGTTCGCCTTTTCGTAAATAACGCGTAAACGTTCCTCGCTCTCTTGCAGCGCTTGCTCCACCCGTTTACGCTCAATGATTTCCTGCTGCGCTTCCCGGTACAACCTGGCATTCTGCAGGGTGAGCGAGATGATATCCGCTGCCGATTGGATCATCATTACATCCGCATTGTCAAATGCATCCACGCGATCGCTTTCGACGTTGAGGGCGCCCAGTAGGTCGCTCCCGCTGCGCATGAGGGCAACAAATTCACTGCGCAGTGTGGGTCCCCCCGGCTTCTTGACATCGTTCACATATCCGGGTTGTTTCGAATTATCGCGTACCCACTGAGTCTGCCCCGTCTTGAAGGCATTCCCGATCACACCCTTGTGAATGGGGTATGTGGCGCCCAATTCAGCGGCAAGTTTCCCCGCCGCCCCGCGTACCACCCAGTGGGTCCCATTCTCATCGGGGAGTGCAATGCTCACGTGCGGGAGACCGGTGAACCTGACGATCGTTTCAACTGCTGAACCCGCGATGCTTTCCGGCTCGAGTAGACCGCTGACTGCGCGCAGGACCTGGTACAACATCTCGCGCTGCTGTTCCGACCGTTTGCGTTCGGTGATGTCCCTGATCACCCCCAAAATATAGGACTGGTTGGCTATATTCATGATGCTGCCGGAAAGCGAAAGGGTGATCAATCTTCCGTCTTTCCTTTTGCCTTTTAACTCCAGGTCCTTGATGGTGCCTTTTTTCTTCAATTCGGAAACCATTTTGGCGCGATCGACCGGATCCTGGTAGAGGCCAAGCTCGACCGAAGTTTTGCCAATGACCTCTTTCCGGGTGAACCCCCAAACGTTTTCAAATATCGGGTTCACTTCAATTATTTTGCCGTCCTCCAGCGTACTCCAATAAAAGGCATCCATGCCTGTCATAAAGGATAACCTGAACTTCTCCTCGCTCTGTCTCAGCGCCTCTTCAGTCTGCTTGCGTTCGGTGATATCGTGTGCCGAAGAAAGGGCTCCGCTGACCATCCCGTCCTTATCCTTGAGCACCCGGCACCACCAGGCGAGCAGCCGCTTTTCCCCGTCCCTGCGTCGCTGCCAGCTTTCCAAATAGATCACATCCTTGACACCCTTGAAAAGTGGGGCAATTTCTTTGTAAATATCCTCTTCACCCTCGAAGTAATAATCAGCATTTTTACCGATCACATCTTTGCCGAAAAATTCAAGACCCGACGGGTTAGCCCACGTATAGACCTTCTTCTGGTCAACCTGCATAAGGATATCCGGAACGGCAGCCAGGATGGCTTCCTGTCGCGTTGTCAGCGCCCGCAGGGCTTCCTCGGAGCGGACCTGTTCGGTGATGTCGCTTAAATTTGTTAATAAATACAGCGGTTTGCCCTCGGCATCCCGGCGCAAGGCGGAGCCCACGTCGGCCCACACGATGGAACCATTCTTGTGAATGAACCTTTTATTGAAGCGCACCGACTCTTTTTCACCTGAGATCAGCGAGTCAATCGCTTTTTTAGTAAATTTAACATCCTCCGGGTGGGTGAGCTCCTGCCATTTTCGGTTTTTGAGTTCCTTCTGGGAGTAACCGAGCATTTTGGCGAACGCCCGGTTGACATCGATCCCCCCGGAAAGCAGGGTGATCGATTTTCCGGTAACGGAATGTTCGAACAGGTACTTGAATTTGTCTTCGCTTTCACGTATTACCTCCTGTCCCCGCTTGCGTTCGGTGATATCCCTGGCAACAGCAAGGATCTCGATCTCCTGGTTTTTGCCGTGCATCGGCACCAGGTATTCTTCATATATTCTCCTGGCACTGTTGTCTCCCAGCCCGGTATGTTCGAAATACTGGGACTTCCAGGTCTTCACGGCTTTTTCCATTTTTTCACGGAATAACGCCACCGATTCAGGAGAAATGTATTGGTACACACTTGCACCAATGACGTCCTTTTCAGTAAATCCTTTTGCATAATGATTTAAATACAAGTATCGGCCTTCCGGATCGTGCAATGCCACGTAATCAGGGGTGGCGTTCACCAGGGAATGCCATTTCTCTTCGCTTTCGCGCAGGGCTGCTTCCAACTTTTTGCCCTGCTCCCGGTCTGCGGCACGCCTCAGTTCCCGCTCCACCACCGGCACGATGCGCTTCAGGTTTTCTTTCGGCACACAATCACAGGCACCAGCCTTCAACATCCCGACCGCGGCCTCTTCCCCCAGGCTGTCGGACACGATAATGAAGGGGGTTTCCAGCCCGCTTTCCTGCAGGAGCTTGAGGGCGGTCGGACCATCCAGTTTTGGCAGGGCAAAGGCTGAAAGCACCACATCCCAGGCTGAATTTTTCAACGCCCGGCGCATTTGCACGGGAGTTTTGACCTGTTCGAACGCGGGTTTGAAACCCCCTTTTCTCAATGTGCGCAATATCAATTGGGTGTCGCTTTCCACTTCCCCCACGATCAAAACCGAGAGAGGTTTTGTCATGCCGATCTCCTTTTTTTTACCGGGAATGTTTCCCCCCTGTGCCAGATCATATTCAGATTATCGCACAGATTCCAGCAATCCGCCTCTACAAAGTCGATAATCACGGTACCAGGCCGGTCAACTAAATGTTTTCACTTCAGAACAGCCGGCTCAACCACAAATACCCCCGCACAACTGGACACCTGCCGGTAGGTGCAGTTCAGCCCGATGGCGCTGCAGGCCGCGCTGGTTTCGTCGGCTGCCCAATAATGTTCGTCCGCGCTCCACAAGCCTCCCCAAACCGCCCGGGCCTGCTCCCGTGATGCCTGGTCCGGGTAGGCAATATCCGCGATGACCACCCGGCCTCCCGGCGCCAGGTACTGCCCGGTGAGGCGTTTCAATAATCCCATCCTGGTATCCAGGTCAAAATCGTGCCAGACGTAGGCTGATACGATGCGGTCGAAACGCCTCGCAAGGCTCTCAGGCCAGGTCTCGTTGCGCAAGTCGGCCAGCACCGCGTGCAGACCGGGGAGCTTCTCCTGCGCTTTTGCCAGCATGTTCCCGGAGAAATCCGTCCCCCACACGTCACAGCCCAATGCCACAAATAATGCCGCCAGGTTGCCGGTACCGGTCCCCAGGTCCAGCACGCTCATCCCCGGGTTGACCCGGGCCTGCAGCACAGTTTCAGCCAAAACATCATCATACCCTTCGAACGAAACGGGGGCTGATCCGGCTGCCAGGGACTCGTCGTAATGCTTCGCCCAGTCGTCGAACAATTCCCTGCCGGTTTTCATTGGATCATTTCCATTAGGTCGACAGTTTACCAGAGAATCGGCATCCGGTAGCGCACTTCTTGAGTGTATTTCTTTTTCCCGTGTACGGAACTGGAGTCGCTTTTGGGACTCTCCGCGCTGTGACAATCATTGCGGTGTGATCCTGCCTTTCGTGAGCATCTCCAGCTCGTGCGGATTAAAACGCTGCCACAAATTGACACTCTCGTTCGCCAGGATGCCCCCAATGTAATGCCGGATATGCCTGCGCACGTGATCATTCTCCAGCATCGTGGCGGGATTGATCCAATGATCCGCCAGGGCAAAAACAATGTCATCCACGTCGCTCATTACCACCGCGCCCAGGCACATGGCGCACGGCTCGAGGGTGGTGTAGATCACGCAGCCGTCATGCTTGTGAGCATATATCAACTGCTCGGCCTGGAGCAGGGCATTCATCTCGGCATGTGCGATCCCGCTCCGGCGTGCCAGGTGCCGGGCGCGGCCGCGCCCGATTATCTGGCCCTCGCGCATGATGACGGCACCGATCGGCTTTTCCCCTGCCCGGC
>JADGQC010000176.1 GCA_017882125.1 Anaerolineales bacterium
CAACCGGGACACAAAACGGGGGGACGCCCAGGTAATGGACCTGTCTCCAATTCCGGCAGCGGGATATGTGCTGATTTGGGTAACAGGCCTGCTCTGATGGCTGACTCCCTCACCACGCGTGGGTCAAATTCACCGGTGATCGGGAAGATACTTTTCCCTTCCACGGGGATTCCCAGCAGGCGTACGGCCTCCTCAATAAAGGGGTCGAGTTCCTCGATTACTATCAATCGTTCCACCGATTTCGCAAATTTGCGGAGTAACATTTCGGGAAGCGGCCAGGTTAACCCAAGGCGCAGAATGGAAGCATCCGGGAAGACTTCTTTGGCATACTGGTAAGAAATGCCGCAGGTAATGATCCCTAATTCCATGCTGCCTGGTTCGAGTCGGTTGTACGGGAAGGTCTCGGCAAAGTTGGCAATATCAAGCATGCGCTGCTCGATGACCGGGTGGCGCTTGACGGCGTTCCCCGGGACCATGACGTACTTGGCAGGGTTGCGAGGGAAGGGTTTTGGCTCGAATTGCGTTACCGTCCGATCCCCCAGTTCCACTGCACTCGCCGAATGACATACCCGGGTGGTCAGTCGCAGCAGTACTGGCGTATCGAATTGTTCGCTCAATTCAAATGCAGTCCTCACCATGTCCTTGGCTTCCTGGCTGTCGGATGGCTCCAGGCAGGGGACTCGTCCGAATTTGGCAAACGTCCGGTTATCCTGTTCATTCTGGCTGGAATGCATTGCCGGGTCGTCGGCGGTGACGATCACCAGCCCGCCCTCCAGGCCGGTCATCGAAGCATACATGAATGAATCAGCAGCCACATTTAACCCCACATGCTTCATGACAGCCATTCCCCGTCGGCCGGCGTATGCTGCCCCGATGGCTACGTCAACAGCAACCTTTTCGTTTGGCGCCCATTCGGCATAAACATTCGGAAAGAGTGCATACGTTTCCAGGATTTCTGTGCTGGGGGTACCCGGATAAGCCGAAGCCACCCCTACACCTGCTTCCCACATCCCGCGCGCAACTGCTTCATTTCCGGAGAGCATTTTTATCATGCAAGCAACTCCATTTGATTTACAGATAAAAATCGATTTTTTAGGATTTTATTGTAATTCAGAACCCTCTGGGGGACTAATGCTTTTCTTCCCCTCGTGCTGTTATCTTCAACACCTGCGCAGGTGACCTTATCCTTTGAAACCCGGCACGATCAATCCGGTTATAATCCCGCCATGGATTGGGAAATGCACGGATGAATCGAACTATCATAAAGTGGACCACGCGACTCCTGTTGGTTGCGGTACTCGGTTTCCTACTATGGTGGGTGATACGGAATGCACCTCTGGCGGAAATTTGGGCAGCCATCCGCGCTTTGCAGCTTTGGGAAATTGGTGTTCTTCTCGCCGCAAACACCTTGCTTTATGTATTAGTCACTCTGCGCTGGTGGATCATAGCCCGGGCCGATGCAAAACATATTCCCTTTCTGCCGCTCCTTGGGGTGCGGGTGTCAGTGTTTGCCGTTAGTTATTTTACGCTTGGACCGCAAGTGGGGGGTGAACCGCTTCAAGTGTTGTTCTTGCAGCGAAAATATGGCCTGACTTATACCCGCGCCACTGCCTCCGTCCTGATGGACAAACTGCTCGAGTTTCTGATTGACTTCATTCTTCTCGCGATTGGGCTCACCGCGATCTTTCGCGCCGGTGCACTCGCAGAAAGCAAGTCTCTTTTTTCTTGGGAAATTCTCGGGCTCGCATTGCTCATGCTTTGGCCTCCGGCTCATATTGTGCTGCTTTATCATCGCAAGTATCCTCTCACTGCGCTGGTACGGGCCATCCCATTTATTCCAAAGACCGCAAAATGGACACGCTTTTTACGCGCTTCCGAATGGCTCGCAGGAAATTTTTGCCGCCGTCACCTGCCAAATTTGCTTGGTGCACTGGGTGTTTCAATTCTCGCGGGAGCGGGCATGGTTTGTGAGTATGCCCTAATGGCCTCATTCCTGGGCATTCACCTTCCATTTTGGAAAACCGTCGCTGCCTGGGCGGCTGGCTGGCTGGCCTTCCTTATGCCGTTACCGGGTGGTTTGGGAGCCCTTGAAGCCAGCCAGGTATTCGTCCTCGGCAGGTTTGCAATAACGAATGCTGCCGCCATCAGCCTCATCCTGTTGATGCGTGGCCGGGATTTGTTGATCGGAGGCTTGGGTCTCCTCATGGCCGGGACTGGTTCCTGGGCGAAGAAATCCAGGGGGGCTTGAGGGTATAATCCATATATGAATTTCCTGATCACTGGTGCTGCCGGGTTCCTCGGTTCTTCTCTCGCCAACCTGCTTGCCCGTGAAGGTCATCAAGTGCGCGGTATAGATGACCTTTCCACCGGAGATCCCCAGGCGCTATCACCCGATGTCCATTTCACCCGCGGGGATATGAATGACCGCCCGAAACTCTGGACCCTTCTCCAGGAGGTGGATTGCGTTTATCACCTGGCGGCACGCGTCTCGGTACCCGAATCCATTCTTTACCCGCGCGAGTACAATGCTGTCAATGTCGGAGGCACGGTTAGCTTGATGGAGGCTATGCGCGATGTGGGGGTCAGGCGTGTTGTCTTCGGTTCTTCCGGTGCCATTTACGGTACCCAGGATATCCAGCCTTTAACTGAGGGACAAACTCCTCGCCCGAACTCTCCTTATGCGGTTTCAAAACTGGCAGCGGAATATTATATTCGCACCATCGGGGGGCTTTGGGGAATTGAGACTGTCAGCTTGCGCATCTTCAATGCCTATGGTCCCGGGCAGCACTTGCCGGCTTCAAATCCACCGGTTGTGCCCTATTTCCTTAGACAAGCTGTACGCAATGGTACTCTGGTCATCAATGGAAATGGGAAACAAACCCGCGATTACGTTTATGTGGATGATGTGATCTCAGCCATGGTCGCGGCTGCTACAGCTCCTAACCTCAATGGGTTGGTGATCAACATTGGCTCCGGAAAGGAGACCAGCATCCGGGCTCTTGCTAACCTGGTTTTGAAAGTCACTGGCAGCCAGACAAATATTATTTCCAGCGCCCAGGCCTCCGGTGGAGTATCCCGTCTTTGCGCTGACCTTTCCCTTGCGGCTCAAAAATTGAATTACAAGCCGTCCATTTCCCTTGAAGATGGTCTGCGTTTGTCGCTGCAAAGGGATGTGCGCTTCAAGGTAACAAAAGAGTTGTCTATCAACGGCGCGCAATAGTCACCGGGTTAGTCTCAACACAGTATCCCTGTGGTGAAAATCCTTCCCCAGTCTTTTTATTCCCGCCCTACGTTGTCCGTCGCCCGTGAACTGCTCGGCTCACGGCTGGTGAGGATTCTGGATGGCGTCCGGCTCGCCGGTATCATCACGGAAGCCGAGGCTTATGTGGGGCAGGATGACTTGGGCTGTCACGCAAAAGCTGGCAGGACCAAGAGGAACGCAGTCATGTTTGGCCCGCCGGGGTATGCCTATGTCTATTTCACTTATGGTCAACACTGGATGTTGAACGCAGTTACCGAAAACGAAGGCTTTCCTGCCGCTGTATTGATCCGAGCCATCGATCCGGTTGAAGGAGCTGATGTCATTTCACTCCGCCGCCATGGGCGCGACACGATCGGTCCAGCCAAGCTGACCATGGCGCTGGGAATTAATGGGGGCTTGAACGGGGCAGGCTTGTTTGGTCCGGGTTCAGGCATATGGATTGAGGAAGGATTCGCGGTTTCAGCCGGTGATATAATCACCAGCCCGCGGGTGGGATTGTATACCGTGCCTGAGCCGTGGAAATCCATGCCCTGGCGTTTTCAAATACTCCGAAGATGATAAAATAAGATTCAATTTGGTGAAAATCTATGTTTAAGCGTAACACAAAAACACAACCGCCTGCCAGCGTGCAGACGGTGGAACGCATCACCTCGGTACTCGGCGCCGGCATTATTTGGCAGGGCAGCCTCGTCGGTTCGGGCGGGGTGCGGGTGGAAGGGACCTTTGATGGTCAAATTGCCTTGAAAGGGCTGCTCGTAGTTGGTGAGACCGGTAAAGTGACTTGTGAAAATGTCCGGGCAGCCAATGTCATTGTAGCCGGGGCGGTTAAGGGTAATATCACCGCCCAAAAGGTCGAGATTCGCTCCAGCGGGCGTGTCTGGGGCAACATCATCACTGCTGCGTTTGCGACCGAGGAAGGCGCTTTCCTGCGAGGTCAGATTCGCATGGAAGATGTTGTGGATCTTGGTCTGGATGACCCCAATGGCACTGCCGCTGCCCTTGAACAAAACCAGTCTGCCAAAGCATAGAATCAATTGAACAAAAAAACCGTTTCCAAGATTCCCATGTCAAGCCCCGACCTGACGGATTCTGAGCGCCAGGCAGTTGTTGAGGTTCTCGATACCCCCAATCTCAGCATGGGACCTCAGATCCGGGCGTTCGAGAAAGCCTTTACTGAGTTTACAGGCTTGGGTCATGCCATCGGTGTCAACTCCGGGACTGCCGGGCTGCACCTGTGTGTACGGGCTGCTGGGATCAGCCAGGGGGACGTGGTCCTCACCTCGCCGTTCTCATTTGTCGCCTCCACAAATGTGCTCCTTTTCGAGAATGCTGTTCCGGTTTTTGTAGACGTGGATCCACGCAGTGGGAACATAAATCCGACCCTGCTGGCGGAAGCGGCGCGCGACCTGACTGCAGGTGGCGAAAGAGCTCAAAAATGGCTCTCACGCAAGGGGTCTGCCTCTCGCCGGTCGCTGAAAGCCATCTTGGGCGTGGACGTGTTCGGTCAATCTGCTGACTGGGATCCCATTCGCAAAGTAGCCAATGAATTTGGTCTGAAAGTCATTGAAGATTCTTGTGAGGCACTTGGTGCTGAATACAAGAAACGCAAGACCGGGACGATCGGGGATTATGGTGTGTTTGCTTTCTACCCCAACAAGCAGATCACCACGGGTGAAGGCGGAATCATCGTGACGAATGATGCCCAGGCCGCTGATTTGATGCGTGCCTTGCGCAACCAGGGTCGCGCTCCCGGTGATACCTGGCTTTCCCATACCTACCTGGGTTACAACTATCGCCTCGACGAGATGTCGGCTGCATTGGGTGCCGCCCAGATGCACCGCATCGAGGAACTTCTCCAAAAAAGGGAGCAGGTGGCCGCCTGGTACGGTGAACGTCTCGCGGAGATTCCAGGTGTGGAAGCTCCTTTCATTGAGAAATTCACGACACGTATGTCTTGGTTCGTCTACGTTGTCCGCTTCAACCTATGGATTGACCGGGATGCTTTGGCGAAACGCCTGGAAGCCCGTGGAGTGCCGGTGCGCCCATATTTTTTGCCCATCCATTTACAACCATATATGGTCGAGCGTTTCGGGTACCGGCCAGGGGATTTCCCGGTTACCGAGGACCTTGGCCGACGCGGGTTGGCACTTCCATTTTCAGGCGTGATGACCGAACAGCAGGTTGAGTTTGTCTGCCGTTCCGTCCAGATCGAAATGGGGAAATCAAAGTAATCCATGACAGATTTTCCACCTCCCCGCCGGGGTCTGACGCTGCAGGTTTCATTGATCATCGTTGCGGCCCTCGTGGTAACCGTGTTTGCAGCCCTGGCATCCCAGGAACCGATCGGTCTACGCTTCACGATTTATATACTGGTGGCAGCGGTCGCTTTTTTCCCATTGCCGTTCCTTGCCTATTGGTTGTATTCACTTTCCCGCGCCAACTACAGCCTGGATCGCGATAAACTA
>JADGQC010000177.1 GCA_017882125.1 Anaerolineales bacterium
TCTCATGATCGGCCAACGGTGGGATTTGGATTTGACCGAACCGCTTGATTTCAGCCCGGATTGGGAAGCGCGTTTGCGGCTCCTTGTGAAAGAAAAGGGAAAATTCTATTCCCCCTGGGGCATTGATTATTTTGTCTTCCCTCGCCACCTCTATACCGATGTGCCCGACTTTACCATTGGGCGCCCCGCCTGGGATAACTGGATGGTATACCACGCGCGCCAGACTTGGGGATTGGCAGTGGATATAACACGATCAGTTCTTGCAATTCACCAAACACATGATTACAGTCACCTTCCTGGCAACAAGCCACCGTATGGATCTGAGGTGGCCAAGTCAAATTTATCCAAAGCCGGTGGGAGACGTAAGGTCTATAACCTTTTAGATACCAATCGCGAACTGGTTCATGGCAGGATTCGCCTGCCAAAGTTTTACCTGGCTCGGCTGGTTAGACGGCTGGAATGGCTGTTCATAACAGATAACGTTAACTCCAGGCGAGCCCGAATAGGCTTCCGACTTCAGAAACTCCAACGCCCGCTCGGGACAATTCCCCGGAGATAATGATATGCGTGTTGGTCAAAATCCTGCCAAATTTATTGATACGGTTGCACTGCCTGCTGATATCACGATTTGCGTAGTAAATTGCATCCCTTTCCTAAGCGGTTTCTATGAGCAGGGCTTGGAAGTCATCAAGGCTTGCCTTATCAGTATTCACGAGAATACTGATAATCCCTACGATTTAATGGTTTTTGATAACCACAGCTGCGAGCAAGTGCGCAATTATCTGGTTGGCGCTTATGAGCAAGGGATAATTCAATACTTGGTGCTTTCAGAAAAGAATATCGGCAAGATTGGTGCTTGGAACTACATTTTTGGAGCGGCGCAGGGAAAGGTGGTAGTTTTCAGTGATGGCGATATCTTATTTCGTGCAGGGTGGCTTTCTGAATCGCTTTTATTGCTAGATTCTTTCCCGAATGTTGGTATGGTCACTGCCCGGCCTCTGCGCACTCCGGATAAGTTTTCGCAGGCTACCTTGCTTTGGGGACGACGGCAAAACGGGAAAATTTATCAGGAAGGGACTTTTTTGGATTGGAACACTTATCTTGAGCACACCGATAGTATCGGATTACCTCGGGATGAGGCGAAGAAACAATATGACGAAGGACAGGATCATTTGTTTACATTTATGGGTCGTCGTGCCTACGCAGGTGCAGCCCACTTCCAGTTTTTGACTACCAAAGCAATGTTGGGGAAGATTATGCCGCTACCTTCTGAGAAGCCCATGCGTGGCGAGCGCGCCTTTGATATTGCAGTGGATAAGTTGGGTTATTTGCGGCTGTGCACTGATCAAGCCTATGTGTTACATATGGGTAATCGCGTCCCGCAAGGAAAAAACATCCACTCCCCAACCCGCAGGCACCATGATATCTTGAAAACCGTGGTTCACCTTCCGGGCATTCGGCACGGCCTGCTTTGGCTTTATAACCAGATTTTCAATCTCTATTTTGACAAGTCGGAGTAATAATGCCTGAGATTATCGAGTCCTGTCCTTTATGCGGCAGTTCAGAAAACAGTTTGTTCAACAGGAGCACTGTCCAACATCTTTTGGTGGTTAATCGCATCTGTGATCACTGTGGGCTGGTATTTCAATCACCGCGTATGACGCAAGGGGAAACGGATGAGTTCTATAAACGTGAATACCGGCGGATGAATCAAGGGGGGCAGGAGAAACCACTCGCAAAAGAAAATGAAATACAACGGCAGCGGGCAACAGCCTTGCGGAAGATCGTAGTCATGCAGGTGGCCGAAGTAATCCGTCATTTGGAAATCGGTTGCTCAGCTGGATATCTGCTCAAGGCTGTTCAGGAACAATATGGTTGCACATCTGTTGGGATTGAACCGGGCAATGCATTTCGCGATCATGCCGTCCAACAAGGGTTTAAGGTTTATCCTTCACTAGAGGCTTTGCAGGAGAACAAAGAAGAGCGGTTTGACTTGATCAGTATGTCACATGTCCTAGAACACATAACTGACCCAGTGGCCTATCTTTCTGAATTGCGTCGCTCGTGGCTGACCTTAAATGGGTGGCTATTCCTTGAGGTACCGAATTTATATGGTCATTTCAGTTTTGAAGTTGCGCACTTATATTCATTTAGCAGTCATAGCTTGGAGCAGATCATCCAAAAGGCAGGGTTTCGGATGGTCCAATTGGTCAAGCATGGGCAACCGCGTTCCAGAACTCTACCCCTTTATCTGAATATACTCGCACGTCCGGAATCTATTGTTTCCCCATCGTTCTCCGTCATACCGGAGAAACATATTTGGGTAAAACGTTTTATTTTCTATACACTTCGCGGCTTGGCTTACAAAATCTACTACCGATTGAATTATTTGCTAAAACGGATTAAAAATCTACTAAGGAGACGATGAAGATAAATAATCCTTCTTTTCCAGATTATTTGTCTGCCTTATTTCGCACAATTATCTCCCCGAGTTGGTAGGGGCCTTTGGAAAATATGTGCCCCCTTTTGTCAATTCAAGAATGTCGTTTTCCAGCCTTCGATGGATGGCGGAAAAGCAAGTTTACTCATTGCGTGCAGGATTTTATCCAAAGGTAATATGAAAAAGCGGATCTTTCTTATAGCGGATCATGGTTTGGCGCTGATTTACTTTTTGCAAAGCGACTTTTCTGCAACGCTACTCAAAGCAGGTGTTGAGGTAGTCCTTATTACTGATGATGATGCTTTACCAGCAATTTCAAAGGGATATTCCCAACCAAACATGACCTTTGAGGGGATTCGCGCCAAAGCATGCGAGTCGTATTATATTTCTGTCTTTCCGGCAATTCAACGCTGGCTCTATGTTCTGCGTTGGGTTGGAGGGTCGAAACGAGTCAATGTCAAAGCAATTGATGGTAATTATCACTTGATCACCACCGGAATTTCAGGGCGGACGCGTTTGATGATCCCGATTATTAATAGTTTGGTCTGGATGATGCGCCGTTCCAGGCTGGTGCGCAAGTTGATCGTGGCTGCCCAATATTGTTTCACGCCTGGGATTTACACCGATTTGTTCGAGAAATATCAGCCTGATCTGGTGCTTGCCAGCAGCCCCGGCTGGCGGATGGATCGTTATTTGTTACGCGAAGCTGCAGCGCGGGGCATTCCGACAGCCTCGGTGGTCGTTGGCTGGGACAACCCCTCCTCCTATCGCCTCAAAGGAGCACCCGTGGATAAGATTATCTGTTGGTCTGAAATTCAGAAAGAGGAACTCGTTCTAGGTGCTGATTGGAAACCCGAGCAAGTTCAAATCTGCGGAATCCCTTCTTATGATGGCTATTTTCGCCGTTCATGGCTAATTCCGCGGGATGAATACTTCCGCGCGCACGGTCTTGACCCTCAACGCAAATTGCTTTCTTATGCCTGCAGTTTCGAAACATTTTCTCCCAATTTTCCCAATATTTCTGCAATTGCCGAACTTGTAAATTCAAATGCACTTGCTTCCCCTTGCCAATTACTCATTCGTTTACATCCAAACCACTTCCGTCCTAACACGCGATTTCAAGGAGAGGCGGATCGCGTCAGGGAGTATATCAAACGCATGCCGCATGTCCACCTGGTAGAACCAGCATCGCTGGGTGGGGGGTTGGGTCATTATTCTGGTGAGGACGTTGGCGAAAAGGCTTCAATGATGGCTTATTCGGATGTGTTCCTGACGGTCTATTCCACCATGGTAGTCGAAACTGCAATCCATGACCGACCGATAATTAGCGTCTGCATCGATACACCTGGTGGTTGGAACATGCCACAGTTCTATTCACTTCCTCTTACAGCAATTGGCGAATGGCCTACACACTTGCGGTTCCGGGAATCTGGAGCTGGTCGATTGGCTCTAAACCAAAGTGAAATACTTCAACATATCAACTTTTATCTTAGAAATCCCATAGCCGACGCTGAAAACCGCCGAAAATTCATCCAGGATGAATGCACTTACACCGACGGCAATGCTGGGGAACGTACTGCGGATCGAATCCTTACTTGGTTGCGGGAATGATTTTATGAAAATACTGATCGCTGGTCTGGGTTCCATCGGTCGCCGCCATATGCGTAATCTACGAGCGTTGGGTGAAAAAGATATTGTCCTCTACCGTACTCACCATGCCACTTTATCCGAGAATGAATTGAGCGGCTTGCCGGTTGAAACCGACCTTCGTCGCGCCCTGGACCGTAAGCCAGACGCCGTGATTATTGCCAATCCCACCGCACTGCATCTGGATGTGGCTATCCCCGCTGCTGAAATGGGTTGTACCATCCTATTGGAGAAACCCATCTCACATTCCCTCGAGCGAGTTAACGCTCTGGAAGATGCAATAAAAACCAGTAACTGCCGTGTCCTTGTAGGATACCAATTCCGGTTCCATCCGACACTTCAGAAGGCAGCTGAATTGCTGAAAGCGGGGACGATTGGGCGCGTGTTATCTGTTCGTGCCCATTGGGGGGAATATCTCCCCAACTGGCACCCGTGGGAGGATTTCAGGCAGGGCTATGCCGCACGCTCTGATCTAGGCGGTGGCGTTATTCTGACCTTGTCTCACATACTTGATTACATCCGCTGGCTTTGCGGTGATGTTGATGCTTTATGGGCCTTTACAGGGGCACTCAATCTTGGCTTACCGGTAGAGGATACAGCGGAAATTGGCATGCACTTTGCCAACGGCGCGATCGGCAGTGCGCATATGAATTATAATCAGCAGCCTCCTGCCCACCACTGGGAAATTATTGGGTCACAAGGCAGTATGCAATGGGATAATTCCGATGGGATCCTGCATGTGTACTCCTTTGAAAAAAGATCTTGGGAAACGATCTCTCCTCCAGATAGGTTTGAACGCAACGGGATGTTTGTTGATGAAATCCGCCATTTCCTGAGAGTGGCTAGCCGGGAAGAAAAACCGCTTTGCACATTTCAGGATGGAAAACATGCGCTGGAGTTAGCCCTGGCAGCCAGGGATTCAGGAAATAACAATCGCTTGATTCAATTTAATTGAGTAGGGATTATGACCAATATCATTGAAAAATTCAGCCTTAAAGATAGAGTTGCCATCGTCACCGGAGGCGCAGGCATGCTCGGAAAAGAATTCTGCCGTACTTTGGCAGAAGCAGGTGCTGCCGTTATCGTCGCTGACAAGAATTCTGAGGCTGCAATTGAATTTGGCGGGATGCTTCGGAACAGCAAGTACCATGCGCTGGGGGTGGGTTTGGATGTAACCAACCAGGTTTCCATTCAACAGATGCTGGTTAAATCATTGAAAACCTTCGGACGGGTGGATATCCTGGTGAACAGCGCAGCCCTTGACCCGAAATTTGATGCCGCGGCGCTTGCACGAGGTGGAAACGCCGGCCGTTTTGAAGATTATCCGCTGGAAAAATGGAATGAGGCCGTGGATGTAAACCTTACCGGGATGTTCCTCGTTACGCAAGCCTGTGTACAGCCGATGCTGGAGCAAGGAAAAAAAGGCAGCATTATAAACATTTGCTCAACTTATGGGTTAAACGGTCCCGATCAACGAATCTATCGCAAGGGAGATCGCTCTCAGACATACAAACCGGTATATTACACCGTTACAAAGGCAGGTGTACTTGGATTCACCAAATACCTGGCTGCTTATTACATGGGTACAGAAATGCGAGTCAATGCGCTCACT
>JADGQC010000178.1 GCA_017882125.1 Anaerolineales bacterium
TAGGCTTGCAGCAGGGGGCTGTTTATTCCAAGGCTAACCTTGGTATGGGCGCTCTATTGTATGAATGGAACAAGTTGGACGAAGCTCTGCATTACCTTAATGAGGGTCTCCGTTTGGCTGAGCAGGGGGGATACCTGGACCAGCTTTTGATTGGCTGCTCCACTTTGGCACGGATCCAGAATATGCAGGGAGACCTGGAAGGTGTGCAGGCGACAATTCAACGTGCCAGGAGGATGGCAGAAAAATATGGGGAACCTTCGCTACCAGTCATGTATATCAAGGCTCTAGAGGCCGATATTGCCCTGCAACAAGGTGATCTTTTCATTATTAACAACTGGCTTTCTGCGCTACGAAATAATCCTCACCGTGTACCCAATCTATTTTCACAATATGAACAAATAATCTATGCGCGTGTACTGGCTGCCAGGGAAGATTACTCATCAATGAGCGAATTGATCCGTCCTTGGTGGGACCTGGCCCTTAGACAGGGGCGGGTAAAAGATGCAATTACGTTCGAAGTGCTCATGGCAAAGTGCCTTTTCTTGAGCGGGGAACCATTGCCAGCCATGGCGATCCTTCAGGAGGCTCTTTATAAAGCGGAACCTGACCATTTCGTGCGGACTTTTCTCGACGAAGGCGGCGTGGTTATTTCTATGATCAAGCAGATGCTGGCTAATGGGGGAGACCCGAAACCAAATTCCGAAGAATGCTCGGGCGATTACCTTTATTTTTTGCTGGACGAAGTAGCCAGGGATACCCTGAAAGCTTCCACCAGCCGCCCCCTCGCAAAGAGTTTGGAAGGGTTGGAGCCTCTGACCGATCACGAACTGCGCATTTTACACATGCTGGAGGCTGGCTATCCAAACAAGCAGATCGCCCAGGATTTGAATATCAGCCTGAACACGGTTAAATACCACCTGAAAAATATTTTTGGGAAACTGGGGGTGGTGAACAGGACCCAGGCAGCCAGGATTATTAGAAAAGAAGAACAATAAAGTTATTCAAACGTTTGTGAAACACTACACTTAACCCACCCGAAAGGGTGGGTTTATCTTTCCGGCAACCTATTAATATATAGACAGGAAAAACTTTTCCAGGTCATGCTGGCTGCACACTCCGGCCTGTGACTCTTTCCACAATGTGATTATTTTAGGTGTGCGGAATTTTTTTCACGACGGTTGTGAAAAATTCTACAAGGAGGTTCACCCGGAAAATATATATATCTATCCATGAAACCTTAATAATAGGGCCCAGAAAATGTTTATACAACACAAAACTGTCATGTCGAGAAGGAGATGATAGAAATGGAACATAACGTAAAGAAGTCAAAAATAACCCGGCGAACGTTCTTGAAACTGTCGGCGTCGGTAGCTGCGGTTGCGGCGGCGGGTAACCTGCTGTCCAAGACCCATGGTACCAGCCTGGTCACAAGAGCCAAAGCCGCTGGTTTGATGGCAACGGATGCTTGGTATCCGGGGCTCTGCAAAATGTGCATGCAGGGCGACTGCCAGACCCGCGTCCATGTAGTCGATGGCGTGGTTATTAAAGTCGAAGGCGACCCTCGGGCGATCCAGAATGTAGGCACACTTTGCCCGCGCGGTAACTCCGCCATTATGCAGATGTACAACCCCTGGCGGGTCAAGTCACCCCTCAAGCGGACAAACACTGCCAAGGGCTTGAACGTTGATCCCGGCTTTGTTGAAATCACCTGGGATGAAGCCCTCAAGACGGTCGCTGCCCGGTTGCAGAAAAACCTGGATGATACCCGCAAGGTCGCGTTTGTCAGCGGCTTCGGAGTAAACAGCCTTTTCCTGGGCAACTTCGAAAGCGCCTATGGTACCCCCACCGATACGCCCTCGCGCGGCTCCGCTTGCGCCTACCACCTGGGTGGCTATATGGTCAACCAGAGCGGCCCGGACAACGTCCCCGAGATCGAAATGACTGAATACATGCTTAACATCGGCCGGACTTTGGGTCCAAACATAGCGGTCTCCTCGGTCGGAACGCGTCACACCATGGATGCCCTGGTCAATCGTGGCGTCAAAATCGTGAATGTCGATCCCCGCTGCGGCCCGGAAGCCTCCAAGATGGATTGGCTGCCCATCCGCCCCGGCACCGAACTGGCCTTCATGCTCGGCATCCTTCACACCATCCTGTACGAGGTCAAGACCTATGATGTCTGGTTCGTCAAGACCCGCACTAATGGCCCTTACCTGATCGGCCCCGATGGCGAATATGTGCGTGATCCAGTGACCCAAAAACCGCTCATGTGGAACACCAAGTTGGGGAAACCAGTCCCATTTGATGACCCCGACACCACGAATCTTGCTCTGGAAGGGATGTACGATGCCAACGGCGTCCTGGCTTATCCAGCCTTCCAGTTGATCAAGAATGCCATGACAACCTACACTGCCGAGTGGCAGGAACCCATCTCCACCGTCCCGGCTGCAAAGGTCCGCGAAATTGCTAACGACCTTGTTAAACATGCCCACATCGGCGAAACGGTTGTTATCGATGGCGTTACCATGCCCTTCAGGCCGGTCAGCATCCAGTACGAAAAAGGCGCCTATGCTCACCCGATCGAAGGTCCCTTTGGCGACTTCACTGGCAAGATCATTTGCCAACTGCTCGGATGTATCGAAGTGCCCGGTGGTCAGAGCGGTAACTCGCAGCCAAGCGCAACCTGGCTGAAGCCAGATGCGGATGGCGTGCGCAACCCTGCCGGCGAAGGTGGGACTGATTATTACGGTTATAAATGGTCCTGGCCTCTTTCCTTTGCAGACTTGCGCCAATACTACCCCGTAGCCCATACCCTCATTTGGGGCCTTGCCAAGAACATCGTCGACCCGGTGAAATACAATTCCGACTTTACGGTGGATATGCTGGTTACCGCTGGTGGTGGTCCTGTTCGCTCCAGCTTCGATCGCGGTCTGTTCGAGAAAGCCTGGTCAACAGTACCCTTCCACGTGGCCTTCTCCCTGACCTACGACGAAAATGTTGTGCTCGCTGATATTGTCCTTCCGGATGCTGCCTTCCTCGAAAAGGATGGCCGCTATGGTGGCAGTAGTGCACCGCCCGGACACAAGGTCAACGTCGATGCCACCCGCGGCGCCGTCTATTTCCTGTTCCGTGACGCTTCCGCTATCAAGCCCGTTTACAACGCCCGCAATACGGATCAGGCCTTGATCGATCTTGCTGAAGCAACCGGTATTTTGACCGGTAAAACGGGATTTGTCAGCAAGGTCAATGCCTCGCTGGCGAAGTTCCCGCTGGACACGGAAAAGAAATTCTCCTTGCGCGAGTATTCTGAAGCGTTCCTCAAGCAGAATTTTGGCGCAAATGAAACTCTGGCGAAGGGAACGACCGATGCGCATGGCCCGTACCTGAAATATAACACCCGTGGCGCCAAGAACTACAACTATTCTTACTTCCCCAACAACAAGACCCGCCACCCGATGTATTTCATTCAGCTGCCGCGCGTTGCCGCCAAGTTGAAGGATAATCTCCAGAAGGCTGGTCTCCCGGGCATCCCCGGCTGGACCGACCAGAGTAAATACTGGCAGGCCTACGCGGCTATTCCATCCTGGATCCCCTGCAATGAGTTCAATGCACCTGCGGAGTTCGATATGTGGGCCATCAACTGGAAGACGCCCATGGCTCCGTTCTTCTGCGGCGACACCTACGGGAACGTCTGGCTGCATGAAACCATGAAGACCTGGGATCCTTACGAATACGCAGTCTGGATCAACACTGCCACCGCTGCCAAGAAAGGCATCAAGACCGGCGACGTCATTGTTATCGAGTCGCGCTGGGGTAAAACCCAAGCCCCCGCCAAAGTGACTGAGCTCATCCACCCGGATGTAATCGGTTTCCCGGCCGGGCACGGTGCCGCTTCACCCATGGCGAACCCCATCACGGCCGAAGGCGGATATTTCAATGCCCTATGCAACCTGGACGAAAACAATTTGGCAGTAGATCCTTTGACTGCCCAGGTTGAAGAGGGTCCCGCCGTGAAAGTTTACAAGGCATAGGAGGTGAGATCATGAAATACGGAATGGTAATCGATCTACGCAGATGCATAGGCTGTAACGCCTGCACCATCGCCTGCAAACAGGAGAATGGTACGCCCCCCACTATTTTCTATTCGCACACAAGCATCACCGAAGTGGGAACCTACCCCAATGCCAGGCAAACGCCCCTGCCGGTTCTTTGTAACCATTGCACCGACGCTCCCTGCGTTGACGTCTGCCCGACGGGCGCAAGTGCGAAACAGGCCAACGGAATTGTGACCATCGATGCGAACAAATGCATCGGCTGCCGCTATTGCATGGTTGCCTGCCCTTACAACGTGCGCCAGTTCATCGGTTCCGCGCCGGCAGGCTACTATCCTGATAAGGGGTTGACCTCTTACGAAACAGTAGCATATGCCAAGCACCAGGTTGGGACGGTTGAGAAATGCAACTTCTGTGCCCCCCGCGTAGCGGCAGGGCAGCTCCCGGCTTGTGTGTTGACGTGCCCGGGACAGGCGAGATTCTTTGGCGACCTGGAAGATCCAAACAGTGAAGTATCTCTGCTGATCATGCAGCACAACGCCAAACCTCTCAATCCCGAAGCCGGGACCCAGCCGAATGTGTTCTATATCGGCTAAAGGAGCATGAACATGGCAACTGAAGTTAAAACACAAAGTAAGTCGAATGGCATTGGCTGGCTGGTTGGGATGGTTGTCCTCGTGGTGATCGGTGCGATCGCCTGGGGCGTCCAGCTCAGCAAAGGCATGTCCGTTCTTGGGATCAACCAGATCATCTCCTGGGGTATCTACATTGCAGCTTTCTTCGCCCTGGTGGGTCTGGCAAGTGGACTGTTGATCCTGGCAGTCCTCTCGGACCTGAGTGTCATCCCCGGCATGGGAGCATTCCGGCGCAACCTGCTGATTGGTTCAATAGCAAGTTACATCGCCGCTGGGTTCATGATCCTGATGGATATCGGCAGGCCAGAGCGCGTCCTGAACATGGTCTTCAGCGCGCAATTCAGCTCACCCTTCGTCTGGGACTTTTTCAGCCTGGCGCTGGGGGTGATCTTGGCGGTCATCCTTCTGTTTGTCTCCCCGAAAGCAAGATGGCTGTCAGTGATCGCTGGTATCGTGGCGGGATTGGTCGTCGTCTTTGAAGGCTGGATCCTGAGCATGAGTGCTGGTTCCCCATTGTGGTCTGGTGGGATCATGCCGGTGATCTTCCTGGTCGAAGGCATGCTGCTGGCTTTGGGAGTTTCTCTCATTGCCGTATTCGAACCCATCGCCTCTGCTTGGCTTCGCCGCATGACGCTGGTATTCCTGCCGGTCTTGTTTCTGCTCAATGTGTTTGAGATCGGAGCCTTGGTGTATGCCGGCGATGTGGACGACCGGTTCGGGACGAGCATGCTGCTGTCCAATCCGCTGTTCTGGCTCGAGGTGGTTCTGGGGATCATCGTTCCTTTCGTACTGCTGCTTGTTGCGGGCAGGAATCGAATTGCGGTCATGATTTCCGGTGTCTTGGTGCTGCTCGGCGTATTAGTGGCAAAATCACTGATTATCGTTGCTGGACAATCCATCACCCTCGTGTTGGGAACCGGAACGTATACCCCCTCCCTCGTGGAATTCGGCGGAGTGATCGGGATGATCGGGCTGGCCGGGTTGTTATTCCTGCTCGGAACCCGCTTTTT
>JADGQC010000044.1 GCA_017882125.1 Anaerolineales bacterium
CCGCTGATGCGCGGCCAGCGCGGTTCGGTGGCCAGGTCGATCTGCGGATGGAGTGCCACACGGATCCCGACCGCCAGGTATTCCCGCCTTACGATATCGGCAAACTTCCGCACCAGCTCAACATCGCCGATCGCGGCGAAACCCGGCGTCTCGCACCACTGCGAAAAATCGGACGCGCCCACCGAATAAATGCTGCTCCTGAAATGGTTGCGCGGGTCCGAAGCGATGGTGACCGGGATGCCCAGCCGGGTCCGTTCGGCAAAGCGCTGCAGACGGTTGTGCCAGGCAGCCACGGTTTGCGCAGCGGGGATCTGCCAGAAGTTGAAATGGCTCATTTTCTGGTCCCTGATCTGGTTCACCGCCGCACGTGCGTACCCGGGCCCGCCGGGTTGTTCCTCGATGGAACCATCCTCGTTGACGGTCGTCCCGTTGATGAAAACCATCCCCGCCTTTTCTTCGAGCGTCATTTGCCCCAAAAGGTCCTCCATCCGCGCCTCGAGCGGTTGGCGGGGGTCCTCGTACACATCCAATTTGCCGTTTTTATTGAGGTCGCGGTATATAAAACCATTTTCACTCTCGACCAGGCCGGACTGCTTCAAGGTATTTTCACTTTGGTTTGAATTCACAAAACTTCTCCTTGTTTTTTCGGTCTTGCGGATGGCTGCTTTGACAATGGCGAAATGTTCGCTGGCTAAAGCTGCTTGCGGTAGTAGATCCGGTCGTAGCCCTGGTCCATCTTCCGCTCGTATTTTACATAGCCGATCTTGGGATAGAGCACCTGGTTGGCGGTCATCTTGACGTTGGTGCACAGGTAGATTGAATGAAAGCCCCGACGGCGCGCCTCGTCTTCGGCAAACACCAGCAGCGTCCGCCCCACCCCCCTGCCTTGCAGTGCTGGCAGCACCGCCACGGTATCGAGATAGAAGCCTTCCTCGGTCTCATATTGGATGAGGGCGCCGGCCACTTTTCCGTCCAGCTCCGCCACCCAGGCCCAACCGGCGGCAATGACTGCCGGGAAATCCAGCAGCATCGGGGCGGGCGGCCTGCCGATCAGCTCGACATAGATCGAGAATGCAACTTTGACGCAGCCCGCGACGGCAGGCTCATCCGCCGCGATCGCCGGGCGGATAGTAGGATCGATGAGAGGGTTGGAGAGGTTATTCATGAATGCTTTCGATAAGTATTATGGGATGATCACCCAGCGTCCCCACGCCACGAAGGCTGCCAGTGTGGCCTGAAAGATCCACAATATGAGATTCATTTTTCTTCACCTCATCTTGAAATATATGAATAATTATAGCATTCACAATTCATAAGACAATGCACCCGCCTGCGATCGATTATTGCTATAATTTGACCATCAGTTTTCGGTCAAGTCATGGTCGATAAAGCTTTATTAATCACACTGGAGACAGCCGGATATGAAGGTCACACCTGAAGAATTGTCAGCCCTCCTGCAGCAACCGGCTCCCATCAACCTCGGAGGTCTGAACCTGGGCGGAGCCAGCCTGGAAAACAGGGACCTGAAAGGCGCCAATTTGTGCGGGACGGATCTGGTTGGGGCGAACCTGCGCGGGGCCAGCCTGGTCGAGGCGGACCTGGCGGGGGCCACCCTGAGCGGTGCGGACCTGCAGGCTGCAATTATGACCCGCGCCAACCTGCGCGCCGCGGACCTGAGCGGGGCCAACCTCTCCCGCGCGACCTTGATCGGCGCCGACCTGGCGGGTGCCATCCTGCCGGGAGCCCGGATGGAATCCGCTGACCTGACCGGTGCCAGCCTCGACCGCGCTGACCTTAGTTTTGCCGTGCTGAAAGGGGCCAATCTTCAAAACGCCTCGCTGGTGGAGGCCAACCTGCACAAGGCCATCCTGACCGAGGCGAACCTGCAGGGTGCCCGGCTGGAGCGTGCCAGTTATTACAAATATACAAAATGGCCCGAGGGCTTCGATCCCGAGGCCGCCGGGGCGATACTGGTTTAACCTTTTTTTACCAGGTAGCGTTTTTAATTTACCCAGGCAGGCTCGAGGTACGATTTCACTACAATACATTCCGAATGAAATAGTACTCTAATAAAGGAGATCAAATATGCTATTGCAAGGTAAAGTTTCTCTAATCACCGGCGGCGCGGCCGGGATCGGTAAGGCCACTGCGCTGCGCTTCACAGAAGAAGGCGCCAGCGTTGTATTCTGCGATGTAAACCAGGCAGCGGGTGAAGCCCTGCTCAAGGAGCTTGGTCCTGGCGCGCGGTTTGACAAGGTCGATGTTGTAAATCGGAAAGAAGTCCAGGTCTGGGTCGACTCTGTAATCGAACAATATGGTCGAATTGATGTGCTCATCAATAACGCCGGTATCTTGCGGGACGCCCAGTTTGTGAAAATGAAAGACGGCGAATTGGTCAAACAGATGGAAGAGGATGCCTTTGACCAGGTGATCTCGGTCAACTTGAAAGGTGTTTTCAACTGCACCCAAGCAGTGACCCCCGCTATGATCAAACAGGGAGGCGGAGTGATCGTGAATGCATCGTCGGTGGTGGCCCTGTACGGAAATTTTGGCCAGACCAATTACGTTGCCACCAAGGCGGGTGTCATTGGAATGACCAGGGTGTGGGCACGTGAACTGGGTAAGTACGGCATCCGGGTCAACGCGGTGGCACCAGGTTTAATCATGACCGAGATGCTGCAAAAAATGCCCGAGAATATATTGGCGGATATGAAATCTCATACCCCCATTGGCCGCCTCGGTGAACCGAAGGATATTGCCAATGCCTACCTATGGCTGGCGAGCGACGAAGCATCCTTTGTGCATGGTGCTGTGCTTAGTGTGGATGGCGGATTAGTCATGGGTACTTAGGAAACTTTGCATATTCATTAATCCGTCAAAATCCCGGAAGTTACCTCCATCGGGTTGGGCTGATGATTGCCCCTGAGCGTGCCAGGCTCGTCAAGAACCTCGACGAGCCTGGTTTCTTCATAATATCTACAATTTGGTTGCGGGTAATGCGCCTGTTGCTGCGATTACCCGATTCTATTTTGATTCTTGGATCCCTTACGGTTGACCATACGTTTCAGTGAGCAGTTTTTTGTCGACCTTCGCTGCAGCTGTTTTGGGCAGTGATTCGACGAACACCACTGATTTCGGAATCTTGAATTTTGCCAGGCGAGTTTGGCAGAATGCGATCACTTCATCAGCCGTCAGTGTCGTGCCGGATTTGAGAACCACGAGCGCACGTCCCACCTCGCCCCATTTTTCATCAGGTACAGCGATCACGGCTGCCTCGGCGACCGCAGGATATGCGTGTAAAACACTTTCAATTTCGGCGGGGTAGACATTTTCACCACCCGACTTGTACATATCCTTGGAGCGTCCGACAATATAATAGCATCCATCAGTATCGCGGCGCGCCAAATCACCCGTGTGCATCCAGCCGTCAATGATCGCGTGTGCAGTCTCTTCCGGCTTGCCCCAATACCCAGCGCAAACATGCGGGCCGCGCACAATCAATTCCCCGACCTCGTCCGTACCGCATTCGCCTCCCTTGCCATTAATAATTTTTACATCGATATGGATCAATGGATAACCGACCGACCCGGGTTTTTCCAGGCGCTTTTCAGGCGGCAGCCAGAATGTGTTTGGTCCTGCTTCGGTTAATCCATAGCCCGTGAACAATCGGACGCCGCGTTCGGCAAACCGCTCAACGATGGGCAGTGGGCAGGAAGCCCCGCCGCTCCCGCATATTTTCAGCGAGGTGAGATCGGCTTCCGACCAGCGCGGGTGTTGCTGCATCATGATGTACATGGTCGGCACCCCGACCAATAAGGTTACGTGCTCGTCGCGAATAAGATCAAAAACCTGGTCCACGTCGAAAGTGCGGCAAACGATGGAAGTGCCGCCCATGTGAACAAGCGGTGCAGTAAAGACGTTGAATCCGCCAGTATGGAACAGCGGCATATTAAGGATCGTGGTGTCATCTGGACCCAATCCCCAACCAGTCACAGTGTTGACCGAATTGGCGGTGATCGAGCGGTGTGTTAAGATGGCCCCCTTGGGCAGACCCGTTGTGCCCCCTGTATAACATATCGCCCATGCATCATCCCATTCGAGTTTCTCTTCCGGGGGTTCGCTATCTGCATATTGCTCGCGTTCTGAAAAAAGGATGTCTGAAGGCTGGAGTAATTCGTCAAACGATATCCAGGATTTTACGCTGGGTGCACCTGCCCGGACCGCATTGGTTTGAGCCGCGAATTCCTTGCTGTAGACGAACACCCTGGGCGTGGCGTCATTGAGCAATCCGGCCAGTTCGTGGGGGGTCAGCCGCCAGTTGAGAAGTTGAAGCACCGCGCCGATCTTTCCGCAGGCAAACCAGAGGTCGAGGTATTCAACACAGTTCATCGCCAGGATCGCAACCCGGTCGCCTTTCTTAATGTTCAACCCATCGCGCAGAAAATTAGCCGTGCGATTGACGGTGCGGTTCCACTCGCGGTAAGTGATCCGACGTTTATCGTGAAGGGTATCAATGAGAGCCACTTTATCCGGCGTCAGCATCTCGCGCCGCGTGAGCCAGTTATTGAGATACATATTTCCTCCTTTGAACCTGGACTATTCCCATTTCACCACGGAAGCCGACCAGGCGTACCCAATGCCGGCAGCGACCATTACCATCACCATCCCGGGGCGCAGGCGTCCGGTCTCCAGCCCTTTCTTGATCGAGAGAGCCTGGTCGTGCTGACCGATATGCCCGTAATCTCCAAGATAGTAGGACTGGTCTTCACGCAACCCAAGTTCGCGCAGCACGAATTGGTGCGCCGAGGGTTTTATGTGCAGAATGTTTAGATATCCAATATCGGCGCGAGATAACCCGCTTTTTTCAAGCGCCTTGTCGATCACTGCCAGGAAATTTTGCAGGGAAAGCTGGTCGAGCCGGGCCTTCATCCCCTCGGGGTCCGGCACGTCAATTTTATTACGGCGGGCAGCAATTGCCTCGGCAGTGATCGGTTCCACGGTCCCGCCGGCTGGAATAATCACATCCAGCGAGAACGATCCGTCCACCATCACGGCCGATTCGAGCAGATGGTTATGAGGGTAATTTTTCTGCAGCAAGAGGGCGCCGCCGCCCGCACTTAACCCGAACACAAAGCGCGATCGCGGATTGGAGTAATCAATTAGATCACCGTTGCGATAGCCGCCCGCAATGAGCACCGTGTTGAGGTCGGGGTCGCTCAACATCATCCCCTTTGCCATTTTGAGCGTTGCCATCGTCGTTGCGCATCTCATCTGCACATCGATCGCCCATGCCCGGCGTGCCCCCAGGTCGTATGCCAGCTTGATCCCCGCTGTCCAAAGGGGATACTCTTTCCATTCTTCCGTCGTACACAAAACCAGGTCAACGTCGGCTGGTTGAATGGAGGTTTGGGCGAATGCGTCCTGCGCCGCCCACAAGGCCATGGCATTCGTATGATCGTTTGGACCCGGGACCGGCTTGCGCCGGATGCCCATCTTATCCGCCAGGACATTTTCCGGAATACCCGACATGCGCGCAATGTCCGCGGCTGTAATAAATGTTTGCGGAATATAGACCCCTGCTGAAACGATACCTACTGTGGTTTTGCTCTCCGGCATTATCTGCCTTCGTCACCCTTTCAAGAATTGTGTGACCGTTTCATTGAACTGCTCAGCACACTGGATCGGGGCAGCATGGCCGGCATCTGGAATGATGACGAGTTGCGCCTGCGGCAATTTGCCTTTTAGCAATTGTGCGTTTTTGACCGGAACGACGCGATCATTGGCACCGTGAATGATCAGCACTGGCGCTTTGATCTGCCCGACGCGGTTTTCGCAATCGTAAATTTTCACCGCTGCATTTTGCCGCTTGTATGCTTCGGGCGGTTGAGGATGTGCCACCCGCCAATCTACATACTGATTTAATAGGTCGCCATGTTGTGCGCACCATTCCGGGCTGGTAAATAGCTCGAATGATCGACGAATGTCCAGGGCTGGATCGCCGCTGCGCCGCATGGTCAGCAGCATCGGGACGAGAGCAAAAATAGACGGCTTAACCATGTGCGGACCCCCAAAACCGGTTGAGGCAAGCACGAGCCGGTTGGTCATCTCCGAATACGTCAGTGCGAATTCCTCCGCGATCAACCCGCCCAGCGATGCGCCGATGATGTGGGCGCGCGGAATTCCAAGGCCCTTCAGCATCCCGGCGGTGTCATCGGCAAACATCCTGATGCTGTATGGTTCTTCGGGTTTGTCTGATTCACCTGCGCCGCGATTGTCGAACGCGATCACCTGGAAATTTTTGGATAATTCAGGGGTTTGACGAAACCATAGGAATGTGTCTGCCCCCAATCCACCGATGAGGACCACCGGATCGCCCGTGCCGTGAATTTCGTAGTGAATGTTGATTCCGTTCGCTTGAATTTTTGGCATCTCTTCCTCCTTGAAATGTGGGGTTTCGACGAGTGCACTAACATCTGGTTTGTCGGCAGGTCAGGAGCAAATGCATGATCCTTATGACATTCGAATATAAATATTATACGGCAATCTGAATAGGAAATTCCCGCTCATAAAAAACAATAGACAGCCTATTTATAGTCTCCCGAACAGGCGTATGAATAATCATCCAACACGGATCGGATGTGCTGATCCACAATCTTGTTCGCCGAGTTTGCGATTGCTCCGCTTCTGATTCCAGGATAGATCTCCGGCATGAATTGGTTGATCAGCGATAATGGCAGGGAAACTTCATCCAGGTTCGCCATCAATTTTGTTAACGCCGCTTGCACACCCTTGTCGCGCCAGTAATAGCGGGCCCGGTCGCTAAGGCTGTATTTGCGAGCAAATGCCAACTCACGTTCATCGCCATGATAATATTTTTTCCAGTGAACCGGCTCATGCTGCATGGCCGCCTCCAGGGTTTCGATCAGGCGGGAACGCCTGGCCAGGGGGAGCAGTTCGCTTTCCATCATCGCCAAAGCGAAGACCGCCTGCCGGAAGGCAAACGTCAATGCGGGACCAACTTTCAGGATGGCAAAATGGTCGTGGACGAGGTTCCTCAGGTTTTCGCGCGTCTGGTAATCGGTTGAATGAACTTCATAGATGAAGGGAGAGCTTTCAGAATATCGGGCCAGATCGCGGGCTGCGTCGGAGTCGTACTCGAAGATGAATTTGTCGCCAAACTCGACCCCCGGCTGGACCACAAAGGCGATGACTCGCTCCCACGCCGGTTCCAGTTTGGCCTCCACGAATGCGGTCTGCATGACTTCAAGCGTGCGCCTGGCATCCTCCACATTGGTCACCTCGATACTTTCTTTATGCTCCGTGGCTCCGCCCGGGATGGGGACTTCGCTGCCGATGACATACTTTAACTCTTGCGGTCGTTGCGAAACTTTAGCGAGAGTTTCCTCGGCCACCCTGGCCAGGCGTGCAGTACGGCGGGCTGAAAGTTCAGGGTCCAGCGGGCGCGTGGGGTCGTCCTCTCCGAGTCTCATGCTCGCGTCCAGGTGGATTTTTGTAAAACCGGCCAGTACGTAATCCTGCACCATCTCAGCTGCCTGTGACATGGCAAGTTCCACCGGATGGTCCTGCCAGGGCGACGGGCCGAGATGGTCGCCGCCCAGAATGAGCCGCTCAGCAGGCAGGCCATTTTCGGCCGCGATGCCTCGTACAAAATGGACGAAGTCAGCAGGAGTCATGCCGGTGTAACCCCCATATTGATTGACCTGGTTACAGGTGGCTTCAACCAGAACCGGCTCCGCTCCGCACAGGGACGTTCTCAACACCCAGGGATGTGCGGAACAGATCGAAGCAATGCCGCGTGCTTCTCCCCGCTTCTGTGCAAGGACAATTTCATGAAGTGGATCAGACATGGCGCATGGCTTCTTCAAGTGTCGGTTGGGCAGATGTACCCCCGGCGGAACAGGTCGAGAGAGACCCGCTGACTGCTGCTAGAGACAAGGCCTTTTCCAGGCTCCAGCCGTTTAGATACCCATACAGGAACCCGGCATCGAAGGTGTCCCCCGCTCCGATGGTATCCACAACCTGGAGTTTGAGGGCGGAAACATGCACGCTTTCTTCACCCCGGCAAGCCAGTGCCCCCTGGGCGCCGAGTTTCAAAGCGACGGTTTTGCACTTCTGGCGAAGGTCATTTACGGCAGCCTCGACAGAAACGGTGCCGGTCAATGCCAGTGCTTCGTTTTCGTTTGGGAGGAAAACGTCCACTTGCCGAAGGAGTTCATCGAAAGGATGCCACTTCCCGGACGGGTCCCAGTTGGGGTCGAGCGAGGTCGTCAGACCCATGGAGCGGGCGCGGGCAAACAGGCCTGGCAAGCCGGGTTGGAGTGCAGTTTGGAGGTAATAACTGCCCACGTGCAGGTGGCGTGACTGGCGCAGAAGATCTTCGGTCACATCTTCCACTTTCAGGGAAGAGATCAGGCCGGCATGGGTCAGGATGGCGCGCTCGTTCGAAGGGCTGGGTCCAATCCCGTGGGTGGAAGATTGGTTTAGGATGACACTCAGGCCGGTCTGTCCCTCCGGGAGTACGACCACGTTCGAAACATTCACACCGCGCCTTTGCATCTCGTCCAGCATGAAATGGCCAAACACGTCATTACCGCACACACCCGCGAAAGCCATTTTCAATCCAAGCCGGGCTGCTCCGCAGGCGAAGATGGCGGATGATGAACCGATGGTCAGGGAAGCGGAATCAACAAGTTTCTCGACCTGCCCGAAAGAAGGAACAACGTCTCCGCTCAGGATCAAGTCCGGATTGATTTCGCCTGCAACCAGAATGTCAAAAGTTTTACTCATAATTTTGCCCGGGGATCCCGCAGGGTGGGTGGATGTCGGTCACTTCAAATCAGTAATTTTTATACCAATCGAAGGGTGCGTCAGCGGTGTAGAAATCGCTGATGGGTTTGCCAAAATCCGAGCACAGCGCGGTGAGACTGGAGAGACGTTCGCGCCCGGTGGTGCGCAGGAATTCGAGCCGCGGCTGCCTGTCCATACTTATCGCTTCCTGCCAGATTGCGCGCCCTGCCGCGGCTCCGGAAGCGCCAGCGCGGCAGGCAATCTCCACCTGGCGGAGATATGTATTGAAATTTACCGCAGCAGAAAGTACGATCCAGGGAGCGAGGCTGGCAGTGGAAACCTCAGCGCACGCTTCGCTCCAGGCGCTTTCGTCGGAATCTTCGGCAATGTCGAGCGGAAACTCGCTTTTAAGGACGTCGATGCTGGGACTGACCAGGCGGCGGGCGGTTTCGGTAACCACATACCGCTTTTCTGCGGAGGAGAGTTTTTTGGCGGCATCGAGCGAATAGCTCAGCGGCTCGAGCATGATACTCAAGTCATAATGAGTGCACTCATCCGCCACCTGCCGGACAAAAGCTTCCATACCACGAGCGTTGGGGGAGTCTGGATGGTAGTAGACCAGCAGCTTTATCATGCTGGCACCCATCCGTTTGGCTTTTTCCACGGTCCACCCGGTCAGGATTTGGCTCTGGCGTGCATTGGGTGCGCCGCTGTACCCGGTTGATTCGACTGCAACCACGAACGCGGATTTACCAGGCAATGCGCCCGCGGCGATGGCCTGGGCTGCCGATACTTCCGGGTCAAGCAACACGGCAGTCGACAGATCTGCGAGTGCTGCGGTCACGTCCAGTTTGAAGCGCGCGAGATCGGCGTTATTGATAAAAGCGGGATTAGCCTTGCGCAGATTCTGGCGATGGTCAAGCGCCAGGCAGGTGAAAGTGCCGCGAGGGGATGTACATTGCTGTAAACCGCGCAGTTTACCGATGGTACGTTTCATGTTTTCCTGTTCTATATAGCCAATGTTTTACGGGCAGGTTACACGGAATGCAGTGAGGATCCGGTTCTTGAGGATAAAGTTGACATTATGCTCCCTGCCCCATTCACAGGCGGCGCTGAAGTCGACGTTCATGTCGGTATATTCAGCAGCAAAGATGGGCTTCCCGTTTTCGATGAAGGGCAGCATTTTCCCGATCCATTGATAATAGAAGGCATCCTCGGTGATGGCGAAGTCAAAGAAAGAGAGCGAATTGGCGACCATATCGGGGGCGTTCTTGAGGCCGATGGCAAGACCACGGGCATGAGCTTCATCTGCCAAAAAGTGGGCATAAGCCAGCTGGTCATCGAAGGTGAGGGGAAAGCCGGTATCGTTATCGTAGATCTCGATATTGTCGGGTTCGACGCCATCGAAGCCTTTGGCGGCGCATAAGTCGAGACGGGCGCGCATGATCGGGGCAAGCAGGTCGATTCGGCGGATGTCCAGCCACTTCTCGCCCGGCCAGCCGTCATAGTCCTTGCCCAGCACTTCCACCGGGAACTGGTCCGCGTCGGGGCGCCAGTTTTCCTGCGATCCAACCGAGATGTAGCAAATGACCTTCACCCCGCGGGCATGCAGGGCATCAATGACAGATTGATCCGCGTACAGGTCAATATCGTACACTTGTGCCTCGACGGATGTATCCACTTCTTCGTCGAGTTGCCATTGCCATGTCAGACCGGGAGCCGGGTGCCACCATTCGGTCGCGGGTGAAGGGGAGGAGGGAATAGGGGTCATGGGATCAGGTTCCAAGTTCGGGGTGCAGGATGCAAGGGCGGATAGCAGGAAGACGAGAAGGAAAAACTTTTTTATCATTGTGATTAAGTCTAACATGTCTGACATATCAGATCTGATGACTTGTTAGACTTTATGTATCTTAAACTGTGGCAAGTATTCCTTATGCTGCGCGAACATTTCGTTGACCATCTGCTTGATTTCAGCCAGGGAAAGCACAGAGGCTGTCAACGGATCATGACAGATCGCCCGGTAAACCATCACCGGGTCGCCGGTGATGGCGGCCGTGATGGCCATTTCTTCAATACCGCTCGAAAGCCCGGTCAGCAGGGCGCACTCAGGCGGCAGGGCGCCAACGTGGAGCGGGTGAATCCCGGACTTGTCCGCGTAAACCGGTACTTCAACACAGGCGCCTTCAGGCAGGTTGGTAATGATCCTGGTGTTGGGTACGTTGCCGTTGAACTTAAACGGTTCGCCGCCTTTGAGGGCATTAATGATGTAAGCAGCATATTCCAGGCCGCGCGCCAGGTCGCCCCGGGTGACCTCCTTTGCAAGTTCAACCCGCACGCCGTTTTTCCAGGTGGCCTCAGTGTTCTGGTATTCCTTCAGGATGTAGGCGTACTCGCCAGGGTTCCAGCCGGTACCGTGGGTGCAATATTTTTCGATCAGGTCGGGACGTTTGCGAAACCACCAGTTGTACTCCGAGTTGTGCCCGCTGGACTCGGTGACATAGTAGCCGAGGGCCAGGTACATTTCATTGCGGACCTGCTCTGCGTTGTAAATATCAGGATTTTCGGTGATGGCTTTATGGATTTGCGGGTAAGCATCCTGGCCGTTATTTTCAAATTTAAGATACCAGGCCTGGTGGTTTATACCCGCACATAAGTAGTTGACCTCGGGAAACAACGCCCCGATCCAGACAGCCAGCATCATGGCTGTGCCTTGCACCGAGTGACACAGGCCGGTAACCGGGATGTGGGTTTGGCGCTGGAGGGCGCCGCACAACATGGCCATCGGGTTGGTGTAGTTGAGCAGGACGGCATTCGGACAGTATTTCTCCATATCACGCAGGATGTCCATCATTGGCGGGAGGGTGCGCAGGAAGCGGAAAATGCCTGAAGGTCCGCGCGTGTCGCCAACATTGATATCGACGCCGTATTTTTTTGGAATTTCGATATCGTGCCGCCAGACCTCGGTGCTGCCTGCCAGGATAGTGGTCAGCACTACATCCGCCCCCTTGAGGGCTTCCACGCGGTCGAGAGTCGCGGTAACCTTAGCCGGGTATTTCCCGGCTTCGACGAGTTTAAGCACGGTTTTGTGCGCAAAGTCAAGCCGTTCGGCATCGATGTCCATTAAGGCAATCTGCGCATCTTCCAACAGCGGGAATGTCAGGATATCGCGCACGAGCCCGGCGGTGAAACCCAGGCTGCCGGCGCCAATGAAGGCAATTTTGGTCATGAGCACTCCTTATATTGATGTTGCGTGATGGAGTACAGACCTGCGCTGAAGGCAAGTCCGCGCTCCTTCGGTCCAATCAAGCCCTGGTGTGCGCCTAGCGTTTTAATCCGCTGAGGGAGATGCCCTCTATGAATTGTTTCTGGGCGAAGAAGAATACCAGGATCAGCGGCAGGATGCTGATCAATGCGCCTGCCATCAGGACAGTGAAACGCCCACCCATGGTCAGCTGTGTCTGGAAGAAGGCCAGGCCGACGGTCAGGGTGGTGTTGGGTACGGTCGGCATGTACACCAGCGGGTGAAGCAGGTCGTTCCAGGCGCCCTGGAAGGTAAAGATGGCCAGGGCAGCCAGGGCTGGTTTCCCGAGCGGCAGGTAGATGCGCCAGAAGGTCTGCCAGAGCGAGGCGCCATCCACGCGGGCGGCATCCACCAGCTCGCGCGGGATGGTAAGGAAATACTGGCGCAGCAAAAAGGTCCCAAATGCTCCTCCCCAGAAGGCCGGCAGCCAGAGCGGTACGCTGGTCCCCACCAGGTGCAGCCATTTGAAAATAATGAAGTTCGGGATCAGGGTGACCTGCTCAGGGATCATCAAGGTCACGAGCAGGAGGGTGAAGAGCAAATTACGGCCGCGGAATTTCACCACGGCAAAGCAGAAGGCAGCCATGGCGCAGGTCAACAATTGACCAATAACGGTCAGGAGCGAAATGATGGCGCTGTTCATGAACAGCCTGGGGAAATTCAGATCGAACGAGAACAATTTACGGAAATTGTCGAGCGTGGCCGGGTTGGGGATGAGGGTGTGAGTGAACTGGTCAGCGGGAATTTTGAAAGAGGTGGCCACCATCCACAGGAAGGGTGCCAGCATCATCACAGCCCCGGCGGTCAGGAAGGCATAGGTCACCAGGTCCAGGAGTATCTTTTGGGTCGTTTTTGTCATCCCATGATCCTATTCATAAACAACGTAGCGCCTTTCGAGCCAGAAGTAAAAACCCATCAGGAGGATGACCAGGACTGCCAGCTCGATGGCCTGGGCGCTTGCGCCTCCATATTTGAAGAAGTTCCAGGCATTGCGGTAAATGGAGAAGACGACCACCGGCACGGAGCTGTCTCCCTGGCCCTGGCGGGTCATCATGTAGATGTAATCGTAAGCCTGGAAGGCGTTAATGGTTGATATGAGTGTTTGGAAAAAGATGCTGGGCGTGACCAGCGGCAGGGTAATGGAAAAAAACTGGTCAAACGTACCAGCGCCATCGATCGTCGCCGCTTCATAGTACTCGCGGGGAATGGCAGTCAGGCCGGCGAGGAATATGATCATGCCCTCCCCAATTGCCCCCCAGATGTTGACGACCACCACCGACATCAGGGCGTTTTTCGTGCAAAGCCAGCAGATGGATGGCTGGCCAAGCAGGTTCAAGAGGTAATTCAAAATGCCGGTGTCCCTGCCGTAAATCATGTTCCAAACCAGGGCGGTGGCGACCGCCGAGGTAACGGCCGGGAGAAAATAAATGGTTCGAAAGATGGAAACGCCGTGGATCTTGCGGTTCATCAGGACCGCTACGAACAGCGAAATAATGACCACACCCGGAACGTACATGGCGCTGAATTTAAATGTGTTTGTCAGCGCTTTGAAGTAAGCGGGGTTGTTAAAAAGGGCAAGGTAATTGCTTATACCGGCCCAGGTGGGGGGTCTCAACAGGTCCCAGTTGGTCAGGCTCAGGCCGAGCGTGGCCAGGATGGAACCAAGCGCGCCAAAGGTCAACCCGATCAGCGTGGGGATCAGCATAACCCAAAACCAGAACTTTTCCCGGCCGAGCGGTCTCAACCCGTATTCCATGGTCTTCTCCTCTTCCACCCCTCATCCCGAGAAAGGATGAGGGGTGGAAAGCGGGCTACTTATTATTGGCCAGGACCACGTCCGCCTGGGTGACGATCTGATCCAGGGTCGGGTTTAACTCCGCCTCGCCGTTCCACATGGGGGTAAGGCCGTCGCCGATGGTGGAAGACCATTCATCATACCCCTTGAAGACCGGCTTCATATGGGCAAAAGCCAGCGAGTCGATGAAGATCTGCTGGTTGATGGAGGTGCCCTGCTTCAGGAAGGCATCACTCTCCGCAACGGAACGCAAGACCGGGCAGGCAAAACCCATTTCTGCCAGGCGGGTCTGGCCGGCCGTACTGAGCACGAACTTGATGAACGCAAAGGCTGCATCCGGGTTCTTGCTGTCCTTGCCGACTACGAACCCGGCGCTGTTGACACTGGTTGCCTGCCCGGCAGGACCGCTCGGCATTTGGACGACGTCCCACTTGAAGCTGGCTTCCGAGTAGCTCGGCACGGCCCAGTGGCCCATGGCGATCATGGCCGCATTGCCGGAGAGGAACAAGTCACCGCCGTACTGCGACGAGGTGTTGGGGTCTGGAATGGAATGGTCGACGAACATCATATCGTGCAGGAACTGGAAGGCCGTGCGGGCATTTGGTTCACCGATCAGGGTCTTGGTATGGTCGGCGTTGATCAGGTCTCCGCCACTGGCCCAGATGATCTCGCTCATCCCTGGTTCGAAATCCCAGGGATCAATCACGTAGCCAAACTGGTCGATCTTGCCGTCGCCGCTTGTGTCCTTGGTCAAAGCCAGGGCGGTGGCACGCAGGTCGTCATAGGTCCAGTTGGACTTCGGGTAGGGGACACCCGCCTTGTCGAACATGTCCTTGTTATAGAAGACGACAATGGTCTGGAAATCACGCGGCAGCCCGAAGTAGCCGTCGGGGGTTTGGTAGGCTGTCAGGGTGTTTGGGAACAACCCATCCAACATGCCGGGGTTGCTGTCGATGTAGGGCTGAAGGTTGAGCAGCACGCCGCGTGATTGGTAATCCAGGTAAAGAGGCGCATCCATGGCAAAAACATCCGGAGGTGTATTGGCAGCCAGCAGGGTCTTCAGCTTGGTCCAATACGAGTCCCAATCGGATACGTCGACGTTGACCTTGATGTTCGGATTGGCTGCTTCGAAGTCTGCGACGATCGCCTTCCAGACACTCAGCTCGGCAGGGTCGCCCCATTCCATGTATGTGATCTGGACAGGGCTATTATTGGTTGCATTGTTCCCGGTGGTTTTCCCGCCGCAGGCACTCAGGAGCAGGATGGCAACCATTGCTAAAGAAAATAGGGTTTTTTTCATGTTCTCCTCCTTACAAAAGTTTGACTACGGAATCCAGATTCGTGGGACGATCCGGATTTAACCCTTTGGAAAGGGAACGCTCGAACGCAATTAATTGACCGACCGGCAGGTAGAGCACATTACGAATAGCCTCATCGAGGCCCGATCCAAAACGAACCACCTGTTTTGAACCGTGGGAGGATGACTCCAGGCCCGTTTCCGAAATCGCCAGGACCCGCCCCCCCAGGGCTTTGACGTCGTCAAGCACGGATAATTCTTGCTGCCCATTGACCGTGGAGCACAGCCCAATGGTCAGCGCAGACGAGGTGACCATGCTCTTCGGTCCATGGCGGAACTCCATAAAGTGGAACGGTTCGCTGTGGCTAAGGCTCATCTCTTTCATCTTGAGGCTTAGTTCGCATGCCAGTCCCTGGCGCGGACCGGATCCCAACCAGAAGAAGCGGTCGAGGCCGGCGTCGCGCCCCAGCTCTGTGGCGAGCGAAAAGTAAGTTTTCAAAACCCGGCTCCCGACCTCCGGGATTTTCGACAGACTGGCAAAAAGGTCTTCGCGACCAGCCCACAAACAAGCCAGCGCCACCGTGCCAAGATAAAGGCTGGAGAACGCCCGCGTTTGGGCCACCGACTGCTCCTGGCCGGAAGGCAGGACGAGGTTAAGCTCACCCATTTTTGCCAGCGGCATGCCGCCGCAGCACGAGAGTGTCAAAAGAGTGCCGCGCTTCCCATCCAGGAAAGACTGACAGGCGCGCAGGGTTTCGGTTGTCTCTCCTGAACGGCTGACGGCAACCAGCAGGGTCGTCCCTGCAGTAAATGAACTCCCCGGATAAAGCCAAAGTTCGGAGGCCGGGAATGCGCGGCAGGCAAGCCCGGTCATTTCCTGGGTGAGAGCTGCCGCCGCCAGGGACAGGTAGTAGGTGGAACCGCAGCCCGTGAAGATGATGTTCTCAAAACCATGGTTGCCCTTTAAATCCAAAATGTCCTGGCGGGATTGGTCCAAATCCTTAAGCGCCGCAGTCCAGGCTTCAGGTTGGGAAAAAATTTCTTGTCGGGTGAAATGCCCATTTTCCATATGGTTTTATCCGTGGTTCAGAAAGATGCGTTCAGCGTTAAGGAAATATATTTTTTTTAGAATATCGTCAGGCAGGAACAGACCATGCACATGCCAACGGCCCTGCATCGGGATGGGGGCCGCGTTGTAGTTAAAGTATTCGTCATCTGTCTCGAGGAACCGGTAGATGACCCGGTAGGCTTCAGGATAGGGACCCATGTCAGAACCAAAGAGGATCCGGTCGCTATAGCGGATGAAGAACTTCCGCGCGGTGTAGGGCTGACGTCCTAATTCGCCAATGCGGGCGGAGATATCCACATTGAAATTGGGGCAGCGATCGAGCAAGGCTCCAACCCAGCCCAGGTTCTCAGAATAACAGCCAACGTGAGCGCCTATGAAGGTGGTGTGGGGATGACGGGTAACGATGGAAGCGAGCCCTTCAATAATGTGCAGGAAAGG
>JADGQC010000045.1 GCA_017882125.1 Anaerolineales bacterium
ACGCTGGTCGTTGGTGGTGCCCAGCCTGGGCCTGCTACATTGATACGCTTCTATGGCTGGCACATTTTCGGTCTGACTCTCGCCGCCGGTATCCTGGTTACCTGGCATATTTTCCGCGTCCGCCGGGATGGGGGCATCGCTGTGCCTCCTCCTGCCTTCCGCATTGATCACTCCCGTATCACCCGTTTCGAACTGGTCCGGCGTGAGATCCTCGCCATACTCCTGGCTGCCACCGCGCTGCTCATCCTTTCCACTTTTGCCCCCGCCCCCCTGGCTCCTGCTATCAACGCTTCCCCGCTTGTAGAGACGGCTCGCGCCCCTTGGTTCTTTTTGTGGGTCCAGCAGATGCTCAAACTGGGCAATCCTTTCTTCTGGGGCGTGGTTGTCCCGCTTGCGGTCTTGCTTCTCCTTTCCCTCATCCCTTATATTTTCCCCACGGTCACCAAGCCCGATTTGGGACGCTGGTTCCCCAGGGGCAACTCCCTCGCACGGATCGTGGCTTTAATCGTTTTGACAGGCATACTGGTCCTGACTGTCCTCGCTTTGATACCCGTCTCCTGAATTTTAATCATGCGCCGCTATTCATTGCTTGTCGCCTCCCTCGCTTTCCTGCTGACCCTGCTCATTGCAGGTTGGGTTCAGAGCCTCCGTCCGAAGCCCATTCCCCTCACTCCCACTCTCACCGGTCAGGTGGAATACTGTCTCACCTGTCACTCCGATCTGGCGCAGATCAGCAACTCTCACCCGGTCCAGACTTTTGGCTGCGTGCTCTGTCATGGTGGTGAGGCCCTGGCTTTGGATGCAAACCTCGCCCACAGTACCATGCGCGGCGGCAGTAACCCTTCCGATTTCTCGGTCGTCCAGGCCTCCTGTGGAGGCGCCAACTGCCACAGTGGCACCCCTGAAAGTTACCGCGACCACATCCAGCGCGCTACCACCAGCATTCAAGCCACCTACGCTGGTGCGATTGCGATCATCCGCTATACCTTCGGCGTCCAGCCCGACCTGAAGTCCAGCCTGGGGATCTTTTCTGTCCAGGCGCCCGGCAGTACGAGCGGCATCACTTCTCTTTCGGCCTTCGACCCGTTTCAGGAAACCAATCCATTTGTAAAAGCTTTTGGGCAAAACTGTCTCGCCTGTCATCTCTCCGCCCAGCCTTTGCCTGGCAGCGTTTATTTCCGTTTTACTGGCTGTGCCGCCTGTCATACCCCCACCCAGTCCGCGGACCGTTCCACATCGCAGCAGCTTCAATCCAGCCAGGTACACAAGCTCACCACGGCAATTTCCTATACTCAGTGCGATACCTGCCATAACCGCGGCAACTATGATCTGCGTACCATCACCTTTGCCCCGCGCCTGGATCTTTCCACCAACCGCCTTCACAACTACTACCAACCCATTGCCCAGTTTACCAGTTGTGAATGGACGCTCGATTGCGTCGACTGTCATACCCGCACCGAAGCCATGGGCGATGGTAGCCTGTACAGCTCCAAGTTGGATATTCAATACATTCAGTGCAAGACCTGCCACGGCACACCCACCGTACTCCCCCGAACCCGTACCCTCTCCGACCCAACCGATCTTGCCTTCCGCCTCGCGCTGCTCAACCCTGTCGTTGACTTAAAGCTCGGAGACACCATCCTTGTCACCCAAAAAGATGAGCCCCTTTGGAACACCCGTGTGCTTCCCGACGGCACCTACCAGTTGGTCGGAAAAGCCACCGGGCAGGTTTTCCCCTTCAAACCCGTCATAGGCGGCGCCTGCACCCAGAACGGTTCCGACCAGACCTCCGCCTATTGCCACACCTGTCATTCGGTGACCCGCTGATATTATGACTGACCTTTCCCGCCGTGATTTTCTAAAACTCGCCAGTAGAGCCGTTTTGGCTGCCGCTGGTCTGCTTGGGCTGGGAGGGCTGTTCCGTTTCCTGGATATTCAAACTGACCCATCCCCTCAGACCGATTTCGACCTCGGCCTGCCAGCTAAATATCCTCTTGGCTCGCGTACCATCCTGCCTGACGTTCCGGCTCTGCTCGTCCACTCCCAGTCGGGATTCTCGGCGCTCAGCCTGGTCTGCACTCACCTGGGTTGCACCGTGGAGAATCGGGCAGACGGTTTTGCCTGCCCGTGCCACGGCTCCAGGTTCGACCTGCTAGGCAACGTCACCCGCGGCCCCGCTGGAAAACATCTCAATCCCCTGCGCACGGGGATAACCTCCGATGGAAATCTACATCTATATACTAACTGATCCTCCAGGGAGGATTTTCTCCGAAACTATATTCTTTCGTTAAAGTGTTCCGAGGTTTTTCGGGATAGTTCAATCCGATAAATAGTTTGATTATAGGAGACCCCATGAAAATCGCAGTCGTAACCGATGATCACAGCACGATCAGTGCCCATTTTGGACGCGCAGTTTACTACGAGGTATTTAACATTTCCGACGGGAAGGTGACCGGGCGTGAAACCCTCTCCAAAGCATCCCACAACCAGTCTGCCAATGAACCTCACGCGGAGCCCGGGTTTGCCTACGGGCAGGGATCTTCGGAAGAAAACCTTCACACCCGCATGTTTGCTTCAATCCTCGACTGCCAGGTTGTGCTGGCGGGCGGGATGGGGCAGGGAGCGTACAATGGATTGAGGCAGGCAGGCGTCCAGCCGGTCCTGACCGATATGCGCGACATTGAACAGGCGGTCAATGCATACCTGGAAGGTACCTTGACAGACCACCCTGAACTGTTGCATCGAGGCCACGGAGGAAGCCTCTAATGGATTACCCGATGCACCCTATCGGGGTCATCCACTCCCCATTTACCGACAAGTCCCAAACACCCATCCAGGCTTCCCGTTCCCAGGCGATCGGGTTCGTGGAAATTTACACGGAATTCGCTGAAGGATTGCAGGATCTGGAAGGATTCTCGCACATCATTTTATTTTACGTTTTTCACGAATCAACCGGGTACTCCTTGCACGTCAAGCCTTTCCTTGATGACAAGTTGCACGGAGTCTTCGCTACCCGCTATCCCGCCCGTCCCAACCAGATCGGGTTTTCAGTGGTCAGGTTGATCTCACCCATCGCGAACGTCCTGCAGGTGGAAGGCGTGGATATGTTGGACGGCACTCCTCTACTGGATATCAAGCCCTACGTTCCGGAATTCGATATACGGACAGACACCCGCGCAGGCTGGTATGAATCACATAAGGATTGATCTTTCCTAATTAAAGTCGGCTGCCACACCGGGAGCCTTTTCTCGCGTGCGTGGTAGCAAGTTTCATTAATCTGAAATCCTGTCCAGGGCGGATTGCCAGGGGATAAATTCGACACGCACCTGCTTTCTAAGTATAATTTTCCAGTGAAGGCAAAAAATGGAAACACCCGCGTGGCATAACCTGGGTTTGCCGGAAATTTATCAGCAGCTCGGAACCCGTCCCGAAGGTTTGACGGACTCTGAAGCCACCGTGCGACTGCAGCAGCATGGGCGCAATGAGATTCTCCGCCGCAAACCCACCTCTCCCTGGAAATTATTTTTTAAGCAGTTTGCGAATTATTTCATTCTGGTCCTTCTTTTTGCTGCCATTTTGGCATTCGCGGTCAGTTTCCTTCCGGGGGAAAGTGGGCGCCGTCTCACAGGCTGGTTTATCCTGGGCATTATCGTCGTCAGTGTGTCCTTGAACTTCTTCGAGGAATATCGTGCCCAAAAGGAATTGGAAGCCTTGGATAGACTCTTGGTGTTCAAAACCAAAGTCCTTCGGGCGGGTGCTCCACTTCAAATTGAAGCTGCGCAAGTTGTCCCTGGTGACGTTCTCATCCTGGTGCATGGGCAGAAGGTTCCTGCTGATGCTCGTCTGATCGAAGCGCACAGCCTGCGCACGGACGAGTCGGCCCTCACCGGCGAGAGTGTTGGGGTGGATAAATCCCCCGAACCGGTCGCAGTCGGGGCGGCTCTTGCTGAACGCACCAGCATGGTTTTCGCCTCCACTTATATCACGCACGGAACTGGTCAGGCTGTCGCGGTCCGCACCGGCATGGCTACCGAGGTCGGTCTGATTGCCGGGGCGCTTGGGCAGATGGTCGAGCGTCCTACCCCCTTCCAGGTGGAAGTGCAAAAGATGGCCCGCCAGATGACCATCATCGTGGCTTCCTTGGCGGCGGTCGTCGCCGTCGTTCTGCTCTATCTCTTGCGCGAGCCTCCCCTCGACGTGGCGCTCAACACGCTCAGCCTTGCGATAGCTACCATCCCCGAGAGCCTGCCAATCGTACTGACCTTTGCCCTGGCACTGGGCGCCCGCCAGATGGCTCGCCGCAATGCCGTGGTGCGGCGCCTGTCCGTGGTCGAATCGCTCGGGTCTGTGGATATCATCTGCACCGACAAGACCGGCACCCTTACACAGAACCTGATGACCCTCCAGCAGCTTTTTGTCGGGGGGGACCTGGTGGAACTCCCCCAGGATTTAAGTGCAAACTCTGGTGCCCTTGAATTGCTGCGCGCCGGCATTTTATGCAACGAGGCCACCCAGTCGGAAGGAACCGGGGATGGTATCCAGGGCGACCCGGTGGATACTGCCCTGGTCAAAGCAGCCCAGGCTGCCGGTCTGGACTTGGTACAGGTTCGCAAGGATTCCCCACGCTTGAATGTGATCCCCTTCAGTTCCGAACGCAAAATGATGACTACTATCCATTCCCGGGACGGTAGGCAGGTTTCCATAACCAAAGGAGCGCCCGGTCCGGTTCTGGCGCATTGTTCCCGTTGCCGAATCGGAGAACAGGATTATCCGATCGAAGACCCGCGTTGCCAGATAGTTCGCGCCCAAGTGACGGACCTGCAGGGAAGGGGGTTTTATGTCCTCGGGGTTGCTGGCAGGGACTTGCCGGAAGGGCATTCACTCGAACAGGCGGAGAGCGGCTTGACCTTCCTTGGTCTGCTGGCTCTGATCGACCCGCCGCGCGCCGGTGCCGCTGAAGCCATCGCTCGCGCTCAGGGCGCCGGCATCCGTGTGGTGATGATCACCGGAGATAACGGCTTGACGGCCCAGGCTATTGCTGGGACGCTTGGGATCGGGCAGCGTGTGCTGGATGCCCGCACATTGGGAGAAATCACCCGCCCTGAGCTCACTGAAAAGATGAAGACAGTAGATATTGTGGCGCGTGCCACCCCGCAGGTTAAGCAGCAGGTGCTTCAGGCTCTCCAGGATGATGGTCACGTGGTTGCCATGACCGGGGACGGTGTCAACGACGCTACAGCCCTTAAGCAGTCCGACGTGGGCGTGGCGATGGGTCTGCGCGGAACTGATATCGCCAAGGAATCGGCGGCCATGGTCCTGCTGGACGACAATTTCTCTACCATCGTCGCCGCAGTTGAAGAAGGTCGCCGCATCTTCGACAACATCCGCAAATTCACCAACTATCTGCTCAGCACCAGCCTGGGCGAGGTGTTCGTCGTCCTGGCACTTTCCATCGCCGGGTATTTCCCCCTCTCCGCAATCATGCTGCTGTGGGTCAACGTCGTCACCGACCTGGTGCCTGCCAGCGCCCTGGCGGCTGACCCGGTCGTGCCGCATGTAATGAAACGCCGCCCTCGCCGTCACAACGAGCCCATCCTGAACAAAGCCATCTATGCCACCATCATCGGGAGCATCTTCCGCACTCTAATCGCGTATGGCCTGATCTTCTGGGTCGGACTCCAGTTCGGAGGCGTGACTTATGCCCGCACGATGCTCTTTACCAGCATCGTCCTGCATGCCTTTACCCGAGTCATGGTGGTTCGCCAGATGGACTCGCTTTCCATTTGGTCTAATCGTACGCTGCTGATCAGCTATGCCGTCGCCGTTGGGTTGCAGCTTCTGGCACTTTATACCCCGCTGCGGGATATCTTTGGTGTGATTGCGTTGGATTGGCGTGCCTGGGCGGTGATGGTTCCGGTTACGGCTGGATCATCTTTTGCGGGAGTATATATGACCCGCTGGATATTGAAGTTATTCCCACTTTGGGAAAAATAAAGGCGAGATTTTACTCACGCAACTCATTCGTTACGCGCCAGATAATATTCAGTCTCAAAGGGTGCCGCTCATCCTGAACTTGTAGCTCAATTTTATCGTGGCATAATGGTTCAATCCCCATCCGTGCTGTTCACGGCTTATTCGGATGCGTTTTCCCCCCAAAAAACCGGGTAAAAATTCCCGGGTTTGTAAGCTGCAGTGTTATTAAAAGCATGGTGACCAGCTAATCGCTGGCCACCAGCTCGTCCCACAGTCCATCAACTGTCTTCGGGAAGGAGGAGTGTCCCGAATTGTTGCTGATTATCATGCCCGTATAATTCAAGGCGCATTGCTAAGTAAGGTACCGGTAAATATATTTTATATTCCAGTTTGCATGAATACATTTGAGTCTATTGGAATTTATTTGTAAAACCTATCCTGACTAAATGTTGAGGACGAATGCGTTGTCTTGGCTGGCATTTCAGGAAGACTGATCCCTGTTTCATTTCCTTAAATACTTATATCCGCGTCATTTGCCCTTATTGGGCGGGGTTGCTTTTTTTTCAGGATTAATATTATTCCGACATTCCTTTTTTTACCGGTCTTCCACCAATTTGCCAGGCGATCATCCCATTTTTCAAGCTTCTGGCTTCGATTCCCACTGCCGATAATTTGTTGACTGCTGGTACGCTCCGGTGTCCTGTGGCGCAGATGCATACGATTTCACGGTCCTTGGGTACTTCATTCAAGCGGCTGCCCAGCGAACCAAGCGGGATCAGTTTTGCTCCGGGGATATGTCCAAGCTGGTACTCCTGCGGTTGACGCACGTCCAGCAGGAATGGGCGGTTCCGATTCTTTAACTCTTTATCTAATTCCTCTGCACTGATGATGGGCACCGAAGTTCCCAGGAGGAGAGTGGTCAGGCTCATTTCTAGTTTCCTTGAGTGCATTTCAACATGAAACCCAGTAGGGCGGCAGCTATGTTACCTTGGTGGTGATGTCGAACCGTGGTGGTTTTTCGAGGTGTTTCTTCACTGCGCACAATTCCGCTGAGCGGATCAGCGAATCGTGGTATTTTTCCGGGAACTCCGGCGGCACCTGGATCTCTAGTCCGATCGTCTCAACCATTCCTGTTAATTGGCTGTGGTTGATTTTCTCCACAATCCTGATACCTTCGGTGGGCAGGTTGCGTTGTTGGCAAAACCCAAGCACGTAGATTCCCGCGCAGGTCCCGATGGATGAGAGGAAAATTTCGAAGGGGCTGGGCGCGGAAGCAACCGGAGGCTGGTCTGTGGCAACTGTAAACGAACCAAAATGGGCGTCTACACGCGAACCGCCGGGGAAATCAATGGTCATTTCCATGATGTCTTCTCCATAAAAAAAGATTTGATGGCACCTGATACTTACCTTTGATGACTGAATCGAATTAAAGTTGCATCTCAATAAATAAACCAGTCGGCAGGGGCATTTCACCTGCCAACTGGTTTATAACATCTTCCACACGGTTTATTTTGGGAGGCAGCTCAATAAAGCGCCTGTTGTGATCCGGTAAACTGTCCAAACAGTGTTGGCAATAATCCCGTTGACGCTCACCTGCTGGCCCACCATCAGACCGGCGAAGTTGATCTGGGTGATGGTTGTGCCATTCCTCGAAAAGAAATTGGTCTGGGGAGTGACGGTCAGGGTTACCTGGGTCCCAATATACGTTTGGCCCAGCCTGTTGCCGCGCAGCACATCGATTGTGACCGAATTGGTTCCAAGATCGGTAATTGTACCGACAATTACGAATGTGCCCCGCCCACCAGGTTGGCCCTGGGTGGTACCTGAACCCATCCCGCCGCCGGGACCGAATCCATTGGCTGCTGCCGGAATGGTGAAGGCAAATACCATCACCAGGACTGCGAACAAAATTGCGATCTTTTTCATGGTTTGTGTTCTCCTTTGAATCTTTTGACGTGCCGGTGCAGCCCTGGATACGCGTAAAAGCGGGAGAGGGGCTGTCTTTACGAAATCTTCACAATTGCCGGGTCTATTCCGTCAAAATGGATGATATTATTGCCATTCGAATGATTTAGGGGTATGACTGTAAATGGCCGTATCTTCTGCTGTTTCCCTGCGTCTCATCTAATGGATAATCACGTGCCTTCTGACACCGATCTTCTCGATCTCGCCCGCCAATTTGATCAGCAAGCCCTGGCACAGATCTACGATACTTACAGCCCGGGCCTGTATCGTTATTCCATGCGCAGGCTGAGCGACCAGGACGTGGCGGAAGATTGTGTTGCGGAAACCTTCAGCCGATTTCTCCAGGCATTGAAAGCCAGGCGAGGCCCGGAGAGTTTTTTGCAGGCCTTTCTATACCGGATAGCGCACAACTGGATCGTTGACCATTACCGGCGGGCTCCACAACAACCGCAGGAGTTGACGGAGGAACACCCGGACGAAAATTCCGATCCTGTAAAAGATGCAGGACACCATATGCAGCAGGAGCGTCTCCGTAAGGCGATTAGAGAATTAACACCCGACCAGCAGCAAGTGATTTCCCTGAAGTACTTGGAGGGTTGGGAAAACGAGGATATTGCCCGATCTTTAATGAAACCTGTCGGTGCAGTCAAATCTTTGCAGCATCGCGCTTTGGCCAGCCTTGAAAAGATGTTGGATCGTGAGGAAATCCTATGAACAAAGCCGAAATGGATTCAAAGCAGAAAAATGCTTTCAACGACTTTCAAAATATTCCCCCGCGCAACCCGCAGGCCGCCGCGCGTGGCAGGGCAAATTTCTTGAAACAGGCAGCAGTTCTCCGTCAGCCCGTATCCCGGGAGGCAAACCGGCGTCAAAACTGGGTGAGCAGCACAATATTCCCCCTGTTTCAACGAAAGGAGCGCTTTCCCATGTTGAATTCTTTGATCGCTGTTGTCCTGGCAGTGGTCGTTTTATTTGGTGGTTCCGGTGCCACGGTGGCTGCCGCACAGGGCAGCCTGCCGGATCAGGCCCTTTACCCGGTGAAAACCTGGAGCGAGGATGCTGTACTATCCCTGACCGGCCCTACTCAAACGCGTTTGCAATATGTGCTGGATTTCTCCGATCGTCGGGTGCTGGAAATGACCCGCCTGCTGGCTGATGGCAAATCAATTCCGGCAGGAGTGGAAACCCGCTTGCAGAACGAATTGGATCTGGTGCTCGAACTGGCCGCTGGCATGAATGATACTCAGGCGCTGCAGCAATTGCAGATGATTATCCAGCGCGCTGACGCCCAGTATCAGACAATGACGATCCTGATGTCTGGAGCTCCGCAGTCGGACGGACCACTGCTCTTGAGAGCTCATACACGTCTCCAGGAGCAGCTCCAAATGGGTGCAATGGGTGAATCAGACATGTCGGGCTTCCGCTTGCAGGTCCGCCAGCGTTTCCAGTACCGGGGAGGTACCGGGGGGACGCCCATGCCTGGGTTGGGCGGAAATAGCAATGGCTACGGACCTGGCATGAATCAGCCTACCATCACTCCGGGGACGAACCAGCCTGTTCAGATGCCTGGTGTGAACCAAATGACCGCGACTCCCGTATTGAAATGCACAAGTACTCCAATGATGAATTGCACTGGTACTCCTATGCCATATCGGACTCCCGGGTCTGGCGGCGGTTACGGTCATATGCCGTAGGATATGACTGGATGACAATTTAAGAGACGACTCCCAACGGTCGTCTCTTTTTTTTCATTCCGGATCCAAGTGTACGCAAACTTGTGATATTCCTGAATTAATAAAGTACCTCCTGTTCTTTTTTCACAGGAGGTACTTTATTAATTGTCTTTAGACGCTTGCTTCAATATTACTTACAGGCAATTTCCAGTTTCCTCAGAATTGAACCTGAGGTCCGGTTCACTCGTAATCTTTATTTTTTCACACCTGCTGGAGTGATCACGAACCACACACCCTGCACGTTTTCACCGGAGGTATCGCCGGCAACTTTGTCGGTTTGGAAATAGTACAAGGGCCAGCCGTTATACGTTACCTGCGTAGTCCCATCCGTGCGGGTGGTTGTCCCCAGCAGGGACCCGGTCACACCCGACCCGGCAATGGGAGCCCCGTTCGTCAACAAGGGCGGCCATGCCGTTGCACAGGGGCCGTAACAGTTGCTTGTATTCGGTGTATCCGTGGTGTAAAGATACAGGGTCATCCCTTTCGAATCAACCAGGAAGGAACCCAGGGTCGCGTTTTGGCTGACATTTACGGTGGCTGGTCCGGTCGGCTGTATAGCTGAAGGAGTCGGCGTTGCAGATGCACAGGCTGACAGGATTAATGCAATAATAATCAGGCTGGAAAACAGTAATTTATTCTTCATTTGGATTCTCCAATTTATGCTGGCAGGAAGGTTGATTGCAGTCCAAATACGTTGGACAACTATAATCAACAAACGTATAAGTTACGTATGAAAATCATTAAGGTTGGATTAATAGTTGTGAGTCATCAAAGACCGGTTCATTTAGATAGGTTTCCCTTAACTCAGGATTAATCGCGAGCGTTGGAAGCTCGCCATCGAAAGGACCAGCAGGATGGCATCGGTCACGCCAAGGATCGCCATGATAATGAGCAATACCTGGTTGTAGTTCAGCGCTGAGATCAAGCTGGCTGGCACCCCTTTAAGTGCAAGCAGACTCAGTACTCCAAGTGCCAGTGTGCTCAGGATCAGAGTTTGTTGCGCCTGCCGTACCGTTGCTGACCTTAACGATATGAGCACTCCTCCACTTGCTGCAAGGAGCGTCGCCAGCAGGATTAATACGAGCGCTGCCAGCAAATGGTCCGAAGCGTAAAACCTCCAGGTCCCTGCTCCATTCATCAGGTTGACCGAAGCCAGTCCGAGCAGCAAGCTTGCGAAAGCCATGCCCCATGCATACCCCACTGTCACGATCACCTTCCCCAGCAGGATCGCCCGGTCAGAAATGCGGCTTGCCAGCAGGGTTTCCAGTGTATGTCGTTCCCGCTCTCCGGCGATGGCATCCCCGATAAAATTAATGATAAAGATGAAGGGGAAATAAATCATGATCAGCATGTTCACGGGAGACAGGTCCAGCCATTGCATCCCGGCTTGTAACGGGAATACGATTCCCAGGATGGCGATGAATAGCAGCGGGCGGGTCAATGCCTGCCAGCTCCCCTGGAATAGTTCGTCCTTCGATTCTTTCCATATCATGGTCCAGGTGTCGCTCATTTCTTTTCTTCCTCCATCATGGTCAGGAAGACGTCTTCCAGGCTGGCTTTCCCCCTGCGAATATCTTCAACCTCTCCGCCTGATTGCACGATCAGGCTGACGAGCGGACCAATCTCGCCCTCTTTTCGCAGTTCGATCAGGATATGACTGTTTTGCAGTTCGGCATGTGCCACCTCTGGCCGCTCCCGCAGTAAGGATAAAGTCTGCTCGCTGAACCCGTGCCCCACGATTTCCGCCTGTGGACCCCCGGTGTTCATCCGCAGTTCATCGGGGTTGCCAACTTTCAGGAGTTTTCCCTCGCGGATCACGCCCACCTGGGCGCATAGTTTTTCAGCCTCCGTCAGGTTGTGCGTATTCAGGAAGACGGTCACTCCTTCGCGTCCCACCAGTGCCGCCAGGTCATTCCGCAGGGCGGCCGCGGCGACAGGATCAAACCCTGCGGTTGGCTCATCCAGGAAGATCAGGGGAGGATGGTGAAAGAGTGCCCGTGCCACTGCCAATTTTTGCTTCATCCCCCGGCTCCATTTACCCACCCGGTCCTTGCGGCGGTCCCATAAATCGAGGTGGGTAAGCAGTTCCTTGATGCGCGCCCGGCGATCAGGAGCAGGCATGTGATAGATCCGCCCGTACAAGTCGAGGTTGTCTTCGGCGCTCAAACGCTCGTAGAGACCCGCAAATTCGAGCAACGCTCCACACCTTGCTCGAATTTCCCCTGCCTGGTCGTGGCTGTCGTAGCCCAGCACCCGGGCATTGCCCCGGGTTGGGTCTAAAAGTCCCAGTAAAAGGTGGATGGTTGTGGTTTTGCCGGCCCCGTTGGGCCCCAGGAAGCCGAAAACAATCCCCGCAGGCACTTCAAGCGAGAGATCATCCACCGCTTTAATTGTTCCAAAAGATCGGGAAAGGTGTTCGGTCTTAATGATCGGCTCAGGCATTCGATTCCACTCCTCTTCCTTTTATCTTGAATATGCCAGCAAACGGGCGGATCAGAATCCTACCAGAGTGCATGCACGTCTGCCCGGATGCGCCGGTCGTAGATCTCGCTGATCTTATCCATCGTTTGTTTCGAAAGAGGCGGCAGGTCCGCGGCTTTCAGGGTATCTTCCACCTGCGCCGGGCGCTTGGCTCCGGGTATGGCGCACGTCACAGCATCGAACATGAGGATCCACCTTAGTGCCATCTGGGCCATAATTGCGCCTGGAGGCACCAGCCCGCGTAATTCTTCAACCGCCTCCAGTCCCTTGTCGAATTCCACGCCCGAGAAGGTCTCACCGCGGTCAAAGGCCCTGCCCTGTCGGTTGTAATTACGGTGATCGTCCGGCTCGAACTTGGTCTTCCAGGTCATTTTACCGGTGAGCAGGCCGCTCGCCATGGGCACGCGTGCAATGATCCCCACCTTGCGCTGCCGGGCTTCGGGGAATAAATCCTCGATCGGCCGCAGCCGGAACATGTTGAAGATGATCATCACCGATTGCACCCCGGGGAATTGGATCGCGGCCCTGGCCTCGTCGATGCGTTCCACGCTGACCCCGTAGTACCGTATCTTTCCCTGCTTCACCAGCTCGTCGAGGACGCCGAATACTTCCGGGTTGTAGGCCTCGATGGGCGGGCAGTGCAGCTGCATCAGGTCGATCGTCTCGGTCCCCAGGTTGCGCAGGCTGTTCTCCACAAATACCGACAGGTTGCGCCAGTTGTAGCCGCGCGGGTCAGGGTTCACCCCCATCCCCATTTTTGTTGCGATATAAAATGGCTCGTGCCGGTGGCGGCGTAGTTGCCCCAGCAGGGGTTCGCTGCCATATGCATCCGCGGTGTCAAAGAAATTAACTCCCAGGTCGAGGGCGCGGTTGAGGGCAGCCATGCTCTCGCGCCCGTCCACCGCCCCCCACGAGCTGCCCATCGCCCAGGTCCCCAGGCTGATCGCTGAAAATTTCCAGCCTGTGCGTCCCAGTTCGCGGTATTCCATAAGGTGTCTCTTTCCTCCTAACCTGATCTGCCCGTCCATACCGATGACATATCCTGTGCTTATCTCAGCGGAGATCACCTTGTTCAGAGTGTTGATCTATAAAGATAAGACTGGTCGATCGGGACAAAATGTGGAGGTAAATTCAATTGGGATCAATTCAACCTGGTCCGGATCACTCGTGAGCTTTCTGCAACTTTTCGGGCGTGAATTTGGATAATTTGATGGCGCGCGCCTTGGAGCGCAGGTTCGGCGGCACCGACAACAAGGCCTCCGCCTCGTTCTCAGACTCGACCATCGCGTAGCTGCAATGAACACCGGCGCCGCAGCCCCACTCAAAGTTCATGATGTGCCCGTAATATATAAATTGTTCCACGACGTGGTGGCATTCCTCGGCGGCGTGTGTGGATTCGACCAGGTAGCGGTTCATTTGATTCGCCTCCATAAATAAACATTCCCCGGCGGCGTTCTTCCCAAGCGGCGCCGCCGGGTGTTGGTAATATCGTCAGCTACATTGGGTGGTCTTTCAACTCGACTACCACCGCATGACCCTCGGTCTTCCCGATGTTCTCAGCGGCGTGCGGACCCGCATTCATCCAGAAGGCCTGCCCGGCCTTGAGCGGGACTTCCTGGCTGGTGCCATCCGGGAGCATCAGGTTCAGCGTGTAATCCGAGATGACGTAGATGATGTGATCAGGATGACCGTGCATCTCGGCCCGCTGGCCGGGTTTGAAGCGGACATCGAATACCCGGGCGCGGTCATTTTCCAGGATCAGCGTATAAACATCAGACGCCACCTCGGTTGGGTCCGACCATGCGGTCTTGCTCTTTTCAGCTAACATATGTTTGTTCCTTTCAGTAAAGTGGACACGAAACTTCAGTGAAGCTTGAAAGAACCTCCCATTCACAGCATATTTACGAAACGTGGGGGGACTAGATGTCCCTTTCCCGCGTAGTTCAATTATAAACCAATAAGATAATATATGTCCAGTAAATGGATGAGATCCTGTTTTTCTCGAATTCAAAGGGTCGGTCTCAATTCAGTAATTGCGGAGGAACCTGTTTTTAGGGACGCATAAGGCAGGGCCTCAATTCGTCGCCCTCTGATTGGTATTCACCCTCACCTTTAACATTTACAATGAGGGTACCTGTCCACACAAGTGGGTATTGAATTTTCCCGCCGCGATGCTATAATTTAAGCAGATTCCCGGGTCTTTTGACTCCCAGGGGGAGTTGAGCATGAGCGTGTTTTGCCCCAGAACGGTCTTCGTGACGGAAAGGGAGCAGGAACATGAGCCTGAAAATTAAATACAAAAAAAAGCGGATTACCTGGTCGCGAATTTCTCGGGCGAAGCCAATTTAGCCGAGATCGGCAACCGGTTTGAGGAGTTGGCCGTCCACTGCCGGGATGCGAAAAAAACCGGCTGCTGATGAATATTTCCGCAATTAAAGCGGTGCTCTCTTTTCCACAGCGTTTCCGGGCAGGGGAAAGGATGGTGATATTTTCGGAATACGGGATCAAGGTGGCCGTGGTGGCCTCCCTCAGTCTGGTGGAACCCAGGCGCCTGGCGGAACTGGTGGCTCAAAACCGCGGGGTGGAGGTGCGCATTTTTCTCGACCTGGCCGAGGCGGAGATTTGGCTGCAGGGAGAGTCTGCCGGTTTACCTGGATGAAAGGGAGGCCCTGCCTCGATATTTTTTTGGACATTTCCCCAGTCCGACTGCCGCCTCGAATGGTTTGTGAGTAAATGGAGCCTGGCGATGAGCCTTCGTCTGAAAATTATCAAGCGAACAGAATACCTGGTGGCAAATTTCTCGGGAGCAGGCAGTGTTGATGAAATGAGTCAGCAGTTTACTGCGCTGGCCGAACAATGCCGGGACTCCAAGAAAAAACAGTTGTTGATCAATGTTTCTGCACTACAAACTGCCCCGACCTTTTCGGAACGCTACCGGACGGGGGAGAGAGCGGCACTCTTTGCTTCCCAGGGGATCAAGGTCGCCATGGTCGGCACACCCGATCAGTTGGACCCGGGCCTGTTGGAGGAACTGGTGGCACGCAACCGCGGCGTGGATGGGCGTGTATTGTCCGACCTGGCTGCCGCGAAGAAATGGCTGCTGGAAAAGCCCGGATCCTGAATGGTCAACGGTTTATTGGTTGGGTGATATCGATCTCATGCGGTGCTGTATCCTGAGGGGGTGTTGATGGGAATGCGGCGCTAATCGCCTGAAAAAAAACAGATTGAATCCCCGCGTACGTCGGCACCTGTGAGGTCGGCAGCCTTCATGTCCGTACCTAAGGCATTGGCGGACGCAGAAGGCAATGACATTTGTCACTTGAAAACCGCCATCAATCGCGCAATAATATGATTGTTTATGATTGAATATGATTGTTATTGAGCGATTACGATGAACAATACCATTTCCAGTCTCGAACGTCAGAATCAGATTCATCAATATATTCTGCACAGCCAGCGCATCAGCATTACAGATGTCTGCGAAAATTTTTCGGTCAGCGAAGCCACCGCCCGGCGTGACCTGGAAACTCTCGCTAAAGAAGGGAAGATCCAGCGCGTCCACGGCGGCGCGATAGCCCTGACCCAGGCACCGCCTGAGTCCCCCATCCTCCAGCGTCAAGACGAACAAGCGGATGAAAAAATCCGCATCGGGCAGGCCGCCGCGGGGCTCATCCACGCTGGGGAAACAATCTTCCTCGGCTCGGGGACGACCGTACTCGAAATTGCCAGGGCATTGCGCGGGCGCAACAGCCTGACGGTCATCACCAACTCCCTGCCGGTGGTCAACGTTCTGGCCGGGGACGAGGCGATCACGGTCATCTGCCTGGGAGGAATGCTGCGAGAAAGCGAACTTTCATTTATTGGTCACATTACCGAACAGGCAATGGCCGAGGTCCGTGCCGACAAGGTCTTCATCGGTACGCGCGCCATCAGCCTGGAATACGGCCTGACGCACGAGTTTATGCCCGAGACCATGACTGACCGCGCCATCCTGAAATCTGGAAAAGAGATCATCGTCGCAGCCGATCATACCAAGTTTGGCCGCACCGCAACAATCCTGCTGGCACCGCTGGAGAGCATCCACACTTTGATAACCGATCAAGCTGCCTCGCGTGAATTTACCGACGAGCTCCAGTCACGCGGTATTCGCGTCATCTTTTCTTGATCCTTCCGGTTCCTGTGTGCCCTTTGGGCAAAAAAATATGGAGCTCCAAAACTTTTCCCCTCGATCCAAACTCGTAAACAAAACCACCCTGGTCGAGAAGCCGCGCTTCCCGGCCTTTGATACCCATAACCATCTGGGTGAGGACTTTGGAGGCGGCTGGGACGATAAGCCGCTTTCCAGGTTACTCGAGTTACTCGACCAGGCCGGCATCGTCCGCTATGTTGACCTCGATGGCGGTTGGAGTGAAACCCTCCTAAACGCCCACCTGGACCACTTCAAGCAGCCAGCCCCCGGGCGGTTCCAAATCTTTGGCGGTGTGGACTGGTCAAAATGGCCCGA
>JADGQC010000179.1 GCA_017882125.1 Anaerolineales bacterium
ACCCCCAGTTTTGATAGGATGTTACTAACGTGGGATTTAACTGTGGAGGGGCTGACATTCAGTTTTGCGGCTATCTGGGTATTATTCAGACCCTCGATCAGTAAAGCAAGAACTTCACGCTCGCGCTCGGTCAAGTCGAGACCGGGCGCGGGAGGTTGGGAAGTGGCAAGAACCAGCGCCTGGGCAGCCTCGGGAGAGAGTGTGGAGCGGCCAGCATGAGCAGCGCGGATGGCCTGGGCCAATTCGTCGGCTGACACATCCTTGAGCAAATAGCCAATGGCTCCGGCCTGCAACGCGGATTGGACCAGGATCCCCTCTTTGAAACTCGTCAGCGCAAGAACCTGGATACCAGGTGATTGCTTGCGGATCATCCGCGTGGCGGCGGCTCCATCCATGTCGGGCATGACCATATCCATCAGGACTACATCCGGGTGGAGTGTGTTACACAACTGGATGGCAGCCTGCCCGCTGGCAGCCTCGCCAGCCAATTCCAGGTCATCATAGACTTTCAGGAAAGTTGCCAACCCACGGCGGACCATCGCATGATCATCAACGACGATGACACGGATACGTGAGGTAGAAGTCGATTTCATTGGGACTCCTTTTTCGCATCTTTAGGCCAGCGCAGCTTCACTTCGGTCCCGTGACCAGGTCGGCTGATAACGATCAGCTGTGCACCTACGGATTCAGCACGTTCCACCATCATGCCCAACCCATAATGACCGGGGGAGGAAGGTTCGCCGAGATCGAAACCAACCCCGTCATCGCTAATGCGCATTTCCACCGAGCTAACTATAATCTCACGGAGCATTCCGGGTTGGGAGAGAGACGATAACACTTTCGACATACCAGGATCATCCACCCCGCTGGCATCGTACTGTAAATCGATTTCCACCTGGCCGGCTCCGGCATGTTTGGCGATATTATTGAGGGTCTCCTGGCAGATCCGGTATAAAGCGACCTGGATTTCCGCAGGAAGAACGTGTTCTCCGGCAATGGTTACACTGACCGGGATATTCGTGCGACCTGTGAAAGCATTGGCCAACTGACGGAGGAGATCGCCCAGGCTGCTGTCGGTCAGAACGGACGGTCTCAATTCAGCCAGCAACTCGCGCATTTCAGCCAGAGCCCCGCGCGTCAGCCGGCGCAAGTCCTCCAACGACTGCCGCGCCCCGACCTGGTCACGATCCCAAAGGCGCGGCAGGACTTCAGCGATCAGCCCGGCGGAGAAGAGCGATTGGTTGACGGCATCGTGCAGGTTTTGCGCCAGTCGCTGGCGTTCCTGCAGAGCTGCGAGTTCGCCGGCATGTTCATATAACTCTGCATTGACCATGGTAATGGCAGCCTGATTGGCCACACTGAGAGCCAGGTTGGCATGATGAACCGTGAAATAATTTCGCTTCCGGTGCGCCACCCCCATACCGCCGATGATGCGGCCCTTGACCGCCAGAGGCACCCACATCCAGGATTGCATCCCTTTGAGCAAGACTGCCGCGCCATCATCCAAAAGTGAGCGCAGAAATTGCGCTGAGGGGTTGTCACTCCATATGTCAGCAATACGGGTGGGCCGGTGACCGTTGAACAGCGCACTCAGAGTTTCAGGCCCGTGCATGCTGATACGGATAGGTTCGGACTCCTCCAATTGCGACTTACCACGCATTGCCAGGGTGACCAGGGAAGAATCTTCCAGAGCGAAAAGTCCACCCTGGGTATATTCAACGATCTCCCGCAATTGATCCAGTATCAGCCCTGGCTGGAGTTCCAAGGTGGATGCCAGGGTATGTGAGATCGCAAGAAGAGTGGTCTGTTCATGAGTGCGCGCTTTCACGCGCTGGTGGAGCACCTTTTCTGCCTGGATGCGTTTAGTGACATCGCGAACAATGCCCAACAAGCATAACCGACCCTGGAAATTGAATGTTTTCCCACGCCACTCAGCAGAAAATGTTGAGCCATCCCGACGTACATCCAGGACATAGACTGCGAATACACCTTCCGATTTAAGGGTTCTGAGATGACTGTTGAATTCTTTTTGGCTATCAAGTTGCAAGATTGCTTTCAATTGCAGACCAGTGAATTCATCGCAAGTGTAGCCGTGCATCGCGCAAGCTGCCGGGTTGACTCCAACCACATGGCGGGTATCAAGGTCGATGATAATCAACCCGTCGGAGGCGGCATCGAAAATTCGGCGATATTGACCTTCTTCTTTTTGAGATGGTGGAGTATTCCGGCTTTTTTTCATAAGGTACCAATTACCAAGTCCTTGCGTCTAAATATGTATTCATTTATGGTTAATTATATACATATTCCCGAGATAAACAAGCTTTGGAGATTTGAGGACTGCATCCCAATAATCTGGTGTGATACAAAGATGAGGGTGTTATAATATTATGCGTATTACTTGCAACCCAATTTTGGAAATCATTGAGCACCAAGTTCAAATCCGAACAAGCAGGTAGATTTATTGGGCTTCTTGCCAAACAAGATGGATAATGGTGAGAGATAATGCTTGCAAAAGAATGGAATTAATGCTAAAATTTCTGTACAATAGGTGGATTGCAATCGATTGATTTTCTATTACCGGAAATTGGCACCATTTGCCAGTCCGGTGGGAATGGGTTGCATGTTTACGGTGGAGGAGGCAAGAAAAATGGATAAACTAAAGTATCCGACGATTGTAATCATCCTGATCATGGTGCTTTCATTGACAGGCCTATCAATGAAAGTGTCTGCGCGCCCGCTGGCAGCCACTTCGCCAACTCTGACTGGAGCGTTAAGTTACTCGGTCGTGGGCGGACTATCGATAACCAATACTGGCTCGACCTTCATTAGTGGAAATGTGGGTGTCTCCCCTGCCGGGGCCACGACTGGTTTTGGCACAGTGACCTTTGGATCTGGAAGCTTGGTACACAACGGTGATAGTTCGGCTGCGGCGGCGACGGCTGATCTTGCAGCTGCGTACACTAACTTAAATGGCCAGGGTTGCACCACTTCCTACGCTGGTGCATTTCAAGATCTTGTCGGTTTGAGCCTCACTCCGGGAGTCTACTGTGCCACCGAGTTCCGGCTGTCTGGTGACCTCACACTCGTTGGTAATACAGGAGACGTCTGGATTTTCAAATCTGCAGGAGCTATAAATATTACCTCCGGGTCTCCAGGGGTGCATCCAAGAGTTCTTGGTGGCGATCCGTGCAATCTATGGTGGACGGCAGTATCAACTACGACTATCGGTACATATGCTGAGTTCAGAGGAAATGTTCTCTCAGATACATCCTCTGTCGTGCAGACCGGAGCAACTTTGAACGGTCTAGTCTATGGTCGAACTGCTGGCGTGACGTTGGACACCAATACCATCTCCGCCCCGATCTGCGCCGCGCAGCTCACGCAAACCGCGGTTGCCGCCACACTAACTGCGGTTCGGACAAACACGGCGACGAGAACTCCGACAAACACGGCGACGAGAACTCCGACGAGCACCCCAACGAGCACACCGAGACCAGGAGTTTTACCTGGCACCGGTTTTTCCCCGAACGGCGTGACGGTTTTGTCAAACCAATCTGCTGACAAAGCCTACGCAGCCATGGGTGACCTGTGGTTGGAGGTCCCGAAACTCGGCGTGCAGATGAATATCGTGGGGGTACCGGAAACGGGTGGGACATGGGACGTCTCCTGGCTGGGCAAGCAGGCTGGTTGGTTGAATGGATCAGCTTTCCCAACCTGGGCAGGTAACTCAGTGCTGACCGGGCACGTCTGGAATGCCGATAACACCGTTGGTCCATTCCGGTACATCAATACGCTGTGGTGGGGGGATAAGGTGATCGTCCACGCCTGGGGAGCGAAATATGTATACGAAGTTCGCAGCGTAATTCAGGTAGGACCGGGCAACACAACAGCGATGATGAAACACGAAACCTTGCCATGGATCACGCTGGTCACCTGCCGCGGTTACGACCAGGCAAGCGACTCTTATAAGTACCGTGTCCTGGTCCGCGCGGTATTAATTGAAGTTAAATAGCACTTAAATAAAACCAAGGGTACCCAGTAGGACGTATAAAGATAACGGAGACCACCAAACTCGGTGGTCTCCGTATTTATTATATTCCGGAGTAGCAGCACATCTATCCATTGTGCTGCTTGCGTTTCAACTGCTCCTCCAACTCCTGCTGCTCCTTTTGGCGCTGCTTCCTTTTCTCCTCCATTTGCTGCTCCAATTGGTGCTGCTCCTGCTGGCGTTGAATTCGTTCCTGTTCCTGCTGGTTGTTCAAAAGTTGCTGCTGGTCTTGTTGAGGCTTTCGCTCCTGTGCCTGCTCCTGTTCCAGGTTTTTTTGCTCCTGTTGACGTTTAATTCGTTCCTGTTCCTGTTCATCGTGTTGTATTTTTTGTTCTTCAGCCATAATGTTTTCCTTCTTGAAAACAAGCCCTTTTCGATTACACACGCAGTAATCTCATTGAAATCACATTCATTATACACTGCGTGACAAGAGCAGAAAACGTCCGAAAATAAGCGGGTCACATGACCACAAAATATAAAGTTGTGCCCACAATGGGGTTTGAACCCCTGCGCAGGTATAGTCCTTTCTGCCTTGTGTCCCCATTAGTTTCGTTCTACAATACATTTGAAGGTATCATCCTTTTGGATTACCGCGCATTATAGGCAGCCTGGGCAGGAAAGTAATTTGATTCAAATGTAAAGAGCAACCCAACCATCCAACGATCAATAAGATATTCGGGAGATAAATCATGAGACGCGCTTTGGGACGATCTGGAATCGAAGTGAGTGCACTGGGTATGGGATGCTGGGCAATTGGCGGGCCGTACTGGGACGGGGAGACACCGCAAGGATGGGGGGAGGTAGATGACCAGGAGTCCATTCGCGCCATTCATGCGGCTTTGGATCGAGGAGTTAATTTCTTCGATACTGCCAATGTATATGGAGCGGGCCACAGCGAACGCGTGCTCAGCCGCGCGATCGCCGGTCGCAGGTCACAGGTGGTCATTGCGACGAAATTTAACTCCGTGTTTGACGAAACCACTCGCCAGGTGACTGGAGCAGACACATCGCCAGAAGGAACCCGCAAGGCATGTGAAGAATCCCTTGACCGCCTGGATACCGACTATATTGACTTGTATCAATTCCATGATAATGGTTTCCCGGCGGACAAGGCCGTGCCAATCCGGGAGACGCTTGAAAACCTGGTGAAAGCCGGCAAAATCCGCGCCTACGGCTGGAGCACCGATTTTGTCGACAGGGCGGAGGTCTTCGCCCAGGGACCGAAATGCACATCCATCCAATTACAGCTTAATGTGCTGGATGACAACCCGGCGATGATCGGTTTCTGCGAGAAACACAACCTGGCCGCCATCAACCGCGGTCCGCTGGCAATGGGGCTTTTGACTGGAAAATATAGTCCTGACACGAAAATCCCTGCCGACGACGTGCGCGGTCAAAAAAGCCCGGAATGGATGAAGTATTTTAAAGATGGCAAACCCAACCTGGAATGGATGACCATGCGGGATGCCATCCTGGAGATCCTTACCAGCAAAGGCCGAACGGTGGCGCAAGGCGCGCTCGCCTGGATTTGGGCCCGG
>JADGQC010000180.1 GCA_017882125.1 Anaerolineales bacterium
ATTGTCAGCCGTGGTGCCGTCCGGGTAGAGAGCCTCGGCACTGGTATATGCCCAGCCTTCCACCGACACAACGCCTGGCACTTGCATGGCAGACAGCTCCACTTTATTCAAGCGGTAGAGCTGGTCAAAATCCAACTGTACGTCGGCGAGGAAATAATGGCCGATCTGTCCAATGTAATCGTGGAGCGTAACCCGCACGTTAAACACCGCCACAAAAATCGCTCCGCCCATCGTCAGCGTGAAGAGCGTCAACACCAGGCGGCCCTTGCGCCTGAACGTATTTCGCAGGGAGATCAGCAGGGGACGCGGGATGTGGATGCCGCGCCTGGCGAGCAGGTGGCTGAACCCTAGCTGCAGCCGGTCGATTAGAGAATCCTTGTGCTCCACCGGATGGATCTGTTTCTTTTCATCCCCGGCAGTTTCTCCGCTGAGGGCACGCAGCACGGTTATATGTGAGCCATTAAGAACCGGTAAAAGCCCAGCCAGCAGTGGCACGGCCAGCCCCACCACGATCTGGACGACAAATGCCAGTGGCACGATCCGGTAACCCAGCAGGCTGAAATTTATTTTACTGGCGATAAAGGCTGAGAGGGCGTAAGCGCCTTGTCCGCCCAATGGAACGGCGATCAGCAGGGCGATCACTCCGAAAGCCAGGATCAAGACGATGTACATCTCGAATACCTGGTTCTGGCGCGCTCCCACCAACTTCATCACGCCGATGTGACGCATGTGCTGGGTGAGCAGTGCGCTGAGGGTATTGGCGATGAGTGAACTGCTTAAAAAAAGGATCAGGATTCCGAGCGCCAGCAGGATCCCCAGCACCGCCTGCACGGTGGATGCCATTGGGTGTTCATTGGTTTTGGAGGAACGCGTTCGCAGTACGGTCACATCGTTCTTTGTTACCTTGTCACTGACGGTGGTAGCCATCTGCCTCAGAGTTTGATCGTCGTTTTGACCGGTGGTCAGCGTGACATACATCCGGTTGAATGTGTCCGGCTGGTGTAAATATGAGAGCGTGCTGGTGGTGATGTACGCGAAGGGCTGCGCCAGGAAATCGCCCGCACCCGTGCTTGGGTCCGACACGATCCCTGCGACTTTCATGGTTTGTATGGAGCCGTTGTAAAGTTCAAATTCGAGGGTATCACCCACGGAGACATTCAGGACTGTCAAAGCTTTCCGTTCCAGTAGCACTTCGTCCTTGCCAGGAATCTTTGTCCCGGTGATAGTATGCATCAAGTTGATTTGCATTTTGGAAAAATTGTCGATCGCCACCATATTGAGCGCCACCCATTGGTTGCTGCCGGGCAGGCGTGTTCGCATGGCAAAGACGGTCCGTCCCTCAGCCTGCTTTACGTTGTGCATACCCTGGACCACGGTGATCAATGTATTGTCAAACGGCGTGGTGCGCAGTTCGATATTCATCGGATTGTTGGCCGCGTAGCTGGCGCTCATGTCGTGGGAGATGATCACATAGGCACCCACGATGACCCCGATCGAAAAGACACCCACAGCAATGGAAAGGACCACCAGTGCTGTGCGCGAAAAACTACCGATCAGATCATGAAATACCTTACGCCAACGCGGACGCATCATTCGATTTCAGTTTTCCTTAATTCCTGCCGCGGCGGTCGGCAGTGCGGTTTTCTTCCAGCCTTACTTGAACGATTTTGCCGATCATTTGTTCCGTGAGCGGGGAATCTCGCAATAAATTAACAAATGGATCCCGGTGCAGCGCAGCCAGTTCCACCGGCTCTTTGGACCCGGCACGGATGCTGGCGATGGATTGCCCGCCCTGCATCAATTCGATTTCACCGAAGAATTGACCCGGTCCAATCCTGGCAACCCTGATATCTCCGGCAGTTTGTCCATTGGTCAGTCCTGGTGCATGCCGGGGATTCAAAACAACCTCCACCACGCCGCTCTCGATCATGAATAGATAGTCAACGTGCTGCCCCTCCTGGAGGATGACGCTTCCGGGTTGGTGCGAAAAGTGTTCCAGTTGCCGGGTCGCTCCAAGCATCTGGCGATGGGTCAGAAGCGGCAGGCAGCGCGCCACCGTCTCATCCACCAGCTCGCCGTCGGTGATGATGATGGTTCGTGATGTTCGTTCGGTCAGCGACGGGTCATGCGTTACCATCGCGATCGTTTTTCCGCTGCGAACCAATTGATCGAACAAAGTGATGATTGATTCCGCAGAACGTGAGTCCAGGTTTCCGGTTGGCTCATCGGCTGCGATGACGGGCGGGTCGTTCGCCAGGGCACGCGCGATTGCTGCGCTCTGCTGCTGCCCGGTCGAGACTGCTGCGGGAAGTTTGTGCGCTTGTTTTTCCAGCCCGACCATCTTCAGCAATTCCATGGCACGTTTAGGGCGCTCGTCGAAATCATACATGCCGACGTAATCCATTGGCAGCATTACGTTTTCCAAAAGTGTCAGCATGGGCAAAAGCTGGAAGAATTGAAATACGATCCCCAGGTTTCGGCCGCGCCACAATGCCCGCTTGCTCTCGTTCATATCGTAAATATTCTGACCGTTGATGACCACCTGGCCCCCAGTGGGATGGTCGATGCCAGTCATCATGTTGAGCAGGGTGGACTTGCCGCTTCCCGATTTTCCCACGATGGCCACAAACTCACCGCGCTGCAGGGTCAGGTCGATGCCCTTGAGGACGTGGAACTCCCCGGCCGCGTTCTTAAAGGTTTTTACCACCTTCTGCAAGTGGATGGCTGGTTGATTTTCTGGCGCTGGAGCGCTGACCTGCTTCATGGATTCCCTCATGAGCGGCCAGGCTGGGAAATTTCCCCGGGCGGAGGGCTTACAGGTTCGGGTTCCGGCTGGGTTCCATCTCCGTTGGCAAGGGTTGTTTTTACTACTGCCATTGACTCCCCGCTGTGCTTTCCCGGATTTGGTTCTCCGTTCGGTACAATTTCACCATCCTGGATCACCAGGTGACGCGAGAAGCGTGGCGCCAGGCTGTTATCGTGGGTCACCATGATGATGGTTTTTCCATCCTTTATCAGCCGCTCGAAGACTTCAAAGACGTGGTCAGCCGTCATCGAGTCAAGGCTGCCGGTTGGTTCGTCGGCGACTAGAATGGGTGGATCATTGGCGAGGGCACGCGCAATTGCCACCCGCTGCTGCTGCCCGCCAGAGATATAGTTTGGGAGTTTATAGGCATGTTCTTCCAGTTCGACCATCCGCAAAAGATCCAGGGCGCGCTCGCGGCTTGAGGAACGGTCGTAAAGACCGCAGAAATCCATTGGAAGCATGATATTTTCAACCAATGTAAGCATGGGCAGGAGTTGGAAGGATTGGTAAACCACGCCTACGCTGCGCCCGCGCCAAAGCGCCAGGTCATCCTCGGACAAAGTGTGTATGGATACTGCCTCGTGGTCCCTGTGGATGATCACTTCACCGGAAGTGAGGTGGTCCACGCCGGTGATCATATTCATCAGGGTGGATTTCCCCGCACCCGATTTTCCGATCACGCCCAGGAACTCACCGGGATAAATGTCCGCGCTGATACCCCTCAACGCAGGAAAATCACCCGCGGCGGTCTCATATACTTTATAGACCTGCCGCAACTGGATGAGCGCTTGGGATTGATTCGCCGGGGGGAGTGTGTCTACTTGAATACTTTGCTTGCTGGGTGGCACGTTTTTCTCTTCCGATAGTCCTTGCACACTTCAGAAAAAGATTGTACTACATATCACCATCGAAACTCACTGTCGAGAGTTAAGGCTTTCATAAGAAAAGGGAACCCGTTTGCCCTTCTTCCGCCCGAATCAGCCGGTATAATAGGGCCACCCGAGGAATAAACATGAATAAATTTCTGGAAAGTATGCAATCGGGTAAAACCCTGGTTGCTGATGGAGCTACCGGTACCAACCTCTATAAAATGGGGCTCCAACCCGGTGTTGCACCGGAGGATTTGGTGTTCGACCAGCCTGAGCTGCTCTTGAAACTTGAATCGGCTTTTACGGCTGCCGGCGCGGACATAATATTAACCTGTACCTTTGGCGGAACCCGCTTGCGGATGAAGGAATCTAAATATGCGCAGCGCGTGACCGAGGTAAACAAACGTGCCGCCGAGCTGGCAAGACAGGCAGCCTCCACCCGGACCGGCATCCTGGTCGCCGGGTCCATCGGGCCCACCGGGCTGCTCATGAAACCATACGGTCCCCTCACTCTTGACGAGGCAGGTGCCGCCTTTACAGAACAGGTCCAGGGACTTGTAGCGGGAGGAGTGGACTTGCTGGTCATCGAGACCATGTTTGCATATGATGAGGCTGATGCAGCTTTCAAGGCGGCGCGAACGATCACCGACCTGCCCATCGTGGTCTCCTTCAGCTATGACCGGGGCGTGCGCACGATGATGGGTGTGAAACCGGCGGAAATGATAAAAAGGTATAAAGAAATGGGCGCGGCAATGGTGGGCGCAAATTGTGGCACTTCATTGGAAAACATGGAAAAAGTGGAGCAGGAATATAAAGCTGCCGAACCGGGTTTCCCGTTATGGATCAAGCCCAACGCTGGCTTGCCGCACGTGCTGGACGGGGACACCGTTTACGATGTTCTGCCCGGGCAGATGGCTGAATTTGCCGTGAAATATGTGGCGCTGGGGGCACGCGTGGTCGGCGGCTGCTGTGGTAACACACCTGAACACATCGCGGCAATCGCGAAAGTCATCCATTAGACAATTCATGAATCCGTGTATGCACTTGCGAAAACTTTGGGGATTTAAGTCCATACTCCACGTTTGCCTGTTGTTCTCTTTGCTTGCGGCGTGCACTTCCTCGACCCCGCCCCAATCCACAGCGGCAATCGCATCTCCCACCGGCCTCCTGCTAACCCCAACTGAGGTGGTAATTTCGCCCGGCACAGCTACCCCCGCTGCTGAAGCAGGCCTCGCCCCCACCTCCACTCCTCTTCCCGCGGACTTCTGGAAGAACCTGCCCATCATCCCCCAGGAAATCAGTGACCGTGTTCGCGAAATTTATAAACTCGGGCTGACGCTGGGGAATAATCCCCACGTTTTCTCCCGTATCGGCGATTGCGCCTCCGCTGCCCCCGACTTCCTCGTGGGTTTTGACAGCAATTACAACCTGGGTACGTACACTTATCTCCAGCCCGCCATTGACTATTTTCGGGGTTCTTTCCAACGTCCCAGCCTGGCCGCGAAAAACGGGTTGAACACAGCCGGATTATTGACCTCCCTCTGGACCGGTGACCAATGCTTGAGCAATGAGTCCCTGCTCGACTGCCAGTACCGCCTCGACCATCCAGGTTTTGCCATCATATCCGTCGGCACCAACGAATCCTATTATGTCCACCACACCCCGGGTGTATTTGAAACCAATATGCGTACCATCATCGAAGATACGATGGCGCAGGGCATTATTCCCATCCTGGGTACCAAGGCCGATAACCTGGAAGGGGATAATTCCATAAATGCCACGATCGCCCGCCTTGCCCTGGAATATCAACTTCCACTTTGGAATTTCTGGCAGGCAGCCCAGTCATTGCCCAACCATGGGCTGGCAGATGCCTCGCACCTCA
>JADGQC010000046.1 GCA_017882125.1 Anaerolineales bacterium
GAGTTGTCCTCCGATACCGCTGAAAAATTTGGGACCAATGCTGTCAGCGCACACCTGTCCGGTCAGGTCGATCTCGATGGCTGAATTGATCGCCACCATTTTATCGTTCTGAGCAATGATAAAGGGGTCATTAACATATTCTGTTCGCCGAAATTCGCATAGAGGGTTATCGTTTACCCAGCTGTACAAGCGTTGGGAACCCAGGACAAATCCAAGCACAATTTTTCCGGGATGCAATGTCTTGCGCGCACTGGTCAAAACCCCGGCTTCCACCAAATCGATCACTCCGTCCGAGATCAATTCGCTGTGGACGCCAAGATCCTTTTTATGGAAAAGGTATTTTAAAACTGCGTCCGGGATTGCACCGATACCCATTTGCATGGTGGCGCCATCCGGGATGAGATCGGCTACATAACCTGCCAGTCGTTCAACTATAGGATCAGTACCGTCGGCAGCCATTGGCATTTCAGGGATGGGGTAACTGACCGGGACGATGTGTGTCAAACGGCTGACATGGATAAATGAGTCTCCCAGGGTGCGCGGCATCTGGTCATTCACCTCAGCAATGATGATTTTTGCCGCTTCTGCAGGTGACTTGGTCAGACCCACTTCCACACCCAGGGAGCAAAATCCGTGCTCGTCCGGGGGGGATACATGGATGAATGCAACATCCACAGGGAGTATTCCATTCTTGAATAACAGCGGAAATTCGGAAAGCAGCACCGGGGTGAAATCTGCCCGGCACTCCTGGACAGCCTTGCGGACATTCGCACTGATAAACATGGCGTTTACCCGCAAATGACCTTCCATTTCCGGCTTGACATAGTCAGCCGCGCCCACAGAAAGCGCCTGGCAAATTTGTACATCCTTCAAGTTGGGGGCGTATGCCACCAGTGCGGCAAGCAGTGTCTGTGGAACGGATACATTGCCGGTCATAAAGATTCGATTCCCCGACTGAACCGCCTGGACTGCGTTCTCTGCGGTAGTCACCCGCGATTGATAAATACTATTCCAATCCATGTCTACTCCTTTTTCTCAAGGCGGGATAAGTGGCGCAATTCCCCTTGATAGGTATTGACGCCGGCCTCGATGGCAGGATTTTCGATGGCCTTTTCCACACCCAGGTTTGCTATCTCAAGAATGTATTCAAGGGCTGCATTCACAAAACCATATGTAGCAGTCCGGGCTACGACACTCGGCATATTGGGGACGCAATAATGCACGACATTTTCGTCGATATATGAAGGGTGTTCATGAGTTGTTGGACGGGAGGTTTCGCTGCACCCGCCCTGGTCGATGCTGATATCAATGAATATCGACCGGTCCTTCATCTTCTTGATCATCTCGCGGGTAATGATGATCGGAGCACGTGAACCCGGTACCAGCACTGCACCCACCAGCACATCAGCATATTGACAAACGCGGAATAAATTCCGAGGAGTGGAAAACATGGTGACAAAATTCGAGTCGAACTGGTTGATACGCTGCAAAGCAACCAGCGACCTGTCGAGTACTGTAACGTGGGCACCCAGTCCTTTAAAGGCGCGGGCTGCATACGTTCCGGCCATCCCTGCTCCAATGATCACCACTTCGGCAGGCGGAATCCCCGGTAAACCACCCAGAAGAATTCCACGTCCGCCGTGATCACTTTGCATCAAGCGGGAAGCTACTTCGGCTGCCATGGCACCGCCAATCTGGCTGGACGGACGCAGCACCGGAAGGGACCCATCCTTTTCTTCGATTTGTTCGTAAGCAATCGCGTTGATCTTGTCCTTCAATAATGCATCTATCTTATTTTGGCGGGCAGAGGCAAGATGCAAAAATCCCATGATCGTTGACCGCGGTTGAAGCATGTCAAGTTCATCGTCGAGGGGTCGGGCTATTTTTAGCAGGAGTTCCGCCCGGGCATAAATCTCATCCACTGCAAAGGCAATTTTTGCCCCAACTTTCTCGTAGTCCCTGTCCGGGAACCCGGCTCCCTGCCCGGCTTCATGTTCGATAAAGACCGTATGTCCATTCTGGATGAGGGTTTCCACCCCCATGGGTGAAAGCCCCACACGAAATTCAAATGGACGTCGTTCTTTTGGGATACAAATATTCATTTTCATACCTCCAATGCAAGTAGGATATCTCCAAGTATTAGATCATCTATCAGCGTCCCTGATCCTATTGTAGATTCAAAACTTCCCGAATCAGGGGCAGAGCCCAATCGATGGTTTCCTTATCAATCACCAGCGGAGGGGCAAATCTAATAACGCGCTCGTGGGTTTCCTTGGCAAGGATGCCCCTGGTTTGTAATGCTTCACAGAACCGCCTGGCGCCCCCAGCTTTCTCATTCAACTCCACGCCAATGAGAAGACCTTTTCCGCGTACTTCCTTAACATGTGGACTGGGAATTTCACTCAACTGCTCGATAAAATATTCACCTGATTCCGCGGCACGCTCAACCAGGTGCTCCTCAACAATGACTTTTAAAGCAGCCCGCGCAATCGCGGCTGCCAGCGGGTTACCACCAAAGGTCGAACCATGTTCACCGGGAGTAAACAGCCCCAATATTTTTTTATCGGATAATACCGCTGAGACCGGATAAAATCCGCCACCCAGGGCCTTACCGATCACGGTTACATCCGGGCGGACCCCCTCATGCTGTGCGGCGAATAGTTTTCCGGTTCGACCAAGCCCCGTTTGGATCTCATCCGCAATGAGCAACACATTATTTTTCTTACAGATTTCGGCAACTTCCTTCATAAAACCTTTTGGAGGGATGATGACCCCGCCCTCTCCCTGGATGGGCTCGAGCAGGACAGCTGCCGTATTGCCATTTATGGCTTTTTCAATGGCGTCAGCGTTGCCATATGGAACAGAGACAAATCCGGGTGTGAATGGACCAAAATCATCACGATAAAGTGGTTCGGTGGAAAAAGAAATCGTGGAAATGGTCCGCCCGTGGAAATTTCCGGCGCAGGTGATGATCTCCGCCTGGTAACGAGGAATTTGTTTTACCTGGTAGGCCCACTTTCGGGCAATTTTAAGGGCAGTTTCCACAGCCTCCGCGCCGGAATTCATAGGCAACGACATTTCGTAGCCGGAAATTTCTGAAAGTTCCTTGTAAAAAAGAGGCAACTGGTCGTTACGAAAAGCTCGGGATGTCAGGGTTATTTTTCCTGCTTGTTCCACCAGCGCTGCCAGTATCTTCGGGTGGACATGTCCCTGGTTTACCGCTGAATAAGCCGATAAACAGTCAAGGTATTTCCTGCCATCCACATCGTAAACCCACACCCCCTCGCCGCGGGAAATCACGACGTCCAATGGATGATAATTATGGGCGCCGTACTGTTCCTCAATGTCGATATATTCTTGAATTTTCATTTTATAACCTGTCGCCATGGACGATAAAATACCTGGATTCTATGCAACTTGAAATAACCGCGCCAAAATCGCCTTTTGGGCATGCAAGCGATTGTGAGCCTGCGGAAAAATTACCGAATGCGGGCCGTCTGCAACTTCGTCGGTCAACTCCTGGTTGCGGTGAGCCGGGAGGCAGTGCATGACGATTACATCCTTGTCAGCTTCATTAACCAGGCGGGCATTGACCTGATAAGGAGGGAATATTTTCTCGCGCTTGGCAGTCTCTTCCTCCTGCCCCATGCTGGTCCAGGTATCCGTATAAATGACCTGGGCTTTAATGACTGCCTTATGCGGGTCCCGCAAGAATGACAGGTTTGACCCGCTTTTTTCTGCAACCTTTTTAGCCTGCTCGACACTTCCCGAGGGCATATTGTAGCCTTCTGGGTTGGCTATTGTAAAATTCCAGCCCAGTTTTACTGAAATTTGCATCAGTGAAACTGCAACATTGTTTCCATCGCCAACGAAGGTTACATTGAGACCTTTTGCCTTGCCAAATTTCTCCTCGATGGTTAATGCATCAGCCATCGCCTGGCAAGGATGACTGTAATCGCTGAGACCATTGATGACAGGAACACTTGACCATTTAGCCAACTCAAGCACATGTGCGTGTTCAAAAACCCGCGCCATCATGGCCTGGACGTACCCTGAAAGAACCCGGGAGACGTCCGCGATGGACTCGCGCTTGCCAAGACCGATTTCGTTCGGGGAGAGATACAAGGCATCCCCGCCCATATGCCGCATCGCCATGTCAAACGAAACTCGCGTTCGCAGGCTGGGTTTCTGGAAAATCATTCCCAGGACTTTCCCTTTAAAAAGCGGCGGGTTGCCTGTGGAAAAGTATTCTTTCTTTAAGCGGATCGCCAGATCCAGGATGTCTTGAAGTTCATCGGATGAATGGTCGGAAATGTCAAGAAAATGCTTCATGCGCGTCTCCTATAATATCCTTCCAAGTATCAATGGTGTTATCGGGAATGTCTAGTGCAATGTGGACGGATATTTCGTGAAATAAATCACTATATCTCCAGGCATCAAACCCGGATGTTAAAGTAGGATTTTGGCAGCCTTTGCCTCTGGAAATAGACCACAGGGAGGGTCAATTTAACCGAAAGATCATCACCAAACCCAACCGGGCAAACCGGGACATTGCGTTCCAGCAAACCAGAGAGGATTTGCCCACTTTCTTCCTTCCCACCAAATGTTTCCGGTTTAATCAGAACAACAATCGGGCGCAGCTTTCGGCGCAACAAGTCTTCAACTGCCAGCAGCAATTCGGGTCTTGTTGATGGAGTAATCAGAATAACGCCCGATCCGATGGGCAGCAATTTGGCGCGCATGGTGACCAGTCCCAGCAATGGCATTTTCCCATCCGGTTGAAGAAACGCCAGAGTCTCCATGATCTTGGTGACCTGGCGTTCCCCACGTTCTGCCGGGACTATCGTCGTCATACCGGCAGCGCATGCCAATCCGACCGCACGCCGGTCCAAAAGGAAATACCTGGCAAGTGAAGCTGCGGCACTGATGGCATATTCAAAGGAATCACGTGGAAGGGATACGTTTGGACGGCGCAGCCACCAGCCGTCTTCACTAAAAGCCAGCACGTGATCCGGCATTGATGCCTGAATCTCCCTGTTGGCATCCAAAAATAGCCAGGTGTCTGCCTGCGGATCCTGCTCGAATTCCTTGACCATGAACCGCCCCCGGTGGGCTGTGCTTGGCCAGTGGATCCGTTTCATCGCATCGCCGGGGACATACTCGCGTACGCCAGCCGCATGGGGAGTCACGTCAGATGTCTTCAATCGAATGGCTTTCCCGCCAGGCAAAAGCCCTGGGGGTGGCGGAAAATCATCGATCGGGAAGATCATCGGCAAGACCATCAGAGTGTCTTTTGCCTGAACCTCTTTCCGAATGGTAAACAAACCAAACGGATCTCCGGATGCAAGACTGGTGGGACCAAGAAGAAAAGCTCCGCGCTTGTAAAGCAGGGTTCTAGCAGTATAAAAACGCCGCTGGTGAGACCCTATACCGGTCAGGATACGCGATCCGCCCGCCATGGGTAAGTTGGAATTATTGATTATTTCCAACCAGAGACAGGCGGGCCAGGTGGAATTCCATACCTCGAAATGTTCTTCAAAAACGTCCCCCATGCTGGCGCGCAAGATGCGGGTTTGCCTGCTCAAATACATACCGCGCATCGAAATTAATGCGAAAATCCCTGCAGTGACAAATAGCAAAAGGCTGAGATATGCCAGGCGTGCATACAGCATCAGGCCGGTAACAACCCAACCTCCAAGGCTGAATAATAATAATCCTGCCAGGAACCAGCGCGCTGCGTGGGAATGTCTCATTTCCGGGAAGTCGCCCCGTATTCTCCGCCGGGAACGGGAGTATTATCGACAATTTCCTGGACGATCTGCTCCGCACTTAATTCCCGCAATCGGGCTGCAGGCCCTACAATAATCCGGTGAGCCAGCACTGGAACAGCCATGCGTTTAATATCATCCGGTAAAACGTAATCACGCCCCTCCAGGGCGGCAGCCGCCTGCCCGGTGCGGAAAAGCGCCAGACTGCCGCGCGGGCTGGCGCCCAGGTATATATCTTCGTTCTGCCGGGTACGGTTGGTCAATTCGACAGCATAGCGCTTGATCCCCTCAGAAACATATATTTTCTTAATCTCTTGCATCGCTTCTTTTAATTCAGCTACTTTAATAACAGATTTAAGCGTCTCGATGGGGTGACGCAATTGTTGGCGATCTAGAATCTCTATTTCATCAGAAGCGTTCGGATATCCCAGGCGGACCCGCAACAGGAATCGGTCCAACTGGGCTTCCGGGAGAGGAAATGTCCCTTCATATTCAATGGGGTTCTGGGTCGCCAGGACCATAAATGGACCAGGCAGGGGGTGCGTTTTACCATCCACCGTTACCTGGCGTTCCTCCATAGCTTCGAGCAGGGCAGCCTGTGTCTTGGGCGTGGCACGGTTGATCTCATCCACCAACACCACTTGAGCAAAGATCGGTCCGGGGCGGAATTCAAATTCCCGCTTGGCCTGGTTGTAAATGGATACACCGGTTATGTCACTTGGAAGCATATCCGGGGTGAATTGCAGGCGGTTGAAGGTGCATCCCAGCGATTTTGCCAGGCTGCGCGCCAGGATTGTCTTTCCAACCCCCGGGACATCCTCGATAAGGGCATGTCCCTGGCAAAGCAGACTAATAACTATCAATTCAATTGGGTGTCGCTTCCCCACAATGACCTTCTCAAGGTTGTTTGTCAGTTTTTTTCCAAAAAGTTGGATATCTGCCACAGCTAATTTCCTTTGATTAATTTGGGGCGTATTTAAAACCGGACCCGGTCAAAATGACGACCACCGGGTCTGGCAAATTTTGAACGGTATTTTTCAAGGCTGACAAAACAATCGAGGAAGTAGGTTCCACATAAAAACCGAGGCGAGCCAGTACGTTGCGGTAAAGGATAATTTCCTCTTCTGGGACAGCGAGGATCATCCCATTACTCGCCGATACTGCTTGTAGGACAGCATCTGCGCGCACCGGATTTGATACGCGCACCCCTTCCGCCACCGTTGGATTATCAGCAATCAACCCTACTGTAGTATCGCCTTTGGAAAACTTTGCCCATAAAGGCGCACATGCACGCGCTTGCACCCCGATGATCATCGGTTTCCCTTTTTTTGAACCAGTTGCCACCCGCAAGGATTCGAAACCGCGTGCCATCCCAAGTAGCATTCCCCCCTGTCCGGCTGGCAAAACAACTGCACCCGGCATTTGGTCCCCCAATTGTTCGAATATCTCGTAACTGGTTGTTGCATAACCGGGAAGGTTGAACGGTAAATAGGCGTGGCTGGCATAAGCCTGTCCCTCCTCGGCGGCTTTCATGGCTTCCGCGGAGGCGTTACTCCGACTGCCCGGGACCGGGACAAGCTCTGCCCCATATGCTTCAATTTGCCGGAGCTTGGGTCCGCCGGCGGATTCAGGGACAAATATCCGGGCTTTGATGCCTCCCCGGGCAGCGTAGGCGGCAAAGGAAGCTCCGGCATTGCCAGATGAATCCTCGACCGCTGAGGTAATATTCCGTGATTTGAGCCATGCGGTTAAGACCGCGGAACCCCTGTCTTTAAAGGATCCACTCGGGTTTTGAAACTCGCATTTAAATGCAACTTTGCGCCCATAAACCTCCGCCCAAATGAGCGGGGTGTTGCCTTCGCCCAGGGATAAGGGCTCAAACTCGGGAGAGAGCCCGAAGATGTGGCGATACCGCCATATACCAGGCTGGCTTCGATCTACCTGGGTTGGTTTAAAGGGAAAAGGGTTTCGGAAGTCGAACAAACCCATACAATGCGGACAAAGATAAGGCAATCCGTCTTGAGGGTAACTGCGGTCGCAGCTTGTGCAAGAAATGTCCATCATTCTCCGGGTTTCGGGTGGTACTTGCCTTCGATCCACTGCTCACCCAGCGACCCTATTTCTTTTTTCCAGACCGGTACGATTTCCTTCAACCTGTCTATTCCGTAACGCGCTGCTTCGAAAACTCCAGTATCACGGTGGGCTGACGAGCACGCAATCACTGTGGAGGGCGCACCGGGATACAACCGCCCGGTACGCTGAACGATGAGTATGCCTTCAATTGTCGGCCATTTTTGGCGGATCTCATCGGCAATTTGACGCATTTTGGTTTCCGCCATTGGCTGGAATGCTTCATATTCCAGGTAATCGGTCGCGTGGTAGTCGCCACGAGTAGTTTGCCCACGAACCACCCCGGTAAAAATTGCCGTCGCACCGGTGGTAGGCAGAGTGATTTGCGCAAGCATGGAATTTAGATCGAGGTCGGTTTCGGTGAGAGAAATTATTGTTGGGAAGTCCATATTAATTTCCTATCCCCCGGAAACCGGAGGGAAGAAGGCTATTTCCGCTGCCAGGGGAATCACTTGCGTTTCAGCGGCATACTCGCGGTTGATCGCTGCCATCATTGATTCTTTAACTTTTTCCAGGCGAGGATACGTAGTCGCAAGCATATCCTTCAATCCGCCTATGGTCGTTCCCTCCGGGATCTCGAGCTCCACCGATTTTGAGCCAACATAATCTCGCAGAGTTGCAAAAAACAATATTTTTACTGTGTGCATTCTTTACTCCATGCTCAAAGGACCTGGCAAGACAATCCTTTTGCCTTTACAAGTTAATGATATCTCCTGACCTCCCACCATGTTTTTCAAGAAGCCTGATATTCTGTATTCTCATCGTTTTTTCGGCCGCCTTGGCCATATCATAAACAGTAAGCGCCGCCACCGAAACTGCGGTAAGCGCTTCCATCTCAACACCTGTCTTTCCAATTGTTTTGACGGATGCAGAAATATTCACCCCGGGTAAGGAATCGTCAAGAGAGAGTGAAACCTCAATGTGCGTGATCGGTAATGGATGACACAGCGGAATTAATTCCGAGGTCCGTTTGGCTGCGCTGATGCCGGCAATTTGTGCAACGGTCAGCACATCCCCCTTTTTCATCGTCCCAGACCGGATCAATTCCAGGGTTGCCTGTTTCATAATTACCTGGCCGCTCGCGATCGCTACACGCTCAGTATCAGGTTTGTCCCCCACATCGATCATCCTTGCCCTGCCAGATTCGTCAATATGTGTCAATTTGGGTGTCATGATCAGATTATACCGTAGGGAGGGCGGTGAGAAACCCGGTTTCTGGTTATAATGGCGGCATGGGTTTCTTCCAAATCGACCCCAATATTGAAAGAATGCTGCCGGCCGATACACGATTGCTCAACATGCACGCCGAACCGTATGCCAGTGGCAAACGCGTAAAGGTCAGTTTGGACATAACCCCGTTCCAACAAAAACCCTATCTTGACCTTTCTTTGACCGATTCCTCAGGAAAGGTACTCGCAACAACAAGTATTGTCGAACCGGTCAGTTGGAACCTCGAACTAAATCTCCACATCCGTAATTCATCCACATCCCCCAGCGGAGTGTGCAAGCTCTCCGTCACTCTTTCTTATCCGGAACTGGGTGAAGTCGATCGCCGTGACCTCAACTTTGAAATCACATCCACCGCGGTATAAAATGTCTTATCCTCCTAATCGTTTGTCTGTCTTCATATTCTTTGGATTAGTTTTATTGCTACTTCTCACTTCATGTGGGCAGACCTCCACGCCCAACGTGACCAGCACCATTGAACGAACCTTCACCCCATCGATTCCCATAGGAACCATCGAAGTTAAAACCCAGACTCCCTACGTTATCACCGCCACTCCAGAGATGGCCGAGACTATCTCGAAAACTCCGGGAGTTTTCTTTTTATCATTCGAAGAAGGCGGTTATTACCATCTTTTTGCTTATTCCCCCCAAAGTATTTCCCTGACGCGCCTGACAGCCAATGCGTGGGACGATATTACCCCGGCCTTGAGTCCTGATGGAAATTTACTAGCATTCTCTTCTCGCCGAAATGGGTATTGGGACCTTTACTTGTTGGAGCTGGGCACCGGGAATATTCGCCGGTTGACAGACACGATTGAATATGATGCTGCCCCAACCTGGTCTCCCGATGGTGCGTGGCTCGCTTATGAAAGCTACACGAATGGCGACTTAAATATTACCATCCGTTCGGTTACCGACAAAAGCGAGGCACCCAAGGAACTGACCAAAAATGAATCATCCAACACATCTCCTGCTTGGTCACCTCTCGGACGACAGATTGCGTTTGTCTCAAATCGTTCAGGTGAACCCGAAATCTGGATTGCCGACCTCGATCGAGCTGGGGCATTCACGGATATTAGCAACAATCCAAAGGCGATTGATTCCCATCCCGCCTGGTCTCCGGATGGAAGTAAATTAGCATGGGCTTCTACCAATTCAGATTCAGGATTAACAGGTGTGTATGTCTGGGACGCAAGTTCCCCAGATGCCCAGCCTATATGGGTTGGAGCGGGAGATTGGTCAGTTTGGCTGGATAATCATGAGATTGCCACTCGTTTATCTGCCCCCAATCAGAACTTTTTAACAGGGTACTCCACCACCGGAGCCATCAACATCCCCCCCATGTTGCTCCCCGGGCAAGTTGACGGGTTATCGGTTGGTACTACAACAACGGAAATTCCGGGTCCATTCAAGGCAGCTGCCCTGGTAACTCAACCTGCCTTGTTTGATCCTGGAACAATATCGCAACCTGATCAGCCTTCAAGTCGCTTATCGCTCATCCCAATTCCCAGCGTCACTGCAGCCTTTCCAAAAATGATCGAGTCTGCTGCTGACTCCTTCCAAAGATTACGCACGTTAATTTCTACACAATCTGGCTGGGATGCCCTCGGCAACCTGGAAAATGCGTTCATCCCACTTACCACGCCACCCGATCCCGGTTTAGGCGACGACTGGCTTTACACAGGGAGAGCCTTCACGCTTAACCCGGTTTTGGTCCAGTCCGATTGGATGGTCGTGGTCCGTGAAGATTTTGGTCAACAAGTATATTGGCGTATATTTTTACGCACTGCTGCCCAGGATGGGTCCCAGGGCATGCCGTTAACCCAGATCCCCTGGGATTTTTCAGCCAGGGCTACAAGCTCTTCCGCCTATGAAAATGGCGGGCAATTAATGTCCACCATCCCGGCAGGTTATTGGCTCGATCTAACTACGCTATCAGCTCAATACGGGTGGCAGCGTTTACCCGCGTTGACGAATTGGAGAAGTTATTATGCCGGAGCTCGTTTCAATGAACTGGTCTATTCCCAGAACCTGGACTGGCGAACAGCCATGCTGCAGCTTTATCCGCCCGAAATCCTGGTCACCCCCACCATGGTTATCCCACCGACCCGCACCCCCACCCGGACTCCGTTCTGGTATATTGCACCCACCTCTACAAAAACACCCACGGTTCATCCAACCACCACACCTTAACGATGAAACCAATTTTTGTTTTGCGATTCATTTTCTTAATAATCTTCCTGGCATCCTGTGCCCCTGTCCCTGCGCCGACTGCAACCCCGCCAGCAAGGCAAACTTCCGAACCATTGATCACAACTCCAGTATCCCAAGCCACTTCAACTGCTGCAACCACGCTGCTTCAGCTGCCTGCAACCCCTTCACCATTTGCTGCCAGTGAAACTCCCTTGCCCCTCCCTACGGACACCAGCAGCCCCATGCAATTATTCTTCCCCACCATCATTCCAGCAAAAGGAGCAGAATACCGCCCACCTCTCTATCCCACACCCTGGGCACTTTCCCCTTATGACCATTTCTATTTCGCTGCTCCCATTGCTGCCGCTTACCCGGGCGACCCAATATGGGATTATCGTTATGGCGGGATCTTTTTCGGCCCGGACGTAATCCATACCGGGGTCGACCTGCCAGCTCCGCGCGGCGCCGAAGTTTTAGCTGCCGGACCGGGAACGGTGGTATGGGCCGGGATTGGACTTTATTCTGGCTCAAGTTACAATTTAAAAGACCCCTATGGGCTGGCAGTCGCCATCCGTCATGACTTTGGCTACAAGGACCAGCCCCTATACACTGTCTATGCCCATATGGAGGAAGTGGACGTGATCGTCGGTCAATGGGTTAACACCGGGACCGTGGTGGGTCTGGTTGGAGACACTGGTATGACCACCGGCCCTCACCTTCATTTTGAAGTCCGGCTTGGAGAGAATGATTTTTGGAAAACCCGCAACCCGGAATTGTGGATTTCCCCTCCTCAAGGGTATGGTGTCCTGGTCGGCAGGGTACTGAGCACTTATGGGCAACGGCTGGATTCATACCTGGTCCTCTTAAAATCATTGGCGACCGGAGAGCACTACTCAGTTAAGACCTATGGACCATTGACCGTTAACAGCGATGCTTACTACAATGAAAATGTTGTTTTGGGGAACCTGCCAGCAGGTGTTTATGAGCTTAACGTTCCTTATGCCGCCCTGGACAGGAAGGTTGACATCCAAATCCTTCCGGGTCAGATAACATATTTTTCATTCTTTGGATTCAGCGGATACGACTTTACCATGCCTCCGGCACCCCTGACCGGAACACCCTGAACACTTGACGAATCGAACATCTGTGCTATACTCGACTCAATCAAGAATGGAGAGGAGTATTATGGCTCGCAAATCTGAAACATCTACTGGTTCTGCCATGGATGAAGGACGTCGCAGCATGCTTGATAAAGCCTTGGGAGATATCGTCAAACGATATGGTGACGGTTCGATCATGCGCCTGGGAGAGGCACATAAAATGATCATCGATGCCATTCCCACCGGATCGCTCTCACTCGACCTGGCACTGGGCATTGGCGGTATTCCGCGCGGACGCATCACGGAAATCTATGGTCCGGAATCTTCCGGGAAAACCACTATATGCCAGCATATCGTTGCTGAAGTTCAAAAAATGGGCGGAACGGCGGCTTACATTGATATGGAACATGCCCTCGACCCGGTTTATGCCGCCAAATGCGGCGTGGATATAGACAATTTGCTCGTTTCACAACCCGATACGGGGGAACAGGCACTTGAGATAACCGAAACCCTGGTGCGATCCGGAGCCGTGGACCTGGTGGTCATCGATTCCGTTGCCGCGCTGGTTCCGCGGTCCGAGATCGAGGGCGATATGGGTGACGCCCAGATGGGTGCCATGGCTCGATTAATGTCCCAGGCGCTGCGTAAACTTTCCGGAGCCATCAACCAGACCAAGACTTCGGTGATCTTTACTAACCAATTGCGGATGAAAATTGGTGTCATGTTTGGCAACCCGGAAACCACGACCGGCGGGAATGCCCTTAAATTTTATGCTTCTGTCCGCCTGGATGTCCGCCGGATTCAATCGATCAAGATTGGCGCTGAAATTGTTGGGAACCGGACGCGTGTCCGCGTTGTTAAAAACAAGGTTGCGCCTCCTTTCCGAACCGCCGAATTCGATATCATGTATAACGAAGGCATTTCCAAGGTGGGCGATTTGATCGACCTGGCAACCCAGCTTGAAATCGTGGATAAGCGCGGTGCCTTCTTCTCATATGGCGAAACACGCCTTGGGCAGGGTCGCGAAAACTCCAAGGAATTCCTCCGCCAGAATCCGGATATGGTGAACGAAATCGAACAGGTGATCCGCCAGCGCGCCAACGGCGGGGAGGTTGCGATCCCACTTGTCGCCGGTGGTGGTGAAGATTCTGGCGGTGATGCAACGGAAGAAGCCTGATCTATAGAGTTTGCATGGAGAAACGGATGGACACAGGAAATAGTAAAAAGACTGTTCCTGTGTCCATTTTTGCGTTTGCAGGGATTGCCAGTATCTTGATTTTCTTGTGGCTCCTGTTGACTGGATGCGGGGAATCCAGCACTCCATTCCCAACGCCGACAAACCTTCCCTCGTTTCTTCCTACTATTTCACCTACCATTTCCCCTATTATTCCCACTGACACCCCCGTTCCAACTTTGGCTATTCTTTTTACAGCCACACCCATATGCGTAAATGGATTGACTTTTATCAACGATGTGACCATTCCCGATCTTTCCATTGTCGCGGCAGGGAGTTCTTTGGATAAACAATGGCTTGTTCAAAATTCCGGTTCCTGCAATTGGGACAGCCTCTATCGGCTACGCCTGGTGGGAGGTGATGCACTGGGCGCATCGCCCGAACAAGCCCTTTATCCGGACCGAGCCGGGATGCAAGCGAACCTGCGAATTGTTTTCACTGCCCCGCTGGTACAGGGGGAATATTTTAGTGAATGGCAGGCTTTTGACGGACAGGGCATTCCTTTTGGTGGGACATTCTTCATCAAGATTATTGTTCAGTAATTCTAACGATTTATTTCAAACATGTTCCTGGAAAATCCATGGAAAATCCAATCATCGACCTTATCCATCAACACAGCTCGGTCCGGCACTACAAGCCCGACCCACTGCCCGCCTCAATGGTCGCATCCATTATCTCTGCTGCACAATATGCTTCCACTTCCTCCAACTTACAGGCCTACAGCGTTGTTGCGGTCACAGATGCTGGGAGGCGTAACCGGCTATCGAAACTTTGCGGTAACCAGGCTCACATCCGCGAAGCACCAGTCTTTTTGGCATGGTGTGCAGACCTGGCACGCCTTGACCGGGTATGTAAATTACGCGGCTGTACCCAGGTGACTGAATTCACTGAAAACTTCCTCATCGCCGCTATTGACGTCTCCCTGGCTGCCCAGAATGCCGCCTTAGCCGCCGAATCTCTCGGGCTGGGCATCTGTTACATCGGCAGCATCCGCAACAACGCATCCGAAATAATCGAGCTTCTGAACCTGCCCAAACTCACTTTCCCAATTATCGGAATGACCCTCGGATGGTCCGAAAAACGGTCCGATATCAAGCCGCGTCTACCTCTTCGATCGGTTCTGCATTGGGAATCGTACAGCTGCGAGTCAGAAGAAGAAGATTTACGCGATTACGACAAAAGGATGATTGCGACTGGGATTTATAAGGGCCGGCATGTGCCTGTTCCCGGGAAACCTGATGAGATGGAAGACTACGGGTGGACGGAGCACACCGCCCGGCGTGTGTCGCTTGCTTCGCGCACCGAATTAATCTCCGCTCTCGAAAAACAGGGATTTTTCATGAACTAGTACTCATATCGCAATTATCCCGCCATGGTTCCTGAAACCAAAAGCAGGGTAGTTTTAATTTAGCAACTCGCCGGAATTACTGGTAAAATGTGTTAATCGGAGTTAAATGGTATGAATAATAGTCGCCCAATTAAAGAAATCATTGAACCGCGATTTGTAATGGAAGGTGCGGGAGTTCTCCTGCGCAGATCCATCGCACCGCAGGTATCTAACCAGTTTGACCCGTTTCTTTTGTTCGATCACTTCGCTTTCAATGACCCGGCGGAAGGCCCGATCCGGGGGTTCCCGATGCACCCCCACCGTGGCATCGAAACAGTGACATACATTATTCAAGGGAGCGTTAAACACCGGGACAGCCTTGGCAATTCCGGTCTCATTGGTCCCGGCGATGTTCAATGGATGACTGCTGGTGGCGGGATTCTTCATGAAGAGATGCCGCGGCGCGGGCTGGATGGGATTATTAATGGATTCCAGTTATGGGTCAACCTGCCTGCCAGCCAAAAAATGTCCAGACCGCGTTACCAAGGAGTCGAGGCAGTAACCATTCCTGTTTTCGAAAAGGAAGGTTGCCGGGTACATGTCATTGCAGGCATGCTGGGGGATATCGTTGGCCCGGTGACGGAGATCGCTGCAAACCCGATTTACCTGGATGTAGCCCTCGAACCCGGTGCAACTTTCAACGTGCCGGTCCCGGAAAAACAAACTTGCCTGGCATACATTTTCGATGGACAAGGTGTATTCGGGGACCAGGAAGTTGCAGGAGTAAAGATGGTGGTATTCGGCTCAGGCGATCAGATCGAAGTCAAGGCAGGAACTTCGCCGTTACGGTTTGTCCTGGTTGCAGGCAGCCCAATTGGTGAACCTATCGTCCCTTATGGACCTTTCGTGATGAATACTATAGGAGAAATCCAGCAAGCACTCGCTGATTTGAAGAATGGAACATTTGTACAGGTGTGACCAGGGGTCCAAGGTGATGCAAACGTCTTGTATAATTGATTCATGACCCAAATTATTTACGGCGAACGCATCAGCAAGCAAGCAAAACTCCGGCTGGGTTGCTCGGCAACCCTGTTTAATGATGAGCGCAACCAGGTTTTGCTTACCCGCCGAAAAGACAACGGGAGCTGGTGCCTGCCTGGAGGAATGGTCGAGGTGGGAGAGTCGGTCTCTGAAAGTTGTGCGCGCGAAGTTTTGGAGGAGACTGGGTTGGAAGTGCATATCCTCCGGCTTACAGGAGTCTACTCTGATCCGAATCAGGTAATTGTTTACCCGGATGGCAACCAGGCCTTTATTGTGGTCCTAAATTTCGAAGTGAAGCTCATCAGCGGGGAACCTGGCTTGAGCAGTGAAACGATCGGCGTGGATTGGTTCAAGCTCAGCGAAGCGGTAGAGATGGACCTTTTCCATGGTCATGCACAACATATCCGGGACGCTGTGGCTGGTCGCGAGGGGGCGTTTATCCGGTGAACCATTCAGCGTCTCGAACAAACTACAACCGTTTGAGTCGTTGGTATGATTTGTTCTC
>JADGQC010000181.1 GCA_017882125.1 Anaerolineales bacterium
CGAAATGGGATCGGACACCTCGAGGATGGCGATCAGGTTATCAATCGGGGCTATAAAGGTAAAGGTGGGGAGAAACGTGCTGGTCCGTAATAATGTGCCGGTTGGAAGAAGGTGACCTTGTGTTGGAATAGAAGTGGCAGGTTGTGTGGTCCCCCGGCCTGGGCTGCAGGAAGCCAATAAAAACATGAAGAGGATAATCCGGCTTGGTATTAATCTTTGGGATCCATTTATTTGAACGTTCATGTTCATACCAGGAGTATAACCCAGGATTGCAAGTGACGTTTATGGCGTGAGACTGCCTCCCGGAAAACCACCGGGACGATGACGACCGGCAAATTACGCCGGTATCGCAATGACATACGGTGAAAAGACGCTATAACTGAAAAAGAAATTTCCGATTGGGAACAAAATCCTGATGTGCTGCGTCATGCTAATGTTATACTAATATTACACAAGGAGTAATATCATGCGAAACAAACTTTTCATTTTCATTCCCTTCCTGGTGCTGGCCCTGGCGCTGAGCGCCTGCGGGACAGCCCCCCAGCCGCGCACGCTGAGCGTAAACGGCAACGGCACGGTGTTCCTGACCCCCGATATCGCCTATATTTATATCGGCGTTCATACCGATGATCCCACCATTGCCACTGCGGTCAACAACAACAACACCCAGACCCAGGCCCTGGTGGATGCGCTGAAAAACGCGGGCATCGCAGTCGAGGATATCCAGACCAGCAATTTCAGCGTCTACTCCAGCCCACAGTATGACAAGGTGACCGGCGCATCGACCGGCGTTACCAGTTATTCAGTGGACAACACGGTCTACGTGACCGTGCGCGACCTGGGCAAGCTGGGCACCCTGCTCAATACGGCCGTCAGCGCCGGCGCCAACAACATCAACAGCATCACCTTCGACGTGGCCGATAAGACCGCTGCCATGGCGCAGGCCCGCACGAAGGCGATGGCGAATGCCAGCAGCCTGGCGTCCGAACTGGCCCAGACGGCAAAGGTGACCCTGGGCGAGATCCAGACAGTGACCTACTCGGACAACTCCCCCACCCCCTACGGTTACGGGATGGGCGGCGGCGGCGGCGCAGCCGCTCCGAATGCCTCCGTGCCGATCCAGCCCGGGCTGACGCAGATCACCGTGATGGTCAGCGTGACCTACACCATCAAATAAGCCCAACATCCCAGATACTCCGCCCGGTTCATCAAGAGCCGGGCGGTTCCTTTTTCCGGCGTGCCGACATCTTAATCCTGGAAATTTGGATTGCAAACCGAGGCAGAAACTCCCTGGCGAAAGAGTAAAATTGAAGGATGAATGCAGATTTCATCAAACCCCGCTACGACCCGGGCGGATTCGCCGGTCTGCCCCGGCGCATTACTGACCTGTTAACCGCTGATAAAAAATATGAGGCAGTGGTCCTGTTCCTGGTGGACGGTTTCGGCTGGCGGTTTTTCGAAAAATTCCAGGAGGCGCCCTTCCTGAAAAGCACCACCAAACTCGGGAAAGTGGAGAAATTGATCGCGCAGTTCCCCTCCACCACGGCGGCGCAGCTTACCACGCTGCATGCCGGTATGCCGGTGGGCGAACACGGTATTTTCGAGTGGATCTATTACGAGCCTACGCTGGACGCCATCATCGCACCGCTGCTGTTCTCGTTTGGCGGAACGTCGCAGCGGGATACGCTCAAGCAGGTGGGAGCAAAACCACGCCGGCTTTTCCCACAGACCACGCTTTACCAGCAGCTCAAGAAACAAGAGATTGTCTCCACCATTTTCCAGCACCGGGAATACACCCCATCCACTTATGGGGACGTGATCTTTTCGGGGGCAAAAGCGATTGGTTACAAGACCCTGCCTGAAGCACTGGTCAACCTGGCGGAAGCGCTGGCGAAACCATCCAGCACATCCCGTGCTGGAACCGGGATTACATCAAAGGAATATTTTGTTCTCTACTACGAAAAGATCGACTCGGTCAGCCACGAATACGGACCCGATTCTGCGCAAACCAGCGCAGAGATCCAGGTGTTCCTGATGACCATGGAGACCATCCTCCTGAATGCGCTGAAAGGCAACCGGAAGAAAATCCTGTTCCTGCTGAGCGCCGACCACGGGCAGTCGGAGACCGACCCGCAGACCACGGTCTATCTCAACCGGGAGGCGCGCTTCGAAGGCATCGAAAAATTCCTGAGGACCAACCAGCAGGGGACCTTGATCGTGCCGGCTGGGTCGGCGCGCGACTTTTTCCTGTATATCCGCCCCGGAATGGTGGAGGAGGCCCAGGCGTTCCTCGCACCGCGCCTGGAAGGCAAAGCGGAGGTGCGAAAAGTTGCAGACCTGGCGGTGGAGGGCTATTTCGGCCCACGCGTGTCCCCCCAGTTTTTAGGGCGGGCCGGTGACCTGGTCATCCTGCCATACCGGGGCGAGACGGTCTGGTGGTACGAGAAAAACAAGTACGAACAGAGATATTATGGGCACCACGGCGGATTGACCCCGCAGGAAATGGAAATCCCGCTGATATCATGGGAAATGTGAAGTAAAATTGAAAGAACACACTGTCCCCGCCGCGCTACGGCGGGACCTATAGACTCGAAAGGAGAATCCCCATGTACCAAACCATCATCATTGTAGGCAATGTAGGCCGGGACCCGGAAATGCGTTACACCCCCTCCGGCCAGGCGGTCACATCCTTCTCGGTGGCCACCAACCGCCAATACACCAACAACAACGCCGAAACGGTCAAGGAGACCATCTGGTTCCGCGTCTCAGCCTGGGGCAAAACGGGCGAGACCTGCAACCAATATCTTAAGAAAGGTTCGAAAGTGCTGGTGGAAGGCCGACTGACAGCCGACCCCGCCACGGGCGGCCCGCGCATCTGGCAGGCCCAGGACGGGACGAGCCGGGCTTCCTTCGAAGTCTCCGCCCAGACCGTACGCTTCCTGAGCAGCCGCTCCGAGACGGAAGGCGGCGGCATGAGCAGCGCAGCCGTCAGCGAGGACGGCGGCATCCCGGCTGAGAGCGAAGACATCCCCTTCTAACCCGGAAACGAGGCCGAAGTGTCACTCCCCCCTCCCAAACCACCAACCTCCTTCCAGATCGACCTCCCGGGTGACCTGCATCCGGTCTACGCCAACCTGGCGCGCATCGCGCACGCCCCGGCGGAGTTCGTTCTGGATTTTGCACGGCTGCTGCCCGGCGATGGGAAAGCAACCGTGACCGCCCGGGTGGTGATGAGCCCGGTGGCGCTGAAGTTGTTTGCCCAGGCGCTCAACGAAAACCTGGCACGCTATGAAGCCACCTTTGGGACCGTCAACATTCCGCTGGGCGGCGCCTCGCTGGCCGACACCCTCTTCAAGCCATTTCACCCGCCGGACCCTCCCAAGGAACCCCCCAAAGAGCCTCCCATAGAACCCAAATAATGACCCAAACGGACGCGGACGAAATTGCTGTCCGCGTCCTCTCACACCCAGGATAAACCCATGCAAAAACTTGAAAAGATCGCCGAACAGATCCGCCAGAATTTCGATGCACAGACTGCGATTAGAGACAAGGCGCTTGGACAGGCACGGGCACTGACGCGCGCCTGCGCCCTGTCGATCCGCGCCGTCCATCGCGATGAAACCGAGGTTATGCAGGCACACCTGGACGAGGCCAAAACGCTGGCTGATTCCCTGCGCAACGACCTGGCGGATTATCCTGCCTTCTTTTTTGCGGGATACACCCAGGATTCATTGAAAGAATTCGCAGAGGCCAGCATCACCTGCGCCCTGATCCGCCACCAGGCGCTGCCCACACCCGAAGACCTGACCCTGCCGCCCAACACCTACCTGAACGGGCTGGCGGAGTCGGTGGGTGAAATGCGCCGCCGCTGCCTGGACATGCTGCGCCAGGATAACTCCGCGGAAGCCGAACGGCTGCTGGGGCACATGGACGACATCTTTGCCATCCTGGTGACGATGGACTACCCGGACGCAATCACCAACGGGCTGCGCAGGCAGACGGACGTGATCCGGGCCATCATCGAACGGACGCGCGGCGACGTGACCTTCAGCCTGCGCGGGGAAAAATTGGAACGGTCGCTCTCGCGACTGAGCGGGCAACTGCCAGGGTCCGAGGCTGAGCTGAAGAGTATCAAGCTGCCCCGTTCGCCCGAAGATGAAACGTGAACCAATGTTGGCACGCCCTTTTTAGCACAGAGTCTTGCAAACAAAATATAAATTGATATGAATATTCCTTCTCTCGAACAAGCCGAAACATTTATCAAAGAAGCACAAGGGTTGCATCCTGGTCCCTGGGTTCAGCATTCTTTTTTTGTCGGAAAAGCCGCAGAAACAATCGCAGAGCATCATCCAGAGCTCAATTCACAAACTGCTTTTATTTTGGGTTATCTACATGATATTGGACGACGGGCTGGCGTTGTTACAGACATGCGACATACTCTTGATGGTTATTATTTCCTCAGGGAACAAGGTTTTGATTACGCCGCTCGAATTTGCATAACGCACGTATTTCCTTTGAAGCAAATAAACTCTGTTGCAGGCAAATGGGATTGCACAAAACAAGAGCTAGATTTTCTGGATGAATATCTTACCAGAATCGAGTTTGATGAATATGATAGGCTCATTCAACTTTGTGACGCAATAGCCTTGCCATCAGGTTATTGTTTAGTTGAAAAAAGATTGATGGATGTGGCATTAAGACATGGAGTAAACGAGTTTAGCGTCCCACGCTGGAAGGCATTTTTAGAAATTCAGAAAGAATTTGAAGGCGTAATAGGTCAATCTATTTACAAGGTGCTTCATGGAGTTGTCGAGAATACTTTTGGGTTTAATCCGTGTGTATAACAAGAGCGTGCCAACAAACCGTGCACTGGACCCTGGGGATTCTGCGCGATTTACAGGCATTTTTCTGGCTTCGGGTTTTTCCTGCTCTCAAACAGAATCCATGCCCGCCCCAGCGCCAGTAACGCAAACCGATAGACAGCCTCACCCGGATACTCTTTCGAACCCAGTTAACATTTCCAAATTCGACCGGGAACCATGAATATATATTTTGCATGCTCCATTACCGGTGGACGGGAATTTGAACCCATCTATCGGGCGATCACCGCGGCATTGTTGGCGGACGGACACGAAGTGCCAACGGCACACCTGGCCGAGGCGGGCGTGAAATTGCTGGAAGGGAAGGTAACCCCGCGAGAGATCTATGAACGCGATACGGCGTGGATCCGGGCCTGTGAGGTACTGGTGGCCGAAGTGAGCACACCTTCGCACGGGGTGGGATACGAGGTGGCTTATGCGCTAAGCCTAAACAAACCGGTATTGTGCGTTTATCGGGAGGGACGGCCCGTTTCGAAGATGCTGAGCGGTAATTCGCACCCGTCCATTTCTGTTAAAAGCTACCGCGATGCCGAAGAGGCGATAGAGCTTATCCGCGGGTTCCTGACAGTGGAAATTGAATTGTGAAGTTAATCACTATTTAACATGACTTTCCGCCCTAGCCCCGGATCAGCGGTTGTACTATTA
>JADGQC010000182.1 GCA_017882125.1 Anaerolineales bacterium
TAATCGGCCCGCCTGCCAGGTTACGAATATGACCTGAAATGGTAAATTGATCACCTACGCCGACATCCTGCGGCAGGTCCAGGGTAATGAAAGAACTACCCTTAAAAATACGGGAAGCTGAAGCCGATGAACCGGATGTGATGGGACCCGACCCCGGGACAATCATGGCAGCGTTAACCGCAATAACCTGGGAATATTGCTTCCCCATTCCTCCCTGAGCGGCAGCTGAAACAGGGATCACTACCCCGGCGGGCAGTCCGAGGGCCAGAAGACCGGAAAAAATGAGGGTGAGAAACAAAGCTCTTTTCATTGTGCGGCTTTCTCCTGGGTCTGTACCCGTGGCCTGCGTTGTTTCAACAAGGCAAATCCAAAGACCAATATAGATACCAGGAATGCCAGACCGTAGGATGTGTAGATAATGGTGGTGGGGCTCTTTTTGACTGCAGCAGCCGGTCCCCATGTAGAAGACAGGAAGGCCGCCGGGCGAGGCGCCTGGATGAAATCAAATGCGGAGGTGATATTATTGGCAGATGCATCCCGGGTGGATAAAGGCGCCACATTCCAGTTGCTCTCGATAAACTTTAGCACGGAGGTGAAGTCGAGCTGGGTATTGTCAATGAACCCGGTCTTTGCATAGGGGCTCACCAACAATCCCGGGACACGCAACCCATACCCGGCGGCATCCACCTGGGGAGGAGCCACATGGTCATACCAGCCGCCCCAGTCATCGTAAAGCAGCATGAAGGCTGAACTGTTCCATGAGGTGGAACGCATCAATTCCTGGATCAGGTTCTTTACCTGGCGTTCCCCGGTGGCAGGATATTCCGGGGGATGCTCGCTCGTGCCCGAAGGAACGATGTAGGATACTGCAGGCAATGTCCCCTTGCTCAAGTCCACATAATATTGACTAAGATCAACAATGTGGCTCGAGAGGGTGGGGTCATCGATAAACCGGTCGAAGTTGAGCAGGGGGACCCAGATCACCTGGGAACCTTTGTTACCTTGGGAAGCCATGTTCCGGTAATTTATGGTCTGGTTATAGTTTTCAACGTAAAACTTCCAGCTGATACCGGCGGCTTGCAGTCGGTCAAAAATGGTCGGCAAATTTGCAAGCAAGCTGGATAACGCCTGGCCGTGTTTTGGTGTGGGTGAGACGCCTGCAATCCAATACATATGATTGGAGCCACTCCCGTCTTTGGCAGAGCTGAATAAATTGTCAAACAATACGTAGTTGGCTGCCAGATTCCAATAATAAGGAATGTCGTTGTAGTCGTAATAACCCATCGACAACTTCCCATTTTGATTAAGGTTGTTCAACGCAGAGATAAAGCCATCCATCTTTCCAGAATCATATTGGGCGAGAAACGTCGGGGCATTGTGGCTAAGGTCGGTGATGGTGGTGTTACCAATATGCCAGGGGGTCACCACCGCCGAGAAGGGATTGGTGGGGTCAACAGGCACTTTCGTACCAGTGGGAATGCCGTTCGCTCCCGGATATGTGCCAAAATAATTATCAAATGTGTGGTTCTCCTGCATGAGAACGACCAAATGTTTAATGGGTGTCGTGGTCTGTGGGGAACTGGAAGCCGATGGGGAATTGACCAGGCCAAGCTGGCTGGTTCCCAGGAAGACCGCGAGGACAATTGCTAAAAATTTATGGCGGATCATGGATGCACCTCGTAAATAATAATGACCGGTGTGACAACCATATTTCCGTGGCCGTCATTTACGGTAATGGATTCTGTGTGAACTACCCGCCCGTTATACTTTTTCACGTACGACATAATCTGGTTCGAAAAGAACGAGGAACGGGCAGCTGAAAAAGAGTCCCAGACGATATACTGCAGGTCTGAGTCGCGGATTTGCAGATCAGGGTTAAGGATGGGTTCATAGGAAGGGTTGCGGTGCAGCGGGTTGGCACTGACAGACAAGCCATACGCTTTGCGCTGGCCGTAGAATTCGATGATGTTTGCCATGGAAGGACCGATGGTCATGAATGTGGCCTTGCCGGGAACGTTCTGGACGATCCAGGCTCCCGTCTCACGCCCTCCAGGGACCCCACCCGTGCCTGCCAGGAACGAAGAAGAGGTTTCGGGCTGAACCTGCTGCCAACTGGCGGTACCCAGTGAGAATAAAAGGCCTCCCGCAACCAGCCACGATAAAACCGGCGGCACGGAGAAATAAGCCGGGGACCTGGCTGGAAGCCTAGCGCGCTGACCATGGTTCACCAACTTTGCAACCAAGCGACCTGCAAGCAAGGCTGCGGAGGGTGCGATGGGCAATAAATATTGATACCCTTTCACCGGCCAAATTTGAAAAAAGGCGAATGGCACAATGATCCAGGAAAGGAGCAAAACTTCGCGCCATGACCGCTCGCGCCATAATACGATCAGACCCAAAACAGCAACCAGGATCAACACAATACCCAGGGCAGAGGGGAGATTCTGCAAGTAGAAACTCCAGGGATGGTTGGGACGGCGGAACAGCTGCCAGGTAAGGTAGTTCCTTCCAGTGGAGGATCCTCCCGCCAGAAATATGCTTAGGGGAAAGGGAACGCTGACCACGACCAGTAGGAGGACAGCCAGGATCAAATCCCCGATGCGGACCCGCAATGCCGGGGAAAGCGCCAGGAAGACGAAAATGGCTCCCACCAGGATAATTCCCGTTTCCTTGGACAGGAAGGTCAGCCCCATGGCTACTCCGGAGGCATATAACCAGGCAGGTTTTTGTGACTTGCCAAAGCGTGCCAGCATGTACAGGGTAAGAGTGGCGAAGAATACCATCGGTCCGTCGAGCAGCAGTTGCCGGGAAACGATAACGTGATAAGGCATCACTGCGAGAGCAGCTGCTGCCAACGCCCCGGGCAACCGCCCGTACAGAGTCTTTCCGATCAGGTAGGTCACATACACGGTACCCAGGCCCACTGCGACTGCCAACAGGCGCCCCACCAGGTCACTGAAATACACCCTGTAGATCAGAGATAGCACAAACTGAACCAACAATGGATGGGCTCGAAAGACCGGAAATATGTCTTTTAGGCCGGCAATACCGCTAATGGCAGCCGCCTGCCCGGCATAGACAGCTTCATCGGTGTTATAACCCATGGCATTGATCTGCCAGAGGCGTAAATATGCTCCGGCTGCCAATGCCAGCGCCAGGATCACCCGGCTTACAACGACTTCGTAAACCCTGGAAGCAGCGACTGCACGTGTGGATGAAACGGTGGTGGTGCCGCTGATCTTCAGCGGAGCCCCCACCTTTCCCTCAGTTCTTGTATCCATTTTCCCTCATTATGCTTTCACACGTTCCGGTTGATTGCTGACATGCGGACGGGGAAACGATTCCACCTCGAGGGCGCGGGTGATATCACTGGATACCTGTTCATTGTGGACAAAGGCAGGTATCTGTGACCACCAATCAAGCTTGTTGGAGCTTATTTCTGTAGCGGGTAAAGCTCCCATTGCCTGGCGAATAATGCTGAATTCCTCCTCATGGAGGTCAACATCGTCCACGCAGTACAGGAATTCTTTCACGTCTTCGTATGGAGGAAATCCATAAGCGTCTTCACAGTTCTGCAATAAGACTTTCATGGCTTCGCTGTTCTCCACAGGCAGGATCTCTTCTTCACCGCGCTTGATGATGAACATGCCGGTCAACTTTGCCTTGCTGGTGAGCTTGACCTTGGGGATCAATTTGTTTACGAAATATTTAGGAGGCGGGACGACCATCTGGGTGATCATATTAATGGTCGCGGCAGGCAAATGAGTTTTACTGATCAGGAAGGCGAAGCGGCGGCCGGAGCGGGAATGAATGCGGCTTTGGAACGGGAGGGAAATTTTTTCCCAGAAGGATAGTGTGTCGGTATTCACCGCATGCAAGGTGTGGTAACTGATCGTCAACGGCTTGGGATAATCCAGTGCCGTTCCATTGGGTGAAACGATGGTCATATCATCGGAAATAAATGCTGCCGGGTCGCTGTTGCGGCGCTGGTAAGCCAGGATCTTCAGCAGGGTGGTGGTCTTGCCGGTATCCGTTCGGGCAGTGATCATATAGGCTGAATTACCGAATGCAATAGTAGCTCCATGAACAAGCGCATAGCCTTTTTTTACAAAGGTCCAGCGCAGGAGCGGCTCCACCACGTTTGTATAAAGGACATGCGGTGAACGGCGCAGCAAGGGTGCTGCAATTACTTCCACCTTTTGTTCCCCCATTTCTATGCCCACTTCAAACCCGAGATGGCCAAATATTTCACGGTAGCGCATATAATGCCCGTAGTCTTCAGGCAATTTTTGCGCCCTGGGGATGCCAATGCGCACGTTGATCGTAGGGTCTTTGATCTCCGTTACGACCTTGAAAGGTTTGAGTTCGGGTAAATCCCCCTCCGACACCACCGTGACGATATCGTGTATGTTGTAATAGTATTTGTTTTTCATAGACCTTCTCCATATCTGAAATCCGAATTTACGACTTGAAGTGGACGTAGAGGCCTGATCCCAAATCAGGTTGTCTGCCACCAGGAACCGCAGGACAGTCAAAACAGCCAGAGATACAAGATTTGAAACCACGTAGAAAATACCCAGCAGCGTGGTCATCAGGTAGATCATGGGGGTCCGCAAAGCCAAGGCAATCGCGTTAACGATGAAGAAAAGCCCCAACCTGGTGACAAGGCTTTTCGACTGGGCAGTATTCCGGTAAACAAGGGCCTCGGTCAGGGCAAAATTCCACAATGTTGATGCAACCGTGGCAATCACTGCCGAAACCAGGTAGTAGATATGCAACCTGTCGGTTGCCAGGAAAAGCGCCGCGGAATTAACCAGGATACCGGTCACTCCAACAGTGGCAAACCCGATAAACCGCAACGAGCCCTCACCGAAGCGCAAGGTCCACAGCAGGTTTAGATATTTCAAAACTTCTTTTGCCGAAGCCTTGCTCTGGCCGGTGGCGCGCTCCCCGAAATGGAAGGGCACCTCCGCCTTGCGCAGGTGAGGATTGCGAACGAGGATCTCCATGAGGATCTTGAAACCTTTGGGGCGCAGGGCATCCAGGTCCAATGCTTTCACACGGACCAGGAAGAACCCGGTAAGCGGGTCACTAACCCCCTGCAGACGGCGTGGAAAAAAGACCCGGGCGGTGAAGTCGAGCGCAATGGAAATCAGGTTTCGGGCGGTGTTAAGACCGGTGACGCGGCTCTCGTCGCTGCGGCGGGTTGCAACCACCAGGTCGGCAAGTTTTTCGAGTGCAGTTTTCAGCAGGACCGGCACCACCTCAGCCGGATGCTGCAGGTCGCCATCCATCACGCAGGCGTAATCCGCCTTGGCTGCCTTGAGCCCGACCACCACTGCTCCTCCCAACCCGCCCAATTGCTGCTCGGGTGGGCGGTGAATCAAACGTACGTTCTGGCCATGGAAATCTTTTGCAGCCGCTTCCACAACCTGGGGAGTCTCATCGGTGGAGTCGTCCACAAAGATGACTTCAATGGAGGTGCCATAAAACGCGTTGCGGATGCTGGTGAGCAACAAGT
>JADGQC010000047.1 GCA_017882125.1 Anaerolineales bacterium
GCCCCGTCATCGGCAATGTATTCAGCAAGATTAATAACACACTCTCAGGTGTCCAATAAGCGTTACTTATCATCACGTTGATGACAAATGGTACTCTGGAAAACAGAGTACCATTTTTGTTTAATTGCCCGTCCTTGGGGGAGTTAATGAATTCCCGGTTTATGAAAAGTATTGGGTGAGTTGAGATCCTTTCGCTCGATTCCAGGGTCCACTTTTAAACTGGAGCGTTCACACGCATCACCTCAGGATTGAGGCTGTTCTCCCGCATTGCACTATAATTGAATAATAAGACCATTGCATTTTCAAGAAATTAATTGAAAATGGAGAACACCGGGAAGGGAACATATGAAACTCGACTCAATTACTCTTCATCAGTTGAGCATGCCTCTGGTTTCACCGTTCGAGACCTCCTTTGGGCGTTCAGTCGACCGAGAGTGCATCCTGATCTCCATCCAGTCTGAAGGGTTAACCGGTGTGGGGGAGTGCGTCGCTGACCGGGACCCGGGATATTCATATGAGACCACCGGGACAGCCTGGCATATTTTGAAGGATTTTATTGCCCCGCTTCTGCTCGGTCAAAATATTAAGGATGCTGCTGATTTTCAATCCCGTGTTGCGCATATCCGGGGACATCACTTGGCGAAAGCCGGGGTGGAAATGGCGATCTGGGATTGTCTTGGCAAGCAGCAGCATAGGTCGCTGCGCGAGATGCTGGGGGGCATCCATTCTCGCGTGCAGGTGGGCGTCTCGGTGGGGTTGCAAGATTCCCCTGCAGTCCTGGTGGAAACTGTCCGGAAATATCTGGAGGCGGGTTATGATCGCATTAAAATTAAGATAAAACCCGGGCGTGACGTTGGCGACGCATCTGCCGTCCGACTTGCCTTCCCCGCAATAAAACTCCAGGTGGATGCCAATTCATCTTATACGTTGGGCACCTGGGAAACAATGAAGCCTTTGGATCTTCTAAACCTGTTGCTGATTGAGCAGCCGCTAAACGAGGATGATATCTGGGATCATCGTATCCTGCAAAAACAACTACGCACCCCCATATGCCTGGATGAGAGCATCCTGACACCCCGCCATGCCCGCTACGCGTTGGAAATGGGAGCATGCAAAATTATTAATATCAAAGCGGGCAGGGTGGGTGGGCTTAGCCAGGGGATCGCCATTCATGATTTGTGCCTCCAGCGCAATGTCCCGGTCTGGTGCGGAGGCATGCTCGAGACCGGGGTGGGGCGTGCCTCGAACCTTGCCCTCGCCTCCCTCCCTGGATTTATTTTACCTGCCGACATTTCGGCTTCAGATCGATATTACGCCGAAGATATCACCCGTGAACGCTTTACTCTTAACCCCGACAGCACCATCGACGTCCCCACCGGTCCGGGTCTGGGAATTTCCGTGGATCAAAACGCCCTTAAAAAATATACCCTCGCTGAATTACGGTTGGAACCAGAGTGAAACGTTTTTTTTCAGTTAGTAATGCCCACACTTTTTCTCGCTATGCGGCCTTGACCTGCACCCTGGTCCTGGTTGCCTGTGGGGCATTGCGTCCTGCCCCGGGCGGGACCTCCCCGGGTGTAGGCTCCGGTGTGGCTACCCTGACTCCCTTCCAACCCGAAGGCTATCTATCCCCTACCCCTGTTCCATTACCTTCGATAACCATTGCACCGTCACCAACCTCCGTGCCGGCAAAGCTCTGGATCTCCCCGGGAGTCCCCGAAGTATTGCGGCAAATTGCTGTGGGTTTCGGTCAGTCCATTGTGGATATCCCTGCCGGTGCCGCATTTCATTTGGATGTTTCCCTTGCTCCAGATTCCCACTCATCGATCTGGATTTATGCTCTCGTTGCTCCATTCCCAACGATACCAGACGGGGTCTCCCTTGCAGATCTTAAAAATGCCTGGGCGGGTGCTGGCACGGGACCCTTCGCAGGGCGCCCGATCTGGATGGACGATTCCACCCTGGCAGCATTCAGCACTATTTGGGGAGCTCCGGCCTCCGGGTCAGTAAATGTAGCTGCTGCAGGCCAGTTGGTCGACTCCGCCTGGGCAGACCGTCCTTCGTGGGCTCTTGTTCCATTTGAAGCATTGGAACCGCGCTGGAAGGTCCTCACAGTCGACGGTCAATCCCCTGTCCATAACGATTTCACCGAAGATTCTTATCCATTAAAGATCAATTTCAATTTGACTCCCGCCACCTTTCCCCTCTTGCCTGGCAACCGCGATCCCAACAAGTTGACCGTCCTTGCCATGACGGGCACCACGGCCCTCGTCCGTGCCACTGCCGACCGGATGGAGCACCATGGTATCCTTTACCCGGGTGAGGAGATTCGTTCGATTTTAAGATCGGCAGACATCACTCACATCAGTAACGAGGTCTCTTTTACAACGAATTGCCCCACTCCCGACCCATATACGAATAGTATGCTATTTTGCAGTGATCCAGGCTATATCGCCTTGTTGGAGGACATCGGGACCGATGTGGTCGAACTGACCGGCAACCATCTTCTGGATTATGGGTCCAGGCCGTTCCTGTCCACTTTGGATATGTACGACCAGCGCAGCTGGTTGTATTTTGGAGGAGGCCGGGATTTGCAGTCCGCCCTTCAGCCCGCCATTCTGGAAGATCATGGGAACAAATTCGCTTTCGTCGGTTGTAATGAGGCTGGTCCCCCCTCCGATTGGGCAACGGAGTCAGGTCCCGGTTCCGCTCCTTGTGATCTTGATCAGTTATCAGGCGAACTGGCCAATTTACGTTCATCTGGATATATTCCGATCATGACGTTCCAATATAACGAGTATTACCAGTCCAATCCCACCGATTACGAACGGCGCGATTTTCTCAAAATGGCGGCAGCCGGAGCGGTGATCGTCAGCGGCAGCCAGGCGCACTTCCCCGCCGCCATGGAATTTTCCTCCGGTTCATTCGTCCATTACGGCTTGGGCAATTTGTTTTTTGACCAGATGTCTCACCACATGCCGGATGGGACATGGGTTGATGATACCCGAAATGGATTCGTTGACCGCCACGTTTTTTATGACGGTCGCTATATCAGCACGGAATTGGTTTCCTACCGCATCGAAGATTATTCCCGCCCGCGCCTAATGACGGAGTCCGAACGCCAGGTTTTCCTGGAAAAAATATTCTCAGCAGGGGGATGGTAAAGGCAGTTATTCGAGGAGGTTTTGATGAAAATCTTTGACGTTTCTCTTCCCATTTCTCCCGGGATGATCGTCTGGCCCGGTGATCCGCCGGTGGTCCTGGAGCGGGTTTCCTCCATGGATGCCGGCGCCCATGACAATGTCTCCCGGTTGGCATGCGGCGTCCATACTGGCACTCACGTGGATGCGCCTCACCATTTCTTGAATGATGGCCGCACTGTGGACACTTTGTCCTTGGATGTGCTCGTCGGTCCGGTGCAGGTCGTCCAGGTGCCGGATGAGGTTGGTTTGATCACTGCTGGGCTTCTTGAGAAAGCAGCCGTCCAACCTGGCACATTGCGCCTGTTGTTAAAAACTCGCAATTCCCGCTTGTGGAAAAGATCCGTAAAAGAATTCGACCGGGGTTATGTGGGCCTCTCGGTGGATGCCGCTGAATGGATTGTGGGGGCTGGTGTCAAACTGGTTGGAATAGATTACCTGTCTGTTGCGCCGTTCAACCAAAGTATCCCCGCTCACCAGGCATTACTCAAGCCCGGGATCGTTATCCTGGAAGGGCTGGATCTGAACGCCGTCTCCCCCGGGTTGTACACTTTATATTGTCTGCCGCTAAACCTGGTTGGATCTGACGGGGCTCCAGCCCGCGTTATCCTGGTTGGATAAAAAAATCCCGCAGGAGAACCTGCGGGATTTCCATGATCCTAGAATCTGCGTTGGCCGCCGCTGTTGCCGGGACCGCGGCGACTTTTTCCGCCACCGCCGCCTGGGCCGTTGCGGCCATAGCCGCCGCCGGGACCACCGCGTTTGTCACCATATCCGCCGCCGCCGCCAAAACTGCGTTCCTCTTTCGGACGAGCCAGGTTTACCTTCAACGGGCGATTTCCAAAGCTAAAGCTGTTGAACATTTGAATCGCCTTTTCGGCTTCAGCCTGGTTGCTCATTTCTATGAACGCGAAGCCCTTGGATTGGCCAGTATCGCGGTCTTTGATCAGAGCCACCGAAGCAACCGTCCCAGCCTGTGCAAAAAGCGTGCGCAGGTCATCTTCCTTTGTATCGTAGGACAGGTTGCCAACATAGATTTTTGTTTCCATCCTTATCTCGTCTCCTTATGAATTGGGCGGCAGGCTATGAAAAAGCCGTCAGCCTTGTTCAGGTCTGGCGGTTTATCCACACACAAATCCTACTGCAAGTGCGCTTATTCTAACACAAAAACCATTGGATAAATCTGGATAAATTAATCCGTTCGCAGGGTGTAGCCCCCATCGACAACGATCACCTGCCCACGGATCATGGCTGCTGCCGGTGTACACAGGAAGGCCACCACTTCCGCCACATCCTCAGGCGTGACCAGCCTGCCCGCAGGCGTGGCTGCCGTGGCTTTCTGCAGGATGCTCCCGTCCGCAGTTGCTGAGAAGTGTTTCAGGGCATCCGTGACGACGATTCCAGGTGAGACGGCGTTCACAACGATGTTTTTCGGGGCGAGTTCCACCGCCAGGTAGCGGGTCAGGCTTTCGATGGCTGCCTTGCTGGCTCCCACTACTGCGTAATCTGTCATGACCCTGCCTGCTCCCGGGCTGGATATGCTGACAATTCTCCCCCCGCCGGATTTTTCCATTAAGGGTACCGCCCGTTGAGCACCAAAAAGCAGTGACCTGGCGTTGATGTTCATCGTCCAATCCCAGCCCTTGGGTTTTTGATTCAGCACCGGGCGGTTGTACCCTGAAGCAGCATTATGAACGTAGATATCCAGCCTTCCGAACGTCTTTTCAGTTTCGTCGAAAAGTCGGTTAAGGTCATCCAGGTCGCCCACATCGGCTTTGACCACTAGGACGCGCCGTCCCAGGGTTTCGATTTCCCGGGCGGTTTCTTCTGCAGGTGCCCGGTTGCGAAAAAAATTGATCACCACGTCTGCACCATTGCGCGCAAGTTTCAAGGCGATGGCGTGCCCGATCCCGCGCCCCGAGCCTGTGACAAGCGCAACCTGGTTCTCGAAAAGGGAATTATCAGCCATGCATCCTCCTTGGGTGAAGCAGCCATGACGAGTATAACATGCCGGGAAATTCATTCATTGCGAAGGGTTTAAACATCCAACAGTTTTTGTTGAGCATCAACCTTGAATTCGATCAATTTACTTGGCAGCTTTTCGGCTATTCTTGTATAGTAAAATAACTCATAGGAACTCGCAATGAGAAAATTTCTGGGTAGTAGAACTGCTATCCTAATTTTTGGGGGTCTATTACTTCTGGTCATCATCCTTTTGATAGCCAGCCTGGGCGGTCTTGAGTTAAAACCAGCTAAACCTTTCGTTAACGTCAAGGAGAGTGCACCCATTTCTCCAGTGGGTATTCCATCATGGAATGGGTTTGTTTATCTCATTGGTATTGTATTAGCGTTGTTGATTTTATTGATTATTCTACTTCCTGCGGATCAAAGAAAAAAACACTTGACCCTGTTGGCGTGGCTGGTTCTGGCGGGGTTAATTATTGTTCTCATAATTTTCAGGACAAATCTGGGGAAATCATTGTTGCCGGCTCAGGAAACTCCCAATGAAGAGGTCATCTCCCCTGTTCCAGCTTCCACGGCCACACCGCTGTCGGCGATCACTCCATCCATATTCGTACCGCCCCAGGTTTCTAAGTGGATATCTTTTTTCGTGGCACTAGGTATTTTACTGGTCATTGTGGTTCTTTTGGGGTGGACTCTGTGGCGCAAGAAGAAAAAAGGTGCTCCCTACGATGCACTGGCTGAAATTGCCCGGTCAACATTGGACGATATCGAGGCAGGCAGGGATTGGGGGGATGCCATTATGAATTCTTACTATCGTATGACCAGGGTCGTTTCTGATTGGCGCGGAATCCATCGTGGGCTGAGCATTACTCCCGCGGAATTCGCTGATTACCTGGTCTCGACACACCTTCCGGGGGAAGCTGTTTACCCTCTCACTGCCCTCTTCGAACGCGTGCGCTACGGAGACAAACCTTCCACCCATAAAGACATCCAGGAAGCTGTCGATTGTCTCAACGCCATTCTTGATTATTGCCGGGAACCAAAATGAAATCCAGGATATATTTTCTAATCGCGTCGCTGGTCCTTGTGATCGCGTTGGTGGCATTTCTCCTTCGTGGAATAGTCCAGGATTGGGTCATTATCCCGTTGGCGAAATTCATCTGGCTGGTTAAAGGATATTACGGAGCCTTCCCGCAGGCAGCCTATTGGGTGATCGCATTGGTCGTTGCTGTAGTAATAGCCATCCTGGGTCTGCGCCTGCCGGATTGGGAGAGACCGCGCTTTCAGAAGAAGTGGGAGACCTTGCCCGGTTCAGTACGCGAGATGTCTTTCTGGATACAACATGCTGGGAATGGCTTTTTTCCAAAATGGCACACTGCGCACCTCTTGGGGGAACTTGCACTGGATATACTCGACCGGGGCGGGACACGCGAAAAAAATGCACGCCTCCAGGCACCTCCGGATTGGGATCCACCTGAAAATGTAAAAAAATACCTGGATGCAGCTCTCACCACCAATTACACTGATTACCCAAAGCCAAAGCGATTTTCATCTATTCCGCCAACTCCATTCGATCAAGATCTGGAACCAGTCATTAAATATCTTGAGTTTCTTTTGGAGAATGAAAATGACAACAATTCTTGAAGCGTCCAAACTGTGCCAGGCTGTAATTTCGGAAGTGGAAAAAGCCATTGTCGGGAAGCGTCCGGTTCTCGAGATGATCATGGCTTCCGTCCTCGCGGGTGGGCACGTTCTGTTGGAAGATTATCCCGGTCTTGGCAAGACCCTTATTGCCAAATCATTTGCTACCGTATTAGGCCTTGATTTCAAGCGCCTGCAGTTTACCCCGGATTTGTTGCCAGGAGATATCACGGGTGGATATGTTTACAACCGGGCTGAAAACCGGTTTGATCTGCGTCAGGGACCCATTTTCGCCAATATTATCCTGGCGGATGAAATTAACCGCGCTTCTCCCAAGACCCAATCTGCGCTCTTGGAAGCCATGCAGGAGGGACAGGTCACCCTTGAAGGTGAAACGCTCCGGCTGCCAGACCCTTTCCTGGTGATTGCCACCCAGAATCCGATCGAATATGAAGGCACTTTCCCGCTCCCTGAAGCTCAGCTGGACCGCTTCATGCTCAAACTGACTGTCGGCTATCCCGACTTGGAACAGGAGACCGAGATTTTACGCCGCCGCCATGATCGTCGCCAGGAAGATGTATCCCTTGAAAAGGTTGCCAACCTCAATAAGATCCTTGAGATGCGCGAAGTGGTTGAAACCGTCCACGTTCATGAAGACTTGGAATATTATATTGCGAAAATCATCCAGGAAACTCGACACGACCGGCATGTTGCGGTTGGGTCCAGCCCACGCGGCTCCCTAGCTTTTCTCAAGATGGCCCGCGCTCATGCCGTTCTCGAGGGTCGAGATTACATCCTTCCGGATGATATCAAGCGGTTTAGTGCCCCGGTCCTTAGCCATCGCCTGATTTTACAGCCGGAATTCTGGCTTACCCGGCAGGTCGCGGACCGGGTCATTTCCGATATATTTGACAAAGTCCCTGTTCCGGTGTTTAAAAACGCCTGAAAGTGCAGCAGAAAAACTACATCAGGCAGGGTCCTCGCCCCCGTCCATTGACCAAAAAGATAACGACCACATATGAACCGCACTTATTTTCTTGCCATCCTGATTTTCCTGTTGCTGTTTACCGGACTTACAACTCTCCGCCCCCTTGTAGTGGCGTTGACCTTGCCACTCATTCTTTACTTGCTGGCAGGGGTGTGGTGGCTTCCCAGGCGGATCGAATTGCATGCCGAGCGTCATATTAGTGCCGAGCGGATTAAGACCGGTGACGAGGTGACTGTTACCCTGAAGGTTACCAATGCAGGTCCCGCACTTGAAGAAGTTTTTCTGGAAGATCAAGTGCCGCTTGGGCTGGAGGTGGTTTCTGGTTCAGCGCAGCGTCTGCTGACCATGCCTGCACATGGGTCCGTAACCTGGACATACACCTTGCGTGGTCGACGCGGTTACTATGGGTTGAAAAAAGTTAAAGCCACTGCTGGCGAACTGCTGGGGCTTGCCAGGTTTGAACAGTACCTGGCCACCGACGGGCAGCTGTTCATCTTGCCGCCAGTCCTGCGCCTGCGTCGTGTAGCCATCCAGCCGCGTCACACCCGCATCTTTTCCGGTACCATCCCTGCTAGGCAGGGAGGTGCAGGCGTTGAATTCTTCAATGTCCGCCTCTACCAAACGGGCGATTCTCCTCGTTGGATTAATTGGCGGGCTACCGCCCGGTACCCTCAGGATGTTTTTTCCAATGAATTTGAGCAGGAACGCGCCGCAGACGTTGGGCTTATTCTCGATGGTCGCCACCTGACGAATGATTTTGGGGACCGATCGATCTTCGAGCATTCCGTCCTCGCAACTGCTGCCTTGGCGGATACTTTCCTGAATGCTGGGAACCGGGTGGGGCTGTTGTTCTGTGGTCACAAGATTGCTTGGACGAGGCCGGGTTATGGAAAATTGCAGGGTGAGCGCATCTTGCATGATCTTTCGCTTTTAGAGCCTGGTGAACCGCACGACTTCGCTGAATTATATATTCCCCGTCATTTATTCCCTTCCCGGTCGCAATTGGTCCTGGTTAGCCCGCTCGTATCTGAAGATTATGATTTGCTGGCAGCCTTGCGCAAGAGAGGATTTCACCTCCTGATCGTCAGCCCTGATCCGGTATCATTCGAAGCTGACGGGATGGTTGCTACGCAGCCCAATATCTTGGCAAAACGCATTATCCGTTTGCAGCGGGCTGTGTTGTTGCGCCACTTGCAAGGGGCAGGGATTCACGTGGTGGATTGGGATACCTCCCAGCTTTTCGAAAAAATTGCCCGGAGTGAACTGGAGAAGCGCCTGGTCTTACCTCGCGGAGTGCTCCGATGACCAGGGTCCTTCGATTGATTTGTCCGTTCCTGTCAGTGGGTTTGCTCGCCTCAGGTTTTTTCTTGGGACGTTTGATCTGGTTTGCTGCTTTTTTGCTTCTCATTGGGGTTTTGTGGATGATAGGTTTGTCTCTCCACTGGGCAATGGTTTCCCCTCTTGGGATGCTCACTATATATGTGGCGGCTTCCATTGGCTTTTTTCTAGACCTTTCCCCTATTTATTTTATTCCCGCTGCCATATTCGCCCTCCTGGCTTGGGATCTAGCTGGGTTCTACGATCGTTTGTCCCTTGCCTCTCCAGATGATGATATTCTCACCTTGGAAAAACGTCATCTGACGCGATTATTGCCCCTTGCCCTGGGTGCGGTTGGTTTGAGTGCTTTAGCTCTTTCTTTCCGCATCAAGCCCTCCTTCGAATGGCTGGTTATCCTGGTTTTATTCACGGTTTGGGTAATTGGGAAAGTGGTGGGCTGGCTCTTAAAGACAGCAGGATAATTTATGTCCAGGAATCCAGCCAGGCCTGAGTTTCGCGTGGGGATTTGAAATGTTTTACGACCACGGACACGTATTCAGGAGCGCTTGTGAGCTCATGGTATGTCTTTTTGCGTCGTTTGTATGTTTTTAGCGCCCATAGGAACAGCGAGTCCTTGCTGAAAAATTGCGGCAGCAGCCTTTCTTTATTCGTCCCCCACAGGATCTCTTTTGTCACCACGCGTTTCCAGGTTCGCTTCCAAAGTTGCCAAAGAATGATCGGCAGGGGATAATCCAACCAGACTACCGCTTCGGTGCGCGGCCAGGTCAGATCACGGATGGAGCCGTAATTCCCGTCCACCACCCAGGCGTTTCCCCGGGTCGCCTCACTTGCACGCTGACGCATTTCTTCATCGCTGCAACCTGTCCAGTTTGGACCCCAATATAATGAGTCCAACTCGATGTGGGGGAGTTGCTTCCGCCTGGCCAGTTCGTTTGCAAGCCGGCTTTTCCCGGAACCTGTTGTTCCCACCACGCATATGCGTTGATATGGGAAAGAGTTTTCATCGAACATGGGCATGGGTTCTCTTGTCGCGTATTATAATCAAATGGAATTCTCGAATCGTAATTCCAAAATCCTGAATCGTCAATTCAACGAGGTTCTCATGTTTGATCTCCCCGATGATGAAATCCTGCCCCTCTCGAAAGAACATGTTTTTTGGACCTGGTCGGCCCAGGCCAAAGTGAGCCCCATTCCGCTCGATCATGCCAAGGGAGTTTATTTTTGGGATACCGCTGGCAAACGCTACCTTGACTTCAACTCGATGACCATGTGTGTCAATATCGGTCACGGCAACCAGCGCGTGATCGAGGCCATGGTGACCCAGGCCCGTGAGCTTCCCTACGCTGCACCGGGCATGGCAACAAAGGTTCGCGCACTTGCCAGCCGCATGGTTGCGGAAGTGACCCCTGGGGGAGCCCTCACCAAGGTGCTCTTCACCCTGGGCGGAGCAGATGCCAATGAGAACGCCGTCAAGCTCGCCCGCGGCTACACCGGGCGCTTCAAGATCCTTGCCCGCTATCGTTCATACCACGGTGCCACTGCTGGTGCCATGGCGCTCACCGGTGACCCGCGCCGCGTTGCCTGGGAACCGGGGCTGATGCCGGGTGTAGTCCATTTTCTCGACCCGTACCGGTACCGCTCCACCTTTCACCGCACCAACCCGGATATTTCTGACGCGGAGTTTTGCCAGGACTACCTGAATCATCTGGAAGAGATCATCCGCTACGAGGGTCCGGAAACGATAGCCGCAATATTGATGGAATCTGTCACCGGAACGAATGGCATCATCATTCCCCCGGATGGCTACCTGCAAGGCGTTCGCGCCTTGTGTGACCGCTATGGGATGGTCATGATCGCCGACGAGGTAATGAGCGGTTTTGGACGAACCGGGAAATGGTTCGCGGTCGACAATTGGGGTGTCGTCCCCGATATCATCACCATGGCAAAAGGACTTACCTCTGCGTACGCTCCCCTGGGTGCCGTAGCCATGAAACCAGAAATTGCCGCCGCCTTCGACGAGCACGTCTTCGAAAGCGGGTTAACCTACACCTCCCATCCGGTCTCCTTGGCAGCCGCGGTCGCCAACATCCAGGTAATGAAGGATGACGGTATCGTGGAAAACGCCGCAGCCATGGGACCCGTCCTGCATGAGCTCCTGGCTGACCTGGGAGAGACTCATCCTTCCGTGGGAGATGTCCGCAATATCGGTTTGTTTGGGATCATTGAATTGGTAAAAGATCGCAAAACGAAGGAGCCAATGGCTCCCTGGAACGGTTCATCCCCCGAGATGGTTGCATTCCGTAAATATTGCACCGATCATGGTTTGTTTCTTTATACTCATTGGCATACTGCCCTCGTCATTCCGCCTTTGATTATCACCGAAGCACAGTTGAAGGAAGGATTTGCAATCCTGGATAAGGCGCTTGAGATCACGGATAAGGCAGTAAAGTAGCAAAAAAACACCCCGGCTAAACTGCGCTGGTTGGAAGGAACGGACGCGATCAGAATTGTTGCCAGGAATTTTCAGGATCATGCCGGGTATAAGGCAATCATGCCTTTACCACAGTCCATGGCAAGTTTTAGGGGGTGATTTTGATTGAATAACGATTCCTCTTTATCGCCACGATCAATTGCCTAATTACTTCGGTTGGATCATCTCCTCCGGTCTTACGTACTTATCGAATTCATCTGCGCTCACAAACCCGCCTCCCACGGCTTCTTCCCGTAGGGTCGTTCCATTCTTCAACGCCAGCTTGGCAATGCTGGCTGCTTTGTCGTACCCGATGTGCGGGGTCAGCGCGGTCACCAGCATTAGTGATTTCTCCATCAACTCGGCGATCCGCTCGACGTTTGGCTCGATTCCCACAATACAATTATCGCTGAAACTCATCGACGCATCCCCGAGCAGCCGAATGGACTGTAATACGTTATAGATAATGACGGGCTTGAATACGTTGAGCTCCAGGTGCCCCTGCGCGCCGGCAAATGTGACCGTGGTGTGGTTCCCGAAAACCTGGGCGCAGACCATGCTCATGGCTTCGCATTGGGTCGGGTTGACCTTGCCCGGCATGATCGACGATCCGGGCTCGTTCTCTGGCAGCGACAGCTCCCCGAACCCGGAGCGCGGACCTGAAGCCAGCAGGCGGATATCGTTGGCGATTTTATTCAGGCCCACCGCGATCGTATTTAATACCCCCGCTATTTCCACCATGGCGTCGTGGGTTGCCAGTGCTTCGAACTTGTTGGGTGCTGTGGTAAATGGAAGGTTGGTAAACTTTGCCACTTCTTGGGCAAATTGCTCCGCAAACCCCGGTTTAGAGTTCAGCCCGGTCCCTACCGCGGTGCCGCCCTCGGCCAGCGGGTATAACCTCTTGAAGCTGTCGTTGATTCGCTCCATCCCAAGTTTGACCTGTGCCGCGTAACCGGAGAATTCCTGTCCCAGGGTCAGGGGAGTGGCATCCTGTAAATGTGTCCGCCCGATCTTGATGATCCCGTTCCATGCCTGGGATTTATCGGATAGAGCTTTGTATAAATGTTCCAGTGCCGGGAGCAGGGCATGCTGCAGTTGCTCGACTGTGGCGATGTGCATTGCGGTCGGGAAAGCGTCGTTCGTCGACTGGCTGCGGTTGACATGGTCGTTCGGGTGGACCGGCGTCTTGGAACCCATCTTTCCCCCCATGCGCTGGATCGCCAGGTTGGAGATCACCTCGTTGGCGTTCATGTTGGATTGCGTGCCTGAGCCGGTTTGCCAGACTACCAGCGGGAAGTTGTCGTCCAGTTTGCCGTCAATGACTTCCTGGGCTGCCTCGGCGATCGCATTTCCAATTTTCTCGTCCAGGGTTTTCATCTGTACGTTGGTGACTGCCGCGCAGCGCTTGACGATGCCCAGCGCCCGGATCATGGGCCTCGGCAGGCGTTCCCCCCCGATCTTGAAATTCTGCAGGGACCGCTGCGTTTGCGCTCCCCAGTATTTATCATCTGGCACCTCGATCGGGCCGAAAGAATCTGTCTCAATGCGCATAGCTGTAATTTTATCGTTCATATTTACCTCCGCTCCGCTATCTCGTACAATGAGTTCACTGTTTTCCAGTTCCTGGTTGTAGCCGTAATGTTCAACTTTTTTTCGAAAAAGGTATTTGAGAATTTTGTCTTTCCATATCCGTTGGGGCAAAAAAGATAGACCTCTTTATCATATATCATAAATTCGTCACCGTTGTTATTCGGGAGGGGGAGATTTTGCACTCCTAATCCCGTTGCTGCTTCACACAGGAACGTGACGTATAGTTTATTCGGATCTAAGTTCCTTTGATTTAAGAATGGATTGCTCTCGAGGATCTTCTTAATATTTCGCTTATCCCGCAGGATCACTCGCACGTCTCCCCCAAACGAGCGCGTTATCCCCGCTTCAATTAACTTGATAATCTCGGCTTGATTACTTTTTTCAGTGTCGAAAACCACGTTACCGCTCTGGATGTAGGTCACCACATCTACTAAACCCAGGGATTCATATAACCTTTTTAGGTCCGGCATGCTGATCCGGTTTTTCCCGCTGACATTAATGCCTCTTAGGAGCGAAATGTATGTTTTCATAAAACCCCTTCACTCACCATTTGGGAAATTACTTTGCTGCATTTTCTGTCACCGGGGTCACACCTTCTTCCGCCAACGCCTTCCGGTCTTCCTTTCCTCGCACGAACGAAATTCCTGCCGCAATGACTACCAACACGAGCGAAACATAGAATGCGCTGTGCATCCCTGTCACGAACGCCTCCATTGGAGCCGAGCCCAGGGCCACGTTATTGCCCACGAACAATTGCATCATCACATCCCGCGGCAGACTGCTTGCAGCCACTGCCAGGGAGAGTGCAAAGCTGGTCACCATTCCTGCCTGGCGTAGGGTCGCCAGGGTCGCTGAGGCAATCCCCAGCCTGTCTTTGGGGGCAGAATTCATAGCCGCGCTCGTATTTGGCGGGTAGAACAGTCCTCCGCCCATCCCCATGAAACCTAGACCAACAGCGATCTGCCAGTAGGGCATGGCCGGCGTGATTCTGGTAAACCAGACCAATGCGGCGCCTTGTATCAGCAAGCCAACCGTCGCAGGGATGCGCGCCCCGATTCGGTCTGCAATATTGCCTCCCCATGGTGCAATTATGGATGTCATCACGGGCAGGGGGATTAGTAACAGTGCTGCTTTAAGCGGATCATATCCAAGCACTCCCTGCAAATAGAAAACGATCAGGAAATTCACCGCAAAGAGCGCCAGCGATTGCATCATTGCCGACATCACCGAAAAGTTATATACCCGGTTTTTGAATAAGCTCAGGTCCAGCACTGGGTTGGTGGCGCGCCTTTCCCACCACAGGAAAAAGCTCATTCCCACCAGGAATACCCCGAAAAGCACGAGGATGGGGGTCGATGTAAAGTTGTATTCGATTCCCATTGTCAGGGCTATGAGAAGGGAAGTCAGGCTGAGGCTGAAGCTGAGCGCACCAACCCCGTCAAAACGTTCATTGCGGGCTCGAACCGACATCTCGCGCAGCACCCGGTACCCCCAGATTGCCCCCAGGATCCCCACCGGTACATTAATGAAAAAGATCCAGCGCCAGTCAGCCAATGTCAGGATCAAGCCCCCCAGGATGGGTCCAGCCACTCCTCCGAATGAGAAGGTGATTGCATTGATTCCCAGCGCCTTGCCGCGTTCATTTGCAGGGAAAACCTCGGTGATCAGTGCCACGCTGTTGACTACCATCATTGCCGCGCCGCTGCCTTGTACCAGCCTGAACAGGATCAACTCTGTTGCATTTACTGAAAAACCACACAGGGCTGATCCGATTGTGAAGATCACGAAACCGAGGTTATACATCCGCACCCTGCCGAGCATGTCCGCCACCCGCCCAAAGGTCAGCAGGAAGACCGTGCTCACCAGGATGTAACCCATGATTACCCAGATCATCTCGATCAGGTCTGCGTGAAGTTTCACCATCATTTCCGGAAGCCCAAGGACTACGATGGTACTGTCGATGGCTGCCATCAGCGCTCCGATGGTCGTGACGCTTAATACGATCCACTTATAGTCAACTACCTTTCCGAACAGGGAATATTTTTTATCCATTTATTTATTTTGCTCCTGGCACGATCCTAACTTTCCTGCGGTAACACCATTTATTTACCCGGTTCAAGCATTTTGGGTTTTGGGTCAAGCGTGAATAATTTATTCATCAGGTTCATGGATTCAGCGATCTGCTTTCGCTCATCTTCAGTGATCTCGGCAAATTTATTTTCAAAGTACGACTGCGTATGCCGGTATGACTCGTCCAGCTCGCTTTTGCCTTTTCCCGTAAGGGAGAGGCGGATTCTGCGCCGGTCTTCCCCGTGCATGTCCCGCTGCAGGTATCCCTGGTTTACCAGCGCATCCACCAGTTTGGACATCGAGGGCAGGCTTAACCCAATGGCTGTGGACGCATCTGAAAGCGACGCGCCTTGGTTAGCATCCACGAATGCCAGCGTTCGGAACTGGACCATTGATAGATTATTAGTTCGCTTTTCACGGAACTTGGTCCGCAGCAGTCGCATCAATTGGGGGATATAGTCGATCACCAGTACAGCGGTTTGTTGTGGGGAGTTCATTATTTCATTTCCTTTAATAATAGTTGCAAAATGCAATTATATTTGGGTCGCAGGAGAAGTCAAGGCAATTCCCCCGTTTCTCATATAATATTTAGACATACCTTAATAACTTTTATTTGGATCTATCCTCTTTGGCAGTTACTGGTTGACATATTAGAAAATATGTTCTATAATCACGTTGCGGTAAATTATGTCTGTTATTTTCCGTCTCATTTTTGTCCTTTAAAATTTGAAACACCAGAGCCAGCGGGTGTATCAAAATCTGCGTTAACGGGTTGAGTTAAGATCCTTTATCCCCGACCTAGGGGGTCATCCTGTCCGCTATTGCTCGGGGGATACTGTCCTGGTGGGAGCCACCCTTGTTGTTGCACCAACGCCCGCCTACAAAAGGGAAATTAATCGTTCCTCAGTCGTTCCTCCACCCCTGGCATTAGTTTTCTTTTTACCCCCACGCTTGGGGGGTAATATCTACAGAAACTTCTATTGTTTTTAGTTTCACTGATATTGGGAGACCCATGACAATGCCGCAATTTCCCTTATTCTCCCAAATATATTAAAAAGTCGTATAAATGTATTAAAACTGCATTTTCACAAAAATGCTCTCTCGATGAAAAATGAAATCTTCTGCCGTCATCAAATTTTACCCCCTCAAAATCAGTCA
>JADGQC010000183.1 GCA_017882125.1 Anaerolineales bacterium
GCCCAGGATCGAACAAATGCCACGACAGCGTCAATTTCGTCATCGCTGAGGAGACCACCATAGGATGCTCCAAAAGGAGGCATACCAAGATCTGATTGCCCCTGGGCAACGATCGCCCGGATCGTGGCATCATCACGCGTCTGCAAGAACGCGGCGGTGCTGATCGGTGGAATGATTTCGCTTGTATTTGCCGGGTTGGGACCACCCTGACCGAATTCGCCATGACAAGCGGCACAATTCTGGGCGAAGAGTCCCTGGCCAAGCTGGATGGGAGACCCTTGAGCAGCCTGGAAGGTATACTGCACCAATGCGTCCAACTGTGCGGATGTCAGTATTTGACCCCAAATGGGCATGGTTTGATGTGCACCACCGGCGGAGATAGCCTGCTGCGCCTGATCGACATTGGTTTCCACGGGGATGCGGGTCCCGTGACAACTGGAGCAATCCTGGGTAAATAACGACTTTGCAGATGGGTTTCCGGCAGGATCAACCACATAAAGTGCCAGAGCATTTATCTGATCGGTAGTAAGTTTTTCCTTCCAGGGCGGCATCTCAAGATGAAGGCCACCCTGGCTGATAAGCGTCCGTAGATCGGCTTCGGAACCTGAAAAGGCGACAGATTCACCATGGCAGGGTGAGCAGTTTACGGCAAATAACCTTGCACCGTCCGGCGCGACAAGGAAATTCAGCAACCGAGTGCGTTTATCCGCAGTCATCACAGTGGCCCAATCCGGGATCGTCACGGTGGCATGAGGCGCGTATGCTGCACCTTCATCCAACGCCTTCTGGAGTTCCAGTGGGTTTATTGCAACCAATTCAGTGGCTGCATGACAGCTCCCACAATTTTGGGTGAACAAAGTGCTTCCACCTGGAGACAGAATGAATCCCACCAAGGCATCGATTTGATCCGTCGAAAGGTCCGCTCCCCAAGCCGGCATCCCTTCATGTTTACCCTGGGCAATCACATCATGCAGGTTAGTCCCGGGAGGAACCACGATGGAATTTCCGTGGCAGGATGCACAATTGGCAGCATAAAGCGCCGCGGTCTGGTCACCGAAAGTAACTGACACTGGAGGGGGGGCCTCCAACGTGGACTGGATTGTCAGGAAGACGACGGCAGCCAGGATAAACACAGTCACCCCGGTCACCGCGGGCCTATCCAGAAAATGGCGGCGAGAGCTTCGATCCAGGAACGGCAATGTGAATAGTGCCAGAATCACCAAGGTAGGAATGACGATCACCCCAACCACTTCCAGTTTTCCGGGGAAGTATTTCAAAAGCTGGAAAAGAAACAGGAAATACCATTCAGGGCGCGGGGTGTAGGTGGTATCCGCGGGGTTGGCACGTGCCTCTAAGGGAGCTCCGATAAAATAAGCGAGTGCGATCAGCAGAAGGAAAATGCCGAAGGATACCATCGCATCTGAGAATATGATGTCCGGGAAAAATGGGACGCCTTTTTTCTTGGCTTCCTGGTATTTTTCCAGGGATTCCTTTCTCTCCTGGGCGTTCATTGTTTGCGTGCCTCCCTCTTTGGGATCTCACTAATACCATTTCGAATCACCAAAAACAGATGCGTGCCCACCAGGAGCAAAAGGGTGGCAGGCAGGACCCATACGTGTGCCCCGAAAAAACGAGCAAGTGTCACCGCGGAAAGATCATTCCCGCCGCGCATGATGCGCAAAATCCAGTCACCCAGAAATGGAACAACACCTGCAATGCGGGTGCCCACCGTAGTAGCCCAATAAGATTTCTGATCCCATGGGAGAAGGTACCCGGTAAACCCAAAACCAATCACCACTAGAAGGAGGACAACGCCCGTCATCCAGGTGACTTCACGAGGGTATTTATAAGCGCCGTAAATGATCACACGGAGCATGTGTAAAACCACCAGAACAACCATGACGCTTGCCCCCCAATGATGCAGGCCGCGAATCAGCCAGCCGCCAGCCACCTGGGTGGTAATATATTGCACGCTGTCATACGCATGGTCGGGAGTTGGAACGTAATAGATGGTCAGCAGGATACCAGTGACTGCTTGATTAACGGCAACAAACAGGGTTGCGCTCCCGAGGGTGTAAAACCAATTAACTTTAGGGACTTTGCGAAGGAATATAGCTTCCCAAACCGCGCGCCAACCCATGCGTTCATCCAGCCAATTACCGAATCGAGTAAGCATGGTCAACCCTCCAGGATGAACAACTGATCATTCTCGACCTTGGTCTGGTATTTATCAAGCGGTCGAGGTGGAGGGCCGGAGACAACATTACCTTGTTTGTCATAAACTCCGTTGTGACAAGGGCAATAATATTGTCCCTGATCTGCAATCCAACGAATACGGCAACCAAGGTGTGTGCAGACATTGGACATGGCGACAAAATCACGCCCGTTTTCTGTCAAGACATATACCGAAAGTTCCTCCTGGTTTACGATCCAACCAGTCTGACGGGAAATATTGACTTTAAAAAGCGTCGGGGTTCCAAGTTCGACCTTGGAGACTGCTCCCAATTGGATCCATTGCTGGGCCTGGCTTTTGGCGAGGGCAGGCGCAACAACATACCCGATGGCGGGGATACCATATCCCAGCCCGATCAGACCCCCCAGGGCGGCGATCGTATATTTCATGAACTCGCGCCGCGAAATTTCCTTTTTCTCACTATGCTCCATTTTCATTTCTCCTTTGGCGAGATCCGGTTTTTAGTTCATTTTTCAGGTGCGTTGGCATTTATCCATTTTTCCACCAGCTCCAATTCATCGACACTTAGATTAGCAAAATGCTTTGCACTTTGAACCTGGATTAACTTACTTCCAGCCGCATCACCCGGAACGACAACAGGACCATTGGCGCTGCCTCGCATGACGCTTGCATATGTCGAAAGATCAAGACCAGCCGTAGCGCCAGGTCCGCTGTGACAAACGATACAATGAGCGGTAAAAATCGGTTCAATATTGGCAATGAAAGTCGGAGTGCCGACGACCGGCGCCAGGGTTGGCTCGGGTGTAGAGACTGGCAGTTGCGGTTGAAGGATGGCTCGTAATGCAGGTGCGTCAAAACCTGCAAAGGTAAAATCGGTGCCATGGCAGGCGCTGTTCGAACAAAATGAAGTATTGGAAGTGCCGCCCGGATCGGCGGTGGTATGGCAGTTGGCACAGGTTGCGTCGATGGCGCCATTGTGCAGGCTGATCCAATTTGCGTTAAGGTGAGTAGTGGGTTCAGGCCCGCGACTGATTTCAATATTGGCAACAAAGTCCTGTGAAGTGGCTACCACAGGGATGGAATGGCAGAGGTTGCATTCCAAGCGGATGGCCTGTTTTTGGGCATCCAGGTGTTTCCCATCATGACATCGGAAACAACCCGGAGAGTTGATGTGACCAAGGTTGTTGGGGTGAGTGGTCCAATCGACTTTCTGGTCGACGAAAACAGTCTGGTTATAAATGTCTTGAAGTTCCTTTATCGCCGAGGAAATCAATTGAGTATTTTTATTATAAAAATCGGAATAGTATTGGGTGTAATAATTTTCGAGACCTGCAATGCCAGACATTGCTTCAGCCTGGGAGGTATAAGAAACGCTAAGGACTTCCACTCCCTTCTTGCGGATCTCAGGGATGGTGGGTGAAATCAACCCAGTTCCCATGGCCTCATCGACCGAATCGGCGGGGGGCCGGAAGTCATGGGTGACCCGGTTATGGCAGGTGATGCAGTCCATCACCTTGAGGTCACTTTCTTTAATTGTTGATGGGTCAAAATTAGCGGTGACATCCACGTATTCTGTCGTGGTGCCATCATCGTTGTAGACGCGGATATAAGGGATAATCTGGTTCAACGGATCAGTGGAGTAATACTCCACTTTGCTGATGATATGCCAATGGATTCCCTTTCCAAGTCCCTGCTCCTTGGCGCCACCACCCGTTTTCATGACCAGATATACATTGAAAGGAGTATTATTCAGATCATCTTTAAAATGGTTAATGACGAGCAGGCTATCGGCTGAAAAAGCTGCGGGTTGGTGGCATTTTTCGCAGGTCTCGAGCGCCGGCCGAGTGCGAGTTGCCTGGATGGGATATGTGTAGGTATGAAAGACAAAGGAATAGATTTCATAAACGTCTTCTGTTTTTCTGCCAAGCTCAACCCCCAAGAATCCCCGCCCAATATGGCAGTCGGTGCAATATACATTGGCATGAGGGGAGATCAGGTAGGTGGCATTTTGAGGCGGCATGGTGTGACAGGCAGTTCCACAGAAGCCGGGTGAGTTAGTGTAATCCCAGGTATAAATTCCTCCGATCAACACGCCAAGTGATAATATTCCCAATATGGCGTAGGGCAGGACGCGAATGGAAAAGGGAGTGTGAGCAGGTGGGAAAAAGAAATGTTTAACCCATCTAAAAAAATTCCTCATAATTTCCTCCAACAGAAATACAGAGTCTGGTAATTTAATATATTACCAGACTCTGTAATTATTTTGTACCTTATTTCTCAAGCGCACCGGCATTTATCCAATTTTCAATAGCAGTTAATTCCCCCGCGTTTAATTGGCCCGGATGCCCCCCTGCAGATTGAATCACCATAAGCTTACTGTTGGCAGCATCGCCAGGAATAATCACCGGTCCATCGTTGGCACCGTGCATGGCATCGGCATAAGTGGCAAAGGATAGACCGTTGGTAGCCAATTTCGCGCCATGGCACAGGGAGCACCTGGATTGGAATATTGCCCCGATTGAGGCATCCCAGGATAATGACCCAGCAGGAATAGTCGAGGTTTCCGAGGTCGGGATAGGGGTGGGTGTCTGGGGAACATAAATCGGTATCGGATTTGATATCGGCAGGACAGTTGTAATGGCAGTCTTTTCACCGCCAATAAATCCATAAATACCAAAAAGCATGGCTCCTGCGAGGACGCCAGCGATTGGATAATAAACCGTCTTGCGCCTGCGAAGGGTTTTTGGATCAAGGGAGCGGTCCGTAATACCAGCCTTGATATCGGCCAATTCGAGAGGATGTTCATGGAGCATTTCGTCTTCGGTTTGTTTCCCGGTAAACATGGCTTTATTAAACCGCTTCAAGTGGACACCATACATGTGCCAGACTATGATCGCCATGACTGCCAGGAGGGCTTCTCCGCCATGGGCTGCCTTTGAAGCCGGGATAATTTCCCCGGGCAATAACCTGGCAGTAGTGATGGGATTCCACATCATGAAGCCGGTAATGCCCATAATCACAATTCCCCAAATTAAGGCCCAGTACTCTGCCTTTTCTTCGAAAGTATAGCGCCCCATCTGCGGGCGTTTCTTAGAAAAGCCCAAGTTGTACATGAACGCTTGCCAGGCGTCTTTAACATCCTGAATACCCGGAAGCATGTTCAAGGGTGTACGACGGACGAATATTTGGTAACCGATATCCAAAATGTGATAAACAGCCAGCAACATGATCACAATGGCGAAGATGTGGTGAATCAAGCGTGTGGTTTCAATACCACCTAAGAAACTGATCAACGCCTGC
>JADGQC010000007.1 GCA_017882125.1 Anaerolineales bacterium
ACTTGCTGGATTTGGATTGGCAATCACCGGGATGGCAAAGCCGGGTGTTCTCCTCGCTCTCCTGGTGGGACTGCTAGCATGGTTGGTCTGGCGCGGCCATCCACAAATACTCTGTAGAAATTTGAGGGTATTTCTGCAGACTTGGAAAGAATCCAGCCGTGAGGCACCGGTCTGGGTCCGGATAGCGATCGTGCTGGCTTTTCTGCTTATATTTTTATTCGCCCTCGCTCCTCCTGTGGAAGCTTTCGACGCCCTCTTTTATCACCTCGCTGTTCCAAGTATGTGGTTGAAAGAAGGTGGGCTAAACCTGGTCAACATGCCACATTACTGGTTTCCTGATCTTATCGAAGGGATCTTCGTCTGGCCGATGGCTTTGGGCAGCGACCGCGCACCCCAGTTCATTCACTTCATTTTTGGTTTACTGACCTGGTTGATGCTATGGGATTGGACACGCCGGCTTTGGGGAAACAGCACAGCTTGGTGGGTTTTCGCCTTGCTACTGACCATGCCTTCCCTGTTATGGTTGGCTGCTTGGGCGTACACCGACCTGGCATTATCCTTTTATACGTTGGTAGTTTTATATACCATTTGGAAGTGGAATGACTCCGGGAATTACCGCTGGCTTGCTGTCGGAGGATTGATGGCCGGTTTGGCGATGGGTGTCAAATACACCAGTTTTCTCGTCCCCTTGACTGGTGCTTTTTTCATTTTTTTGTGGGGATGGCATGAAATTCGCAACACTATAAAAAATATCATCGTTTTTTGTGGGCTGGCAATAGTCGTCGCACTTCCATGGTATGCGCGCAACTGGATCTGGACAGGCAATCCCTTCAACCCTTTCGTTTTTGGTGGTCCGTTCCTGGGATTCTTTCCGTGCCCATGTGTATTCCGGTGTAGGCACTGGCATCGGTTGGAATTTGCAAGCGATCCTCATGCTACCGCTGAATATCACTCTCGGGTACCACGATGTCAATTTGTATGATGGGCGCATCGACCCTTTTTTCCTGATCTGGTTGCCCGTTGCGCTATGGACTCTGGGAATAGCTCACCGGGAGATACCCTCCCGCAGATCAGCCCTGATCCTTACAGCGAGCTTTGCTGGGATAACCGCTCTCATATAAACTTACGGCGTTATTCAGACAGCCAACCTCTGGCAGTCACGTCTTCTTCTGCCGGGACTGATCCCATTCGTGCTCGTCATGGCCGCAGGGATTGACCAACTAAATAAGCTGGACACTCCTGCATTAAAAATCACATTCGTCTTTACCCTCCTTACCGGACTGGCGGTTTTTGCCAGCCTTCTCGATTTCGGGCTCCAAGTCTCATTCCGAAATCCACTGATGTCTGCCCTTGGAGCAGAGACGCGCCAAGAATACATGAGACGTCTTCAGCCCGGTTATGCCGAAGAATTGGAACTGGTGCATCAGGTTCCATCAGATGCGTATGTCTATTTTCTTTACGAATCACGTAGTTATGGGATGGATCGCCATGTGCAACCCGACCCGATTAACGACAACTGGGCCCATAACCTTTTTCTCTATGGCAGCGTGGATGCATCGTTGGCAGCCCTGCGAACCCAAGGATTCACATATATCTTAATTTCCCGTGAAGGAGCTGACTTTATTTCCAAGACAGTCCCCTCGCAAGTCCCTCAGCTCGATCAACTGACCAGTTTGCTCGATCTGGTCGGGAAAAGCACCTCTGGCGGATATGAGCTTAATAAGATTCCCATTCCTTAAAAACAATTTTGTTTAAAATTCTATGTTACAACCTGTTGAACAGGCTGTGCACACCTTACAAACTTGAAACAAAAGGATCCCCAGCGTGTATTTAGGTCCACATTGGGGGAAATGGTGGAAGTTGCCAGGGGGTGCCTCCAACCTGTGAATTCCTTGCTGGAATGGACGTGTCAAGATTTACCGGGACTGTCGTTTATAACCAACTAGCTGTCAGTGGCAGCCAACAACCCTTCTCGGGATTATCCAAGGTACAATTGGGCCAATATTATTGCCGGAGAATCAGAAGATATGGAAACCAAACGAATCGCGGTCCTTACCAGTGGCGGCGACGCGCAGGGCATGAATGCCGCTGTGCGTGCCGTGGTGCGGACTGCTTTGGACAAAGGGGTGGAGGTCTACGCGATCTACGAAGGCTACCAGGGCCTGGTCGTGGGCGGCAGTTTTATCAAAAAAATGGACTGGGATTCTGTCGGCGGGATCTTGCACCGCGGCGGCACCATCATCGGGACTGCCCGCAGCGAAGAATTCCGCACCTGGGATGGGCGACTGAAGTCAGCCCGCAACCTGATTCAAAACGAAATTGACGGGCTGGTTGTCATCGGCGGGGACGGATCGCTGACCGGAGCGAATGTTTTTCGTCAGGATTGGCCCTCGCTCGTGGAAGAGCTTGTCAAGGGGGGTGAAATCAGTGCGAAAGTTGCCGCGGCCCATCCCAGCCTCCTCATCGTCGGGCTGGTCGGTTCGATCGATAACGATTTTTCCGGACCGGATATGACCATCGGTGCCGACAGCGCATTGCACCGCATCACCGAGGCGGTGGACGCCATCACCAGCACCGCCGCCAGTCACCAGCGCACTTTCATCGTTAAAGTGATGGGGCGCAACTGCGGTTACCTTGCCCTTTACAGCGCCCTGGCAACCGGGGCAGACTGGGTCTTGATCCCCGAAGCGCCGCCGAATGTGGACAATTGGCAGGAAGTGATGATCGAACGCCTGAAAGCTGGCACCAAGGCTGGGCGGCGTGACCATATCATCATCATCGCCGAAGGGGCGCGTGACCGCAATGGAAATTACATTGGCAGCACGGATGTCCAGCGGGTGTTGGAACAGAACCTGGGAGAGGAAGTCCGCGTTACCGTGTTGGGACATGTACAGCGCGGCGGGCGTCCAAGTGCTTATGACCGCATCCTCGCCACCCGCTTGGGTTACGAAGCGGTTGAAACCCTGCTCAACGCCAGGCCTGAAGATGAACCTGTGGTGGTCGGTATCCGCGCCAACCACATCACCCATTTTCCCTTAATCGAATGTGTCAATAAAACCCGTGCAGTGGTCGAAGCGATTGCCGCGAAGGATTATGAAAAGGCCATGAGCCTGCGCAGTGCCAGCTTCAAGGATGCCCTGGACACGTTGACAACCATGGTGCGTGCCCTGCCCCGCCCGGCTGCTCCCGACCAAAAGCGTTTTCGAATCGCAGTCCTCAATTCTGGTGCTCCCGCCCCGGGAATGAACACAGCCGCCCGGGCAGCCATCCGCCTCGGTCTGGATCAGGGTCAGATCATGCTGGGCGTCCGCAATGGATTTGATGGGCTCGCCAAGAATGAGCTCCAGGAAATGAATTGGATGGATGTTTCCGGGTGGGCTTCCCTGGGTGGTTCCATGCTTGGCACCAGCCGGCTCGTTCCCCAGGGCAGCGATCTTTACGCCATTGCCCGCACGATTGAAGACAACTCCATCAACGCCTTGCTGGTCATCGGCGGCTGGAACGGGTACCAGGCGGTCAACACCATGCTCACCTCCCGGCCCAATTTCCCGGCATTCAACATCCCCATCATCTGCCTGCCAGCTTCGATTAATAACAACCTGCCCGGTTCCGAGTTCAGCATCGGCACGGATACTGCCCTCAATAGCATTGTCGATGCCGTGGATAAGATCAAGCAGTCAGCAGTCGCCACCCGGCGCTGTTTCGTGGTCGAAGTGATGGGACACTGGTGCGGCTACCTGGCTCTAATGAGCGGGCTTGCCACCGGCGCAGAACGGGTCTATCTCCCCGAGGAAGGCGTCACACTGAGAGATATGCAGGTGGACATCGAAAAACTCAATCGGGGCTTCGATGCCGGTAAGCGCCTGGGCTTGATTATTCGCGCAGAATACGCCAATCAGATCTACACCACTTCTTTTATGTGTGCCTTGTTTGAGGAGGAAGGTCGTGACGTGTTTGATGTACGCCCGGCTGTCCTTGGTCACCTCCAGCAGGGTGGCGATCCTTCTCCCTTTGACCGTATCCAGGCCACCCGCCTTTCCCGCTTGTGCCTCGAATATCTCATCAACGAATGCACCCAGGGTTCCGGAAACTGCGCCTTCATCGGCGTCCAAAAGGGGAAGTTCAATTTCCATGATATGCGCGATTTTGAACGCATGATAGACGCCCCGTTCGAGCGCCCAAAGGAGCAATGGTGGCTTGAGCTGAAGGGCATCGCCAGTTTGATGGCGAAGTTCAGCCCCACAGACTAACGTTAAATTGAAAGGCAGCCCACATGGCTGCCTTTTTTGTTTTAATGGATTCTCCTTATTTCCCTGGGTGTCTGGTAATCCATCCTTGCATCCAGGCTTAACCCGGTACTAAGGTAAGGGTTGTTGAAAATTCCCGTCCATGCTAAAATACGATAAATTCCACCTTTTTTATAACAATTTATCAGCAGAACACAGTCTTATCTGCCGGTCCTTCACAGTTATCATGATGAAAAACCATCCCTGAAAGGTCAAGCGGTTGTACTTCCTTGAACAATGAATTAGTTTTGTCATTTTCCCCTTATTTGACCACTAACCCTGCTAAGGAGTATGAAAATGAAAATGATCATAACAAAAACTGAAAGACCCATTCCCATCATCATCCTCCATCTTGATGGCACACTGGATGGAGCGAATTATAAAAAGTTGATTGAAAAAGGGCAAATGCTCTTCGCCAATGGTGCCCGCAACCTCATCCTGGACCTGGCTAAACTCACTTTCATCAGTAGTGCCGGGCTGGGGGCTTTGCACCAGGTGGCAATGTTGTTCCAGGGAAAAATCCACTCCGAACCGGATGAAACCTGGGCCGGTTATCGCTGGGCCACGTATCGTAATATTAAACGCGATCACGACCTCCGGCCACAGGAGCATGTGAAATTGCTCTCCCCCACCAGGGAAGTGCGCGAAGTGCTCGACTTGATCGGCTTTAGTTCCCTCTTTGAGATATTTACCTTTATGCCCCAGGCGGTGGAATCCTTCCGCCAGCCTGAAATGGCAATGGGACCTGGCGCGCGGTAAAATTAATTTTCACCCGGGCCGGCTTGATCCTGGGTGAACACCTCTGAAAGGAGCATTGAAATGAGGATAACCATTTCAAAAACGGATAAGCCCAATAACATTGCCATCCTGCATTTGGAAGGCAAACTGGACCGGGCCAATTATGAGAGCTTGATCGATGAAGCCCAGGAAGTGTATGGGAACGGTGTCCGCGACCTCCTCCTTGATATGAGTAAGCTGACTTTTATCAGCAGTGCCGGGCTGGCAGCCCTCCATCAAGTGGCACTTTTGTTTCGGGAAGTAAACACAACCCATCTGGGTGACAGTTGGGGTGCATTCGGTATGATAGAACGGGACCGCACCATGGCCAAACAGGAGCACGTCAAGCTGCTCTCCCCACCCGGGCAGGTGCTCGAGGAGCTCAATCTAACAGGCTTCGGATCTCTCTTCGAGGTTTTCACCGATCTCACCCGGGCAGTCGACTCTTTCCGCCAGCACGCACCTGAGATGGGGAATCGCTAATCCTTCGCCTTGCCTGGCTCTTTAGATTTAAGTGCTTCTAATCGGGATGCTCTTTCGAGCATCCCGATTTTTTTATTCTTTGTGCACATAATCCTGCTTATATCCCTTCCTCCTGCCAAGCCGGCCTTGAGCTTAAAAATGTATAATTGGGACAGTTAGAAGGACTCTCAATGGAAGCTCCAAATCCTCAAAAAACTGGTCTTTTACGTAGTGTATTCGCGGGAAATTTAATTGACCTGCAAGGCTTGCCGGTTACCTTAAAGATCCTGGTCCTGGTCGGGTATTTGGCAGTCCTGGGTCAGTTGCTCTTCACATTGGTTGTCGAACTTGCTGGTGACCATTTGTCGGTGGTTCTTTATTCACTTGCGGAGAAAGATTATAAAGTCCCCCTGCTGGTCATGTCAGTCGCCGGGCTTGCCTTTATCCTGGGTTGGGCCTATCTGCTCGCAGGCGCTGCCGCCGCAAAAGCCCGCATATTTCTGCCGGTCCTGGCCTTGTTTTCTTTGCAATTGTTCCTGGTGACAGGTGGTAATCTCCTGCTTGTCTTTTTGGAGCTGGTTTTCTTTATGGCTGTTTTGGTGATTTATGGGCTGACCTTCCGTACGAATTTCTGGTCAGATCTGCCCGGTCTGCATTTCTTTGGGTGGCTGGGTGCTGTATCTGTTTTGGTGCTGTTTTCAGTGGGATTATCGGCAACGAATTCCGAAGTGGCTACGGCTCTTTCGGCCAATTTTTCGATTTTACAGTTGCTTACGTTTGTTTTCTGGGTCCTGCTGGGGCTCAGCGTCATCAACCTGGGTGTCTCGATCGGGCGGTGGTTCAACCGTGTTGCCCGGAAGACATTTCCTTTTCCTGCCTTCAGCGCATTGATACTCTTCACGCTGCTTGTTCACCCGGCCATTATTGCACTCGTTTTTTGGATAACCAGGGATGGCTTTTGGCTGCTTGATGTCATTTTTTCGATCCTGCTCGTCCTGGGTGCAGGCATCGTGTGGATCGCCCGTCGCTGGTCGCCGCACACCGGGTCCGTTTTCTTCATTTTGAGTTTTGCCACTCCGGTGGTGGTATTGGGACTTTCAATGGCATTTGCAGGGAATGATTTCACTCAAATGCTGCTTTCAAGGACAGGCTTTTTCCCTCCCACTCTCCTGTTTGTCGGGTTGACAACCTACAACCTTTTCGGGATGGGTCCGTCCTTTACCAGCGTGGATGGGCGCATGCTGCCTAAACGTGCCCGCATACTGCTGTATTTTGGGACGCTTCTCCTGGTTGTTGCCTGCATGCTGTTCAGGTCCAATGATCACATTGTAGGGACGAACCTGCTCTCCCTGGATATCCAATCCTGGATCAATAACCTGTTTGCCTTGAGTGCTTTGTTCATTGGCCTCCCTTACGTGGTCTGGATGGTGTGGAAACGGCGTGAATTGCTGATTGGCCCGGAAAGTGATTTTTCGGAGCCTCCTCGCTGGGGTTGGTTGACTCGCATATCCGGGCAAATTTGGATTGCGCTCGCTGTGCTTTTGGCCTGTGCCTGTTCGTGCGCGCTGGCAGCGATCTTATATTCCCTGATCTGACTTAATTTGTGACAAATTTAAAATTGGCGTTTTGTCTCTGGTGTCAGTCCAGGTGGGCTAAGGACCCCAGCGCGGCTGCCAGTCTGCGCGTGGGTCGAATGTTAGTCGGGTCTCTTCCGTGCCGTCCGGATGCATGCGGTAGATCTCATTGTTCCCATCCCTGAATGAAGTGAATGCGATCCAATCCCCGTCGGGTGAATAGCTCGGTCCCAGGTTATCCCCTCCTTCCGTCAGTTGCTGCACATCGCTTCCATCAACACGGATGGTGAAAATATTATGGTCTGTCACTACCCCGGCATAAAACGCCAGCCGCTGTCCGTCATGCGACCAACTACTTCGTCCACCCATGTTAAGCAGGTCGGTCACCTGCCGCGGGTTGGACCCGTCGCTATTCATCATCCAAACCTGCCTGTCCCCCGACCGGCTTGAGGCGAACGCGATCTCCGTTCCGTCCGGAGACCAGGTCGGGTCGATATTTTCCCCCTGGTTGACCGTCAACTCCTGCGGGTTTGAGCCGTCCTTTTCCATCACCCAGATATTTTGCGTGGCACCGGATTCTACGGTAAATACAATTTTTGTCCCGTCCGGAGAAACCTCCGGCGCATACAAACTTCCCAGTCCATTCGTCAACCGCTGTTGGTCGCTTCCGTCCATATTCATTTTATAGATCTGGAAAAATCCATCCCGCATGGATGAAAAGACGATCTCCATCCCATCAGGAGCAATTGAGGCATAGAAATCCGTTGCCGGTTCCGTCGTCAGCCTTGTGACATTTCCCCCATTCGCATCCATCAAACAAATCTGATCGAAGCCATCAATTGAACAGGTGAAAACGATCCTGCCGCTGGCGGGGCTCCCAACAAAAGTCCCTTGAGTTGTTGCGGTCTCCTGCAGGGTCGTTGGTTTTCCGGTAACCCCCTGGGTCGTCGGTGCTTGAGCACTTTGAAGGGCAGTCGCCGTCGATTCTGTTACTGCTGTCTCCGGTGGCCGCCATGGAAAATTGCACGAAAGAATGCTGGCCAGCAGTGCCAGGCCGGCAAGCCAAAACCTCGGGATAAGCTGCGGTAGCTCTCTTTGGAGTTTGGGATCGTGCCAGCCTTGTTTGATACTTTCTCGATTCATAAATCGTCTCTGTTCGGAAAGCTTGCGATCCGGCCTCTTGCCAATATTCATTCCGTGGGCAGGGTGACATGGGTCAATTTAGTCCTCTGAACAACCGATACCCCATTTGCCGGAAGAATTTTGCAAAACAACGTGCGCTTTGACTGCGCGCTTGCCTATCCGTTCAGTGCAAAGTCGACACGCCCGGGTCGTACCACCAGCATGGGTACATGTATTTCCCCAAATTGCGCCAGCTGAGGGTTGGTAATCTTTACATCATAAATGGACATCCAGATAGCGCGCCCGGATGAGATACTCGTGCCAATGTCCACCTGCGTTGAGATTCGGATCGCCCCGTTGAAAGCGAAAGTACCAACCAGCACCGTTACTGGCTGCATCTTGCGGTTCATTTCGCTTTCATCATAATCCAACGGGTCATGGGCAGGAGGTGTCAGGTGAAAACCAATGATCTGGGCGGTGGGGACGTATATTTCGGAATAGCTTAGCCCCTTCGCCGTGCTGCCATTTAAAAAGATTACCTGCGGTTTGAGTAAATGGATATACTCCGGCGCACCATCGGTACGCAGCCACACGCTGACCCGGGTGGTTTGCTTGGTCAAAGTCTCCCCATATATAAGCGTATTGTGGGTATAGATCATTACCCCTGAAGCCTTTTCGTCGGAAGCAAGTGTATACATTTATCATCTCCTCCACCAAAAGCATCTCGGAATATTGCAGGAACAAAAATACATAATGATTCTCCCACACTTTACATATTTTTAAATGGCGGTTTTATTATCCGCTCTGTCTATACAACCAATTTTAAAATTGTTAGCAAATTTTAATGTAATTTTTAAAAACGCGTTGTATTATGAAATCAGGCCGCAACCGGCCTGGAAGGAGGTGTCCACCGAAAACATGGAAGTGAACCCCGTAGGAGGAAAGACCGGGTGATCCAAAACTGGCTCCAGGCTTGCTGCCTGTGCCAAGCGTCTCCCGACGTACGGTGATTTTTACCTGCTCTTTCCTCTGGATGAAATCAATTGGCGGATGGATGAACTCCATCCGCCTTCATTATTTATTACTTCAGGGCCGCTTTCATGCGTTCCAGAGCTTCTGCCAGCGTTTTCCGCGGGCAGCCGAAGTTCAGCCTTACGAACCCTTCCCCTCCTAAACCAAATTCCTTTCCTTCGTTTAATGCAACTTTCGCTTGCTTCAGGAAATAATCATACGGCGCACCGTTCATCTTCCCACCTCTGATCAGCTCGTTACAGTCCAGCCACCCCAGGTAGGTTGCCTCCGGGATGGTCACATTTATTCCCCTCAATTCCTTTTTAACAAACTCCACCAGGAAGTCCCTGTTACCCGTCAGGTAGATCCGCAGGGCCTTCAGCCATTCATCGCACTCGCCTGAAAAGGCTGCCATTGCCGCCGCCAGCCCCATATTATTAACGTGCATACTCATCTGTTCGGTGGTGACCTTATAGCGTCTGAGAAGATCGGCATTGGGGATGATCGCAAACCCGCAAAATAGACCTGCCACGTTGAAGGTTTTACTGGGTGCGATCAGGGTAATGGTTATGTCGGCAATTTCCGGGGATAGGCTTGCGATCGGGATGTGCCGCGCCTCTCCCAGGAGCAATTCGCTGTGGATTTCGTCCGAGCAAATAAAGGTCTCATTTTTAAGACAAATTTCGCCCATGCGCAGCAGATCCTCGCGCGAGAAAGCCTGCCCGGTGGGGTTGTGGGGGTTGCAAAGCAGGAACATTCCGGTGTGGGCATTGCAGCCGTTGAGTTCCTGCTCGAAAACACCGAAATCGACCCGGTACCGCAGGATGTCCCCTTCCACGCTAACTTTGAGCGGAGCTTCCTGGCGGACCAGTGCCGCGTTTTTATGCACGGTCAGGAAGGGCGGGTAGACGGGCGGCTGCACCAGGATCCCCTGTCCTTCCGCGCTGATCGTGCGCGCGGCTGCGTTGAACCCTGCGATCACCCCCGGCGTGGCAACCACCATTTCCGGTGCCACCTTCCAACCGTAGAGTTTCTCCATCCGTATCGCTACGGTTTCACAGAGTTCCCTTGTGGGGAATTCATACCCATAAATGCGGTCCGTTACAACCGCTCGCAGGGCATCCTGCACAGGTTCCGGCGCGGCGAAATCCATGTCTGCCACCCATAACGGCAGGACATCTTCAGGATATTTTTGCCACTTGATCGAATTCGTTTTACGCCGGTCGATTATTTGATCGAAATCGTAAATCAAAATTTGCCTCCTTGTGTTGGCTGATTTTCCCCCAAAAATCTTACGGCCCTTATGCGGGTCTGCAGGTTATGTGGTCCTTTGTCTCGTCGACGATTTTCCATCCGCCTGCTGCTGCGATCTGTTCTTTGGTGGTGCTGCGCGTCTGGTGGCCATCATCGATCACCAGCAGCCCGGTCGGCTTGGTGATGCGTTTCAGTTCGCCCAGGAAAGCCTTCTGGTCGCGGATTGCGAAAAACATGTCTATGGCTGTTACCAGGTCCGCAACCCGATCCGGAAGGCCGCTGTCGTAACCTTTTGCCAGCACCGGTTCGACATTGTCCAGCCCATATTGTTCCATTTTCCTGCGCACCAGGTCGATCGCCATCTCGTGAATATCGACTGCATAGACCTTGCCTTGGCGACCGGCCAGCCGGGAATAAAAGATCGTATACCGTCCAGGTCCGCACCCGTAATCCACCACAGTCATGCCCGGCTGGATGCCGAACCGCGCCACCCGCTTCTCGATATGGGAAAAGAAAAAATCGATCACATTCATGGTGAAGACCATGAGTCTGTAATCCATGTCCGACATGCGTTCGTCGTCTCTGCTGATCAAATCCGGCTCCTGAATAACAGGACTATTGCTCCGGCCCTTCCCGTACGATATACAGCGGTCTGCCTTTGACCTCGTCGTAGATCCGCCCCAGGTACTCGCCCAATATCCCCAGGAAGATTAATTGCACTCCGCCCAAGAATAGCACCGCAATGAGGGTGGTGGCCTGGCCTGTAAAGGCTCCGTGGCCTGCCAGGCGCATGATGATCACCACCGGGATTGCGATGATCGCCAGCCCCGCCGCGGCAAACCCGAAATAGGTTGCCAGTTGCAGCGGAAAGTACGAATAACCGGTGATGCCGTTCAGCGCCAGCTTGACCATCTTGTTGAAGGGATACTTGGTCACTCCCGCGTGCCGGGCGGCGCGTTTGTAGGGAACGCCGATTTGCCTAAATCCTACCCAGGCTGACATGCCGCGCGGGAAACGGCGCCTCTCCCGCATCGTTTTAAGCACTTCCACCACCTTGCGGTCCATCAGGCGGAAGTCCCCGGTATCCAATGGGATCTTCACGTCGGTGATCCGGTGGACGATCCGGTAGAAAAGTGCCGCCGTCATCTTCTTGAACCAGGTTTCCCCTTCCCGTTCGGCCCGCACCGCGTAAACCACTTCGTATCCTTCGCGCCACTTCTCGACAAGTTCCGGGATTACCTCGGGAGGGTCCTGCAGGTCGGCATCGATGATCACCACCGCCTCCCCCCTCGCGTTATCCCAGCCGGCGGTGATCGCTGCCTCGTGACCGAAGTTGCGCGCAAAAATTACCGGTCTGACGTGCTGGTCCTGTTTTGCCAGTTCGAGGATGCGTTCGGTCGAACCGTCTGTCGACCCGTCATCCACCATCACCAGTTCCCAGGATTCTTTTAACCCTGACATAACCTCGCTCACGCGGCGGTGCAGCTCGGACAGGTTATCCAACTCGTTATATATCGGAGCAACGATCGAAAATGTGACCGGCATATTACCCCTTTTTCTTTCTGGAAATCCTGGACTTAAAGGCGGCGACCTTTTCCGAACCGGAAACCTGTGGCGTATCCAGGACAAACGGCTCCGTAGGTGGGAATGGAGCCATACCCAAAATGCGCCTCCGCAGGTAATCAAAGATCACCCCCAGCGAAGCCAGCACCGGTACAACCAGCAGGGCGCCCAGGATACCCCACAGGATGGTCGACAGGATGATGGAGATTAGGACCAGTGCTTCATGCATATGCACGGACCGGCCCATAATGAATGGCCGCAGCCATATATTTTTAATGGTGATCAGAATGAGATAGGTCACCAGTGTAATGATTGCAACTATGAACGGTGAGGCCGGCATCCAGCTCCAGTTTGAGCCTTCAAGCAGCGCCACGGCAATTGCAAGCATCGCCGCCAGGAACGGGCCAACGTCTGGGATCAAGGTCAGGAAACCAGCCACCACTCCCAGGACCAGCGCTCCGGGTATGCCGATGATTGTCCACGCGATCGTGAAAGTAACCCCCACGATCGCCATTAACAATAATTGCCCTCGTAAATAGTTCATCCAGATGCTGCGCACGCGCACATAAAGCTCGTCGAGTTCAGCACGGTACTCATACGGGAATGAGCCGATAAAGCCCTTGCGCAGACGCGGCCACTCTGCCAGGAAATAGTAGACTGCCGCCAGGATGACCAGCAGCCACAGGGCGCCCAGTGAAGTCTTCCCCAATAGTTGCAGTGCCTGTCCCTGGATTGTGGCAAGATAAGTTGTGCGGAATTGGGTTAACTGGGAGGCCAGCCCCCCCAGGTTTAGCGGGATTCCCGGGATGAGATTCGGGTTTGACAGCCAGGCGATCATCTGGTTGGTGATATTTCCGACTTCGGTGATCTCGATTTTTATCTGGTCAAAAAATATCGGGGTGAGCGTCGACGGTGTTCCGATCAACACGGCCAGGGTGATGAAATAAACCAGGCCCACTGCCAGCCGGCGTGACATGCGCGTGCGCTGGGTTAATAAATTTACTGCCGGATGGATGAGATAGGCAATAAATGCAGCGACGATGATTGGAGCCAGGACGCTGCGGATGAACCACACCCCCACTGCCAGCAGGATAATTAGTAATCCGAACATCAGGAAACGGAGGGACGGACTCCAGGATTGGGTTTGGCCCTTCATAGGATTCGTTTAACCGCCTCCAGCGTCGGCTCGATTACCAGGGCCGCGCTTACTGCCTTCATGGCCGCCCCCACATCCTTAAGCCCAGAGCCGGTATTCAGTACCAGGATTGGGTCGCCTGCTTTGACCACCCCCTGCTTTGCAGCCTTTACCAGCCCGGCATAGGCGGTTGCACCGGCGGGTTCGGCAAAAATTCCCAGCGGGCCGAGCGCCGCAATGGCCTGCAGAATTTCATCATCGCTTACCCTGATATAAGTTCCTCCGGTCTCGCGGGCTGCGCGTACAGCACGCACACCGTCGCGCGGCAGGTCGACCGAGATGCTGTCTGCGATCGTCTGGGCGGAAATGGGGATGATTTTTTCCGTCCCCGCTTCGAATGCGTTCGCGATGGCCGCAGACCCTTCAGCCTGTACCCCGATGATCCTTGGCATTTTCTCCATCCAACCCAGCGCCATCAAATCCTTGAAGCCCTTGTGAATGCCCGCAATGATATTCCCATCGCCGACCGAAACGAAAACGGTCAATGGAGCCTCGCTTGGAGCCTCCCCGTTTTTCACCATCCCGTCCTTTATTTGGTGATACCACTCCCAGATTTCCAGGGCACCGGTTTTTTTCCCTTCAGCGGTGAACGGGTTGTAGCCCGTGTTCCGGCAGTACCAGCCAAATTCCTGCGCTGCCTGGATGGTCAGATCGAAGGCCTCATCATAGGTACCGTCCACCAGGATGACCTTTGCGCCAAAAACAAGCAGTTGGGCCACCTTTGCCGGCGGTGCGGACTTCGGCGCAAAGATGACTGCTTTCTGTCCCACTGCTGCACACATTCCAGCCAGGGCTGCTCCTGCGTTCCCGGTGGATGCTGTAACGATCACTTCCGCCCCGATCTCCCGGGCGCGTGCCACCACCACCGCGCTGGCGCGGTCTTTAAAGGATGCCGTCGGGTTGCGGCTCTCGTCCTTGAGCCAGACACGCTCGAGACCAAGTTTCTCCGCCAGGCGCTTTAACGTGAAAACTGGCGTCCAGCCTGCCGCCCGCAGGGGAGTCCCTTCGCCGCCTGGGTCAGGTACGGGGAGGAGCGGCAGGTAGCGCCAGAGCGAGCCTTCGGAGCGGGAGGTAAGGTCTCCAGGTTGGAATTTCTGGCGGATGGTATCGTAATCCAGCTCCACGTCCAGGTTGCCCCCATCCCGCGGGCAGGTATATGTCACCTGGCCCGGCAGGTACTCGGTTTTACACAATGAACACCGGTATCCAACAAATTTTGTCATATGCCAATTATAACGGAGAGCGGCTTGCTGGGCCGCCCTCCAATTTCATTCTGACTCGAAAGGTACGCCCAGCGAGGCGGGTGGGGATGCCCGCAGGGTGCGCAGGAGTTTTATTGTGAACCGCCGCGCCCCTTCAGGCAGGGTGGCCAGGATGCGCGCCACCCACTCCGCATCGCTGATATTGACCAGCAGCAGGGTCAGGATCATCAGCGGGAAAGGTGCCACCTGCAGTACTTGCGTGGGCACCCCCGGAAGTTGGGATTGCAGCACCAGCCCCAGCCATTGCAGGAAGGAAAACAGGTAAGCTCCGAACGCAGCCCGGATCGGATTCCAGCCGCCGAAGATGGTGATCGAAAGTGCGATCCAGCCAATCCCGTCCAGCCCGGTCTGCGTCCCCATCCAGCCCGCCTTGACGTTTAGGGTGAAAGCTGGTCCTGCCAGGCCGATAAACGCACCACCGATGATCGTATAAACATAGCGCATCAGGTTCACATTTGCACCCCGCACGTAAGCTGCCGCCGGGCGTTCACCGATCCCTCTCAGCATCAACCCGGGCCTTGTGCGGAAGATCCACAGCCAGACCAGGAAAATCAGGATGTAACTGATATAGGTAATTAAGTTCTGACGGAACAATAACACTCCCAGCACGGGGATATCTTTCAGAAATGGAATGGGCAGGCCTTGTAAAACCGGGCCGGAACTATTCATATAGGGAACGCCCAGGAAATACGAAAGGTCCCGCCCCGCCAGCGCCAGGACGAATCCGACTGCCACTTGGGATTGGTGCAGGGTGATGCTGCTGAATGCCACGATCAACGCCACCAGGGCTCCGATAAGCATTCCTCCCAGGAATCCCAGCATCAGGCTCCCCGTCAGTTGGGCTATTGCGAATCCGCCCATGGCTGAGAGCAGGATCGACCCATTCATCGAAAGGTTGATGATCCCGGCCCGCTCCGTGATGGTCTCGCCCAAAACGGCAAACAGGACCGGCGCAGCCGCTGCCAGCACTCCTGCCAGACCGATCAAGATCGTATTCGTATCCATATCGGCTCCTAACCCTTCTTAATAAAGCGCTGGCGTGCACCTTCACCCAGCAGCACCAGCAGTACCAATAAATCCTGCAGGACACCTGCAAACGATGAATCCAGCTTATATTGGATCTGGAGCTGGACGCTGCCGATGTTCACGGCGGCAAAGAAGAATGCGATTGGCGCCGCCCACAGCGCCTGGTAATTGATCAACATTGCCACCAGCAGTCCCAGGAATCCGTACCCGTTGGAAATGTTTGGCAGCAACCGGTGATACACGCTGGTCACCTGGATGGCACCCGAAAGGCCTGCGAAGGCCCCGCACAACAGGAAGGCGAACATGCTGTACTGCCAGGTGGGGACGCCCATCAGGAAGGCCGCCTTGCTGTTTTTACCCACCGCTTTAAGGCGCAGGCCCAGGTGCGTGCCGCGCAGCATAAAGTAAACCGCTATGATGACCAGCAGCGATATTCCCAGCGCCCAAAGACTGAGCTCGGTGTGAGGCAGGGATGGGAGCCATAATTTTTCATCAAAAGGCTGCGTTCCAGACATCGATCCAACCCCGGGCCGTTTCCAGGGACCGAACACCAGGTAGATGGTCAGCGCCGTCGAAACGAAGTTCAAACCCAGGCCCCCGAATATTTCGTTCACCCCGCCAAAGGTCTTCAATGCCCCCGCCAGGGCCGCCCAAAGTGCCCCGCCGATCACCCCGGCCAGGATGCCCAGGATAATGATCAGTGCAGGCGGCAGTTGGGTGTTTTGGAGTGCCCGCAAAACGCCGGTGGCAAAGATCGCCCCCAGGGTCATTTGACCTTCGATGCCGATATTCCAAAGCCCGGCCGAAAAAGTGATCAATACGCCCGCCGTGGTAAGTAAAAGCGGCGACCAGGTGATCAGGATATTCTCGATATTATTGCTCGAGCCAAACGCCCCGCTGATAATGCTGGCGTAAGCCTTTAAAGGTGGTGCCCCGGCGGCAACCAGGAGAAGCGTGGTAATTAATAACGCTACCACCAGCGCACCCACTTGAAAACCAACGTTGATCCAGGAATTCTTTTTCATTTGCTCTTCCCTGAAGTGGATTCAGGCCAGCCCTTGCCGCCGATCAGCTCGCCAAGTTTTTCGATGGACAGGGATTTAGACTCCAGCGGCTTGGTGACTTTGCCGCTGAAAAAGACCAGGACACGGTCGCTGTACTGCAGAATTTCTTCCAGGTCGGATGAAATAAAGAGAATGCATGTTCCTTCCCGGCAGCGGTCCTTAAGCTTCGACCAGATATAAATGGTGGACTCGATATCCAGCCCGCGCGTCGGGTGCTCGAGCAGCAGTAGTGACAGGGGTTCACGCAGCAGGGCCAGCAAAGCCCGCTGCTGGTTGCCCCCCGAAAGGCTCTCGACCGGGCTGGCGGGTGTGCCGTGGATGTTGAAATCGGCGATGCGCTTCCGGGTAAGTTCCCTGCCTTTGTCCCAATCGATGAAAAAGCCGTGCGCTTCTTCCGCCAGGACGATGTGTTCCGTCAGGCTCATCCCTGTCGCCAGTCCCTCTTCAAGCCGCGCCGCAGGCAAAAATGCCGCACCCAGGCGCTTGAATGCATGGTAGGAATGCCCGGTAAGGTCGGTGTCGTTCAGAAAAATATGCCCGCCCACGGTTCGGACCAGGCCTGCTACCGAGCGCAGGAAAAGCCCTTGTCCGCTGCCCTCCATTCCGGCCAGGCCGATGACTTCGCCGCAGCATACTTCCAAGGAAACGTTCTGGACCTTGAGCCGGTAATCTTCCACGGATAGGTCGCGCAGGCTGAGGTTGGTTTTTCCATCACCGGCGCATGGATCGCGTGCACCCACCGATATTTCTTTCCCGAACATCATCTCCACCAGGTTTTTTGTGGTGTAGGGCTGTTTTGCCTCGCCCACCAATATGCCCTGGCGCAGCACAGCCACCCGGCTGCAGAGTCCTTCCACGTCTTCCAGTTTATGCGAGACGAACAGGATCGTTTTGCCCTGGCTCGCAAGCAGCCGCAGGGCAGTGAAAAGTTTCACCTTCTGGGCCGCGCTGATACCTGTTGTAGGTTCATCGAAGATCAATGCCTTTGCCCCCAGCCAGATCAAGCGCAGGATTTCCAATTGTTGGCGTTCTCCCACCGTCAGGGCATCCACGTATGAGTCCGGGTCGATGGAAAAAGAAAACTCTTCCGCCAGGCGCTTGTAATCTCGTTCTGCTGCTGCATGACCGATGGTCAGGCCGCCTTTTCGGCCCAGGATAAAGTTGTCGATCACCCGCATCGGGGGAATGTCCAGCGGATCCTGGTGCAGCATTCCCACCCCATGCTGGATGGCATCTGCCGGGGAATGAATAATGACCGGGTGACCGTCCAGGAGTATTTCTCCCGCGTCTGCCCGAATAAATCCGGATAATATCTTCATCAGGGTGCTTTTACCGGCACCGTTTTCCCCCAGGAGGCCCTGGATGGTTCCCGCCGGGACCTTCAGGTTAATACCAACATTGGCATGTACCGCGCCAAAAGTTTTGTCGATATCGCGGAGTTCTACGTCCATGCAGCTTTCCCGCGCTCACCCCGGCCCCCCTCCTGGTGGGAGGTTGGGTGGGATGAGGCATAAAGGGGAGGCTTTCGCCTCCCCTGGAAAAGATTAAATTGACTATTTGCTTGGAACGCTCGCGCCTTCCATGCCTTCAAGCAGTTGCGGCAGGTACCAGATCTGCTGGTCGGTGGCTACTGTTCCAGCGGTCAGGTAGGCCGTGCCATCTTGCAGGTTGATCGGTCCGGTCCACAGGTTCAGGCCGGCTGCCAGTTGGGCAATAAACGCATCCAGTTTGGTGCCGTTGTCTGCGCTCAGGCCCTGGCCTTTGGCGAAGCCGACTGCACCGGTATCGGGGTTGCTGAGGTTGGTCCAATCTGGGCCATTCCACTGGAAGTTCTCGGCAAAGGTGCCATCCACGGCGGTTTTAGCCGTGGCAGCAAACGCAGGACCCCAGTTGAAATACGGCACGCCCAGGCAGATGTCCGGGGCTACACCGCAGTTGGTCTTGTAGTCATAGGCTAACGCCCAGACTGCCTTGCCGGCGGTCTTGGCCTTTTCAGCTTCCACCAGAGCTTCGGTGGTATCGATGCCGGAGATGACCACGTCATAACCGGTATTGAAGAAATTGTCGGCAACCTGGGTTGGGTCGGCGGTGACGCCCGGGATGTTGAACCAGAAGCCGATCCAGGTGACCGTGAAGGTCAGCTTGGTGGCATCCTTGCCCAGCACCTGGCTCCAGCAATACTTGGCGCCCAAGTAAGCTGATGCAGCCAGGCGGCGGGTTTCGTCGTTGATCAATGGACCAAGGAAACCGATCTTGCCAGTCTGGGTGGTCAGCGCGGCTGCGCAGCCGGCGATCATCTTCATGTATTCCATGCGGCCCATGATATCCACCTGGTTGGCGGAAACTGTATAGTTCTTGCCATCTTTCCAAGTCCAGTCGTCCGAGACACCGACGACATAGATTTTTGGATTTGCATTGGCGAATTTGAGTGCTTCATCCTTCATGTCATCCGAGTTGAAGAAGATCAACTTGGCGCCCTGCGAGACCAGTTGGTCGGCCAATTGGGAAGCCGTCAGTCCTGGATAGGACGGTGAACCGGAATAGACATTTTCGAGGTAAAGCATTTTCGAGCCCGCAATCTGCTGTTCGACATACAGGCCGCCGTCATAAGTTGCCTGGCTCCAGCCGTTGTCATTCTTGGCACCCACCAGCAGCATGCCGAAAATAAACGGTGCCGGGGTTACGGTGGGAACAGGTGGCAGTGTTGCAGCTACCTGGGTTGAAGGTACGGAAGTTGGAGGTACTGAGGTTGCGGGAGCGACAGTGGTTGCCGCCGGACCGCATGCCGTGAGTACCAGGACGATAGTCATTGCCAGTAAGGCGATGGTCAATACATTTTTACGCATAGGTTACTCCTCCAAGAGTAAGGTGTATGAGAGGATATTAACGAACAGGAAATATTTATCAAAACGAACAGCGATCCCCGCTGGTCACCTCCTTTCGAGAACAATGCTGGAAACGGAGTTGTCTAAACATCTTTAATTTTATCATGCCCGCTTATCTTAAAAATTACGGCATGATCCACGTTCCGGTCTCACCTTTCAAGGCGCGTCCAATGTTTTCCGGGTTGGTTATGAGTGCCTGCTTGCCGCCTGCCTCCAGGAACCAGATGATGGCCTGGATCTTGGGAGCCATCGACCCTTTTGCAAAATGGGTCCCTTCAGCCAGATATTTCTTGGCTTCTGCCAGGCTCATCCGGTCGATCCATTTCTGATCGGGCTTGCCGAAATTAAGTGCCACCTTCTCCACTGCCGTGGAGATGAGCAGCAGGTCGGCTTTGATCAGGCGAGCCAGCAGGCTGGAAGCAAAGTCCTTGTCAATGACGGCTGCTGTCCCGGCATACTCACCATCTCCCGTGTCGATCACCGGGATGCCTCCGCCCCCCACGGTCACAACCACCGTCCCGGATTTGATCAGGGTTTCAACTGACTCGAGCTCGACCACTTCTTTCGGAAGCGGTGAAGCCACCACCCGCCTCCAGCCCCGCCCGGAATCTTCCACCACGCTCCAGCCCAGTTCTTTCTGGCGCCGTTTCGCTTCGGCCTCGTCCATAAAACTGCCGATCGGTTTGGTCGGATTTTTAAAAGCCGGGTCGTTTTTATCCACCAGCACCTGGGTCACCACGGTAGCCACCGCCTTCTTGATCTTGCGGTGGAAGAGTTCGTTCTGCAGCGTCTGCTGCAGTGCGTAACCGATTGCGCCCTGGCTGTCTGCTCCGCACACGTCCAATGGGATCTCGTGCATTCCTTCCACTTTCGCCGCGATTTCCGAGCGTCGCAAAATGAATCCCACCTGCGGCCCGTTCCCGTGACCGATGGCTACGTCCCAGCCAGCCTCGATCATGTCCGCGATGTGAAAGGTGGTCTCTTTGGCTGCCTGGTATTGATCCTCTACGGATTTATGTTTCTCGTCCTTTATCAGTGAATTACCGCCAATGGCGACGACTGCAACTTTCTTGGTCATGAATGCATCCTCCTAACCCATGGTCAACGCCATGACGGCTTTCTGGACATGCAGCCGGTTTTCAGCTTCATCATACACCACCGACTGTTCTCCGTCCATCACTCCGTCTGTTACTTCAATGTTGCGGTCCGCGGGCAGGGGATGCATGTATATGGCATCCTCTTTAGCCATCGCCATCTTCCGTTCATCGGTGATCCAGTGTGCATACTTCTTAATGATCTTGGCGCCCTCGTCCGGGTCCGGGGTGTGTACCATTGCACCCCAGGATTTGGCATAGACAATATCGGCATCCTTGAAAGCGGCTTCCATGTCGTCCGTCACTTCAAACCCGGCTCCGAATTTTCGTGCCTGCTCCTTGGCTTGTTCCATGATATCAGGCATCAATCGGAATTCCGGCGGGTGCGCCAGGACCACGTCCAGTCCGAAGCGCGGCATTTGCAGGATGAGGCTTTGCGGCACCGACATTGGTTTCTGGTACGAAGCCGCGTATGCCCACGATACCACCATCTTCTTCCGCCGCAGGTCGCGCCCTTTTTTCTCCATGATGGTCATCAGGTCAGCCAGGCATTGGAAGGGATGGTAAATGTCGCATTGCATGTTGAGCACTGGCACGCGGCTGGCTTTGGCTACTGCATTAAGGTAGCCGTTGCCGATGCCCCAATCCACGTGGCGGACGGCGATCCCGTCGTAGTAGCGTCCAAAAATTTCACCGATTTCCTTGGGCGTATCGCCGTGGGAGATCTGGGTGGATTTGCTCTCGATGAATGCCCCGTGCCCGCCTAATTGGGCCATGCCGGCCTCGAAGGAGCCGCGCGTGCGGGTCGATGAGAAAAAGAACAACATCGCCAGGACCTTGTCGCGCAGGTAGGGATGGGGTTCATTCAAGGCCCGCTTGCGTTTCAGGTCGAAAGCCACCTCGAGCACGGTTTCAACTTCTTCTTTCGTAAAATCCAGGTCGCCGATCATGTCGCGGCCATGCAGGAAAGTTTTCATGATGCTTCTCCTATTAACTCTTATTCCATGGCTCCCAACACCAATGCCAGCAGCGCCATTCTCATTACCACGCCGTTAAACGCTTCCTGCCAATAGCGCGACCAGCGCGTGCTGTCCACGTCGGTCGGCACCTCGTCCATGCGCGGCAGGGAATGCAGCAGGATCGCATCCGATTTGGCTTTCGTTTCGAGCAGCTCGCGCGTGATCTTATAGTTGGCGGGTGTTAGCCCAACCTCTTTCCCGGCGCGTTCGTCCCGTGATTTGGTGTAATCGGGCTGCACCACCGGCTCCACCAGGATGACGTCTGCTTCCGCGATCGCCTGCTCAACGTGCTCTGCCTGGCGGAAATTGACGCTGTACTGTTTGAGTTCGGCTTTGAATTCTTCGGTCAGCGACATATCCGGCGGTGATACAAAAGTGATCGGGCAGTCGAACTGGCTCAAGGCATAGCCGAGCGAGTGCATGGTGCGCATGCGCATATCGCCCACCGCCAGCCAGGTCAGACCGTCGATGGTGCCCTTCTCTTTTAGCACGGTGTACAGGTCGGTCAGGATCTGGGTGGGATGTTCGCCCCAGCCGTCGCCGCCGTTAATGATCGGGATCGAAGCCCATTTGGCTGCTTCGTGCGGGGCACCCTGCTGGAAGTGGCGCATCACGATGACGTCTCCGTAGAACTCTAGCATCTTTACGGTGTCCTTGATGGACTCCTGGTAGAAATCACCGGCGCGCGTCATTTTTGCATCTGCGAAACCGGTTACGTGTCCGCCCAGGCGGTGCATGGCAGCTTCATGTGCCAGGCGCGTCCGGGTGGATGGTTGGTAGAACGCCGTCACCAGAGTCTTCTCAGCCAGCAGGTCGCTGTTTCGGCGGCTCACCGCGATCGGCTCCAGTTCAGCCGCAACATCGAAAACATGGAAGAATTCCTGCCTTTCGAAATCTTTTAGGGACAGGATGTCCCGACCAGAAAAACTACGCATTTTAACCTCCGTTGAATAAAAAAAGATTGCACGTGGTTTGGATCACGTGACATGGTTGCCCACCCGTCTCACCACGTGGAAGCGGAAATATCCGGGCAGGAAATAACTGATGGAATAATCGATCACGCGGCTGTCCACGGTATAGAGCTGCGCTGCCAAATAAAGCAGGACGTCATCGCGCTGGATCTGCAACGCGTGTGCCACTTCTGGAGTTGCTCCGATGGCCTTGATTTCCGTTCTGGATTGGATGAGTTTCGGGACTCCGCGCGTGAGCAGCAGGTCTAACACCGATCCGGTGAACCCGGCGCGCAGCTCGTCCATTGTCAGGACGTCCAGCGGCAGGGTATCGAGCAGGTAGGCGATCGGACGGTTGTCGGTGTAAATGATGCGTCCCACCTGCGTCAGGTCGGTCCCAGCCTCCAGGGACAGCAGTCCCGCTAGTTCTGCGTCTGCTTTGATTTGCTGGATCTGCAGCTCACCCATCCTCACTGTCAGGCCCGAACGTTGGGCGATGGTTCCGATGCTCTCCAGCACCTCCAGGCCGGTCTCGATTACCGGCACTTTGGCGGCGACAAATGTGCCCACACCCTGGCGGCGCCGGATCATCCCCCGCCCCTCGAAGCTTCGCATCGCCTCGCGCAATGTGGCGCGTGATACCCCCATCTGCTTTGCCAGGAGAGGTTCGGATGGCAGGCGGGTTTCAGGGGGGAGCTTGTTGATCATCTCCGCCAGTTCAGTTTGCAAACGCCGAAATGGATATTGACTCATGCCTTGCTCCTATTCCGCCGCCCCCTGGACAACCGGTTTCGTGGTGAAATGGACCACGTCCACCAGTCCTTTATCCGAGAGCCGCAATTCGGGGATGACCACCAGTGCCAGCAGACTCAAGGTCATGTTCGCGTTGTTGAGCGCACATCCGCAGGCTTTGAACCCTTCCAGGATGGTGTTGGCTTTCCTGGCTACCTTTTCGGCCTTTTCAATGGACATCAGCCCGCCGATGCACAACTCGACCAGCCCGATGATCTTGCCATTTTTTACCACTACCTGCCCTCCGCAGGTGTCAGCCAGTTTATTGGCAGCCATCGCCATATCCCGGTCGTTTGTTCCCACCACCAGCATATGGTGACAGTCGTGCGCCACTGTGGAGGCAATTGCGCATTCTTCATTGAAGCCGAACCCGCTGACCAGCCCCAGTTGCACGATGCCGGTCCGATGATGCCGTTCGACGAGCGCAACCTTCGCCACACCCTTCACCAATTGCACTTCTCCATTTTTGACCGGCAAAGCCATCTGCAAGGCCTTGGTTGGCGCCTGGTTCTCGATAACCCCAATTACGTTACAGATCACTCGTGCAGCTTTCACTTTCGTCTTTAATCGGAAATCCTCCTCCGTGACCGGTCTCTTAAGGTGTACTGACTTGGTGGCCCATTCCGGGTACTCGGTTTTCGGCAGGCTGATCAGGAGCCTGCCATTCCTGGCAGCCACTTTTCCGCATGCCAGCACAAGTCCGGGATGAAAATTATTCAAGTCATCCACCAGCAGAATGTTTGCCAGGCGTCCGGGAGCGATCATGCCCACTTGTCGGCTTACCCCGAAATGCTCCGCCGTGTTGATGGTTGCCATTTGAAGTGCCGCCATGGGGGGCAGCCCCTGTGATATTGCGTGCCTCACCACCCGGTCCATGTGTCCCTCGTTCACCAGTGTTCCCGCATGCGAATCGTCGGTGCACAGCATGAAGGCACGCGGGTCCAGGCCGAGTTTGGTGATGGCTGGCACCTGGGCGGCCACATCCTGCCAGGCCGAACCGTAGCGCAGGATTACCCGCATTCCCTGCCGGGCGCGCGCCACCCCGTCTTCGAGATGGGTGCCTTCGTGGTCATCCTCGATGCCTCCGGCGGCATACCCGTGGAAAGCCAGACCGAGGTCAGGAGAGGCGTAGTGTCCGCCCAGCACTTTCCCGGCACTGCGTGCGATCTCCATTTCGGTCAGCATCTTCGCATCCCCGTTTGCTACCGCCCGGTAGTTCATCATTTCCCCCAACCCGATGACGTTCTCCCACTTCATGCCCTTTGCCACATCCTCGACCGTGATCTCTGCTCCGGGCGTTTCCAGGTCGGGGCTGGAGGGCACGCTTGAAGGGATCTGCACCCAGATTTGGATCGGCTGGCGTGCAGCCTCATCTACCATGAGTTTGACGCCTTTTAAGCCAAAGACATTGGCGATCTCGTGCGGGTCGATGAACAATCCGGTCGTGCCGCGCGGTAGAACCGCCCGCACAAACTCGGTGACGGTCAGCATCCCCGATTCCACGTGCACGTGTCCGTCGAGCAGGCCCGGCACCATGTATTTGCCTTCGGCATTAATCACCCGCGTATTTTTCTTGATGGTGTGGCTGGCGTCCGGACCCACGTATGCGATCCGGCCATCCTTGATGGCAATGTCCGTATCCGGCACAAATTCGCCGGATTGTACGCAAACCCAGGTTCCTTTACGCAGCACCAGGTCGGCTGGTTTGCGGCCCATGGCAGTATCGATGAGTGCACGCGTCGGTTTGATGTCAAATTTCATTTGTTCTCCAAAGCATCCCTTCGATCGGGTGGATTTTCGCCGGTTGCATGCTGAAAATCGTATCCAGAAGATTGGTCACCATCCGGGGAAGATCTTTCCCAGGGCGACTCTATATTCGCCTCTACGCTCCGTGCTCTGCTCGAATGGCACGGATATCGCCTGTATGATGTTCCACATGGCCGAGGTGCATAAGGACAATATCCCGCACGCCCAGGTTGGTTTCCTCTTCTTCATCCGGCCAGGTGACGCACCCGCTGTGCTTCCAGGCTTCAGCCGGGACGTTGCTCAGCAGTTCCACCAGGCTGGCCGTGCTGGCGCGGTATAAGCCCAGGCTCGGTCCAACAGCGCGCTTCCCTGACGCCCATCGTTTTGCCCACTCATCCTGGGTTAGTGCAAAGTACCATTGGATCGGGATCTGTATGCCGTCCTGGCCCAGGATTGCCTTTAGGAACAACTGCCACATCTGTTCGCCTTCAACCGTGTGATGGACATATTCACGGATCGACCAGCCCGTTCCCATGCTCAGGTCGAGTTGATCATCATCCAGTCCGGCGATGGCGGCTTCCAGTTGGTCGGGGAGTTTGAGATAGCGTTTGAGCAGGGACGAATTGGAATCGCTCATACGTTTTCCAGCAGGCGCCTGGACGCACGGTTATGCCGTTCGACCAGTTTCATCTCATCTAATGTGACCAGGTTTCCATCTCGTACGACGAATTTGCCGCCGATCACGGTGAAATCGGCGCGCACCGGGTGACAAAAAACCGCCGCTGCCACCGGATCGTGCAGCGCCCCGGCATAATCCAGGCGGTTAAGGTTGATCGCAAAAAAGTCGGCGCATTTCCCGGCTTCCAGGCTGCCGATATCGGTTCTTCCCAGCACGGCTGCCCCGCCGCGGGTTGCCAGCCGCAAAGCTTCCCTCGCCGTCATCAGTCTGCGGGACGGGTCATTCGACAATGAAAAACCGGTAATTCCCTCCCGCAGTCTGGAAAGCAGCATTGCCTGGCGCACCTCTGCCAGCATGTGTGCGCCGTCATTGGAAGCCGAACCATCCAGTCCCAGTCCCACCTTCACTCCCGCCGCCATGTACTCTTTTACCGGTGCGATCCCGGAGGCCAGCCGCATGTTGGAACTTGCACAATGCGCCACTCCGCAGCCGTGCTTTGCGAATGTCTTTATTTCCTCGCCGTTCACGTACACGGCGTGCGCAAACCACACGTCCTCACCCACCCACTCCAGCGACTCCATATATGGGACCGGGCGCATCGAAAATTTAAGTACGCAGAATTGTTGCTCGTCTTCGGTTTCTGCCAGGTGCGTATGCAGGTGCACGCCGGTTTCGCGCGCCAGTTTTGCCGACTGCTTCATTAATTCACCTGTCACCGAGAAAGGCGAACAGGGTGCCAGCACGATTTGCACGAAGGCTCCGGCTTTCGCATCGTGATATTTCTGGATGAGACGCTGGCTGTCCGCCATGATTTTTTCTTCGGGCTCCACGACGGCATCCGGCGGCAGCCCGCCCTGGGATTCTCCCAGTGACATGGAGCCGCGGCTTGCCTGCAGGCGCACGCCGATCTCTTGTGCTCCCGCAATTTCATCGTCGAGTCGTGCCCCGTTGGGGAAAATGTATAGATGGTCTGATGCTGTCGTGCAGCCGGAGAGTGCCATTTCCGCCAATGCGGTCTGGGTGGAAATAAAAATATCCTCCGGGGTCATTCGCCCCCAGATGGGATATAGTGTTTTAAGCCAGTTGAATAAATTTGCGTCCTGCGCAGCCGGGACAGCGCGTGTCAGGGTCTGGTAGAAATGGTGATGGGTGTTGACCAATCCCGGCAGCACCAGGTGACCACGCAGGTCGAGTACCTCATCGGCTGTCTGGGGCAGTTCACTCGTCCGGTGTACCTGTTCGATGAACCCATCCCGGATAAAAAGACCGCCCTCCGCGATCTCCCGCTGGGTATCATCCATGGTGACCAGAACCGTGGCGTTCTTGATAAGAAGAGTGCTCATATTTTTGAAAAACGGGAATTCAGGTTGTCTGACAACTATACCACTAGTTTGACAAAAAATCAAAGCTTGTCATACATTTCACAAAGTCAGTGCTTTGAAACCTCAATCTCGGTGTTTATTGATCATTTCCACCCCCTCGCCCTCCCTATAGCCGATAGTCCTCCGGCTCATATTCCAGCCGGGGTTGACTTTCCTTTCTTTTCTTTCTTTTGAAGATACATCAGCTTGTCTGCTTCAGAGATCAATTCATCGACGGTGTGGGGAACTTCAGGATTGAATCGCGAAATACCCACGCTCAAGTTTAGGGCATAAGGTCGTCCGCCCTTCAGGTTATGATTCTCCACCGTTGTATGGAACCGGTCTGGCAGGATGTTCGCGCTGTCACTGGAAGTATCTGGCGCCAGGATCACGAACTCGTCTCCGCCGAAGCGGGCCGGGATATCCGACTCGCGAAATGTTTCTATTATGATTTCTGAAGCCTCTTTCAAAGCCGCATCGCCCTCGGCATGCCCGAATGAATCATTGATCGTCTTTAGATCATCCAGGTCGCAAAAGAACAACGACACGCTCCTCTTAAATCTATGCGCCAGTTTCATTTCCTGCTCGGCCAGCAGCATGAATCCACGCCGGTTATACAACCCGGTCAGTTCATCGGTCAGGTTCAGGTTCAAGATTTCCTGCTCCATCCTTTTTCGCTCGATCACCTGCGCCACCTGGGTGGATACGAATTCCAAAAGGTTCAGATCCCCCTTGTTGAAATGGACCTCTTTCGAGTAGCTCTGCACCGCCATCACCCCGATGATTCGCCCTTCCACCATCAATGGCGCTCCCATCCAATCTTCACCCCTGGTCCCCACCACATCCACCTCTCCTTGCTGCACGAGTCGTTCGAAAACCTCCGAATTGGCCAATAAGGGACGCCCGGTCCGGATGACGTATCCCGTCAGCCCCTGGATGGGTGTCGAACCGTCTGGACTTTCATCATATTGATCAACATAATAAGGAAAACTGATCTGACTATTAACCTTGTCAATTAAGGCAATGAAGAAGTTCTCCGCCGGGATTAATTCCCCAAGGATGGAGTGAATGGAATGGTAGAGTTCATCGATCCCCTCGCTGGTGATCGAAGCTTGCGTGATCCTGAAAAGAGCATTTTGCACCAGTTCAAAACGCTTCCGGTTGGTAATATCGTGCGCTACCAGGATGGCTGTGGTTTCCGAAAGCCTGCTCGTGCTGGCAGCAAACCAGGTTTCCTTGCCACCCAAGTGCAGGGCATATTCCCCGTTCACTACCTTTCCCGTTTGGATGGACTCGCGGACCATGGCGATGTTGTAGTCCGCCTGCTCTTTCGGGAGAATATCGTGCACAGTCCTGCCAAGCATTTCGTCTGGCGGGCGGTAGAGGTTCGCCGGGTTGGTGGGAGCGATCTCGATATATCGCCCGTCAAAATCATAGACGATCACCACGTCCTGCATGGAGGCGAACAGGGCTCGTAGTTCGGCCTCCGATTTTTCCAATGCCTCCTCGGCCTGTTTTCCCCGCTCGAAATCTGCACTTAGGTTTTTCACCATGTAGGAGATAATAAAGACGGCGATGAAACCTGCCACGATCGCCGCAATGGCTACCTTTAGAGCCGGGTTGTTGATCCAGGGATCAGCAGCGGTGCTGAGCAGTCCTTGGAATAACGCGATTAATACCATTGCCGGGATGAATGCCCGCATTAAGCGTGCTCGTAAGCTGTGCGCCATGTACATATTAAGAGGCCAGGTGGCGGGTCCTGTCATCTCCAGCAGCCCCAGGCTGAGAAACCAGAATGAAAGCGCGCTGGTGAGCGACACGGGGATGGTTGTCCCTCCATAGAATAAAGGCGCCCCATACAAATACCCAAGGATGAATAATCCATTCAGGCTGAACAATACCAGCGCCAGGCTCGCGGTGATGGTTTTTGCTTTCTGGCTCGGATCGCGGCTGGTTATCAATAGCAGGGCTGGGATTGTCAGCAGAAATCCCAAGGCGGACAAAGGGCTCATACGCCCGGTGGCGATTTGCCCCAGCAAGGGCGGGTTGGGATAGATCAATTTTTCGAGGTCGGGGCCCAGCCCGGTCAGGGCTCGGAAAGCCAGCAGGAGCACGATGACCATCATCCCCATTTGGATCACAGGAATGACGATTCTCATCCCGTTCCATGCATTGAATATTCTTCGCACGAACCAGGTGCACCACAATCCCAAGAATATCAGCGCGGTTCCAGGCGCCATGGGAAGGTACGCTGGGTTGAATGATGCCAGGATCGGCCTGTTCACCAGCCAGCCTGTTGCCGCCAGCAGGCTGAATAGCAAAACGATCCCCATGAAAAGGTCCCCAAACCTTTCCTGCGTTGTTCGAGTCACCCTGGCTTTACTCATCGGAACATTTAGCCGTTTTGCGTTCAAAAGTAAATCCGTTTCTCAATGCAGGCTGTCCTGGTATCCGTGTCCCGTGAGGAATTTTATCACCACTTGCGGGTCAAAATGCGTCCCGGAGCCAGTCTGGATGTGGTCGCGCGCCTTTTCCATCGACCAGGCCTTTCGGTACGGGCGGTCAGAGACTAATGCATCCCACACATCCACAACGGCAAATATTCTCGCAGCCAGCGGAATCTCTTCTCCCTTCAGCCCGTGCGGGTAACCGGAGCCGTCCCACCATTCGTGGTGGCAGTATGGGATGTCTAATGCCCTGTGCAGGTAACGGATCGGCGAAAGCATCTCGTACGCCAGGGTTGGGTGCCTTTTCATCACCACCCATTCTTCATCCGTCAATGCACCTGGCTTTAACAGGATGCCATCCGGGACCCCCATTTTGCCGATGTCGTGCAGCAATGCTCCCCATCGAACATTAACCAGGTCCGCCTCGCTCAAACCAAATGAACGCGCCAGTTCCACGGTCATCCCGGTCACCCGCTGTGTATGACCTTCGGTCTCCTTGTCCCGCAGGTCCAGCGCATGGCTCCAGCCCTCGATGGTGGCATCGTAAGCCAGCTCCAGTTCGTCGGTGGTTTGTTGCAGGCTTTCGAACATATGCACGTTATCGATGGCGATCGCTGCCTGCCCTGCCAGGGTTCTAAAGAAATCAAGCCATTCTTCATCTGGATCGAGCGGGGTGCGGTGCATGATTTCCATTACACCCATCACCTGCCCTTTTGTTATTAACGGCATTGCGAAATAAGCCGCCGCTTGTTCCGCCTTGATTAATTCAGGATGGGAGAAGGCTGCTCCGCTGGCTGCAACATCCGTGATTTTAATGAGCTTGCGCTCGACCAGGGCTCGACCAGCCTGGCCCTCACTCCTCGGCTGCCGTATGCGTTCCACCTCAGGGGAATGAAAACCGCTTCCGGCGGCATATTCAAGCACTTGCGTGTGGGGGTTTAATACCAGCACATCGGCGGCATCCACCTTCAGTTGTTCGATGACATGCTTGAGGATGATTTGCAGGCTGACTCGCAGGTCAAAAGTGGATGCGATCGCGCGGTCGATCTCGCTCAGGGAAGCGAGATGCTGCAGGCGAAGTCCTGCTTGTTCCCTTAGCATCAGCCGGCGGATCGCCGCGGCAGCCTGGTCACCGATGCTGCGCGCCAGACGGATTTTCTCGGGCGTGAAAGGCTCGCGCTTTTCCGCCCTTGCTTCTCCCAGGATCAATATACCAATTGTCTGGTCTAAATGTTGCAGGGAAACACCGAGATGAAGAGGAACGAGGCAAACTGATTGGGCGAAATCAAGCATCAGGATGCCACGCTCAGCCTCACCAACTTCAGGGTCACCCTTTTTAAGGATGACTGGTTCGTTTTTATCAAGAACACGTTGGCAAATTGGCAGAGCTGCAATTGGTTGGCGGGTTCCAGGAATAAAATTATGGTTTATGTTCCGCACCGGATGAACCCCCCGCAGGACCAGGGTATCGTCCTCCAGCAGCGCAATGGATGCAAAGGTCGTATGCACACTCTCCACCGCGTGACGATTCACAATGTCAATTACATTCTCAACTTCGTCAGCATCCGCAAGTTCGCGGGAGAGCTGATATAGCCTCGTCAGCTCTTCAGTTCGCGAAACAATTTCCTCTTCCTTCTGTTTACGTTCGGTGATATCACGGTAATTGATTACGATCGCTTTCACCGCTGGCTCATCCAATAAATTGTTTAATACGGCTTCCATCCAGCGCCAGGAGCCGTCCCGGTGACGCAGCCGGAATACGGCCTCCTGGATACTCCCGGGGGTCTTCATGACATCTCCCAAAAGACGGGTTGCTGCTGCCTGCTCGTCAGGATGCAATAATTCCATAAGGCTGTGACCCTCGAAGGTGCCAGGTTTGTAACCGAGCGGACGCCGCGAGGTGGGGCTTTCCCAGATAAGGGTGCCGTCTGGTGCAATCAGCGAAATTTCTTCCAAACTGTTATTAACCAGTGCTCTGAAACGCTTTTCGCTTTTCTGCAATGTCTCTTCCGCCAGCTTGCGCTCGGTGATGTCGCGCCCAATACCCACTAATCCTGTCACTTTTCCCTGTCCATCCCGCAGCGGTACGTTGGAAGATAAGAGCCAGGCTGGCTTTCCCTCGGAATCGAGCCCCGGTTCTTCTCGGTTGAATATCGCTTTTCCGGATTCAATAACCGACTTGTCCATCGCCCAATAATCCTTTGCCAATTCAAGCGGATAAGTTTCAAGATCGGTTTTCCCAAGCACATCTTCCATCTTTTCCCCCCCGGCTGCCTTCCAGTCTGCCATGTTCGACACAGTCTTGCGGCCCTGGGTATCCATCACGTATATGCGATCAGGTAGATTGTCGATCAGCGTCCTCAAAAGGATTCGTTCCTCCTCCAGTTTGTCTGATGCCCACTTGCGCTCGATCGCCGCTGCTACTTGCGCACTGACCGAAGAAAGGAACTCCTTATCGCGTTCCGAGTAACAATTGGGATCCTTGTAGTCCTGCACTGCCAAGACGCCGATCGTGCCTGTCGGCGTCTTGAGCGGCGCTCCCATCCAGATTGCTGGTTTGGTACCCACCAGTTCCACTTCCCCCCGGCTGACCAATTCCTCGAACTTTGCCTGGGTCAGCAGCAGCGGTTCACCGGTTCGGAATACATATGAAATAATGCTTTTTTCGAGTTTGGAGGGCGGCATGGGCGGATCGAACTTGTCCAGTGCAAACACTTCTTCGAATAATCCGCTGCTGTTATTGTGGAAGACGACGAAAAAATTCTCGGCGGAAATTACTTTGGCAAGCGATTTACGCACCAGTTCAAGCAGCCCATCTAAGTTCTCTGTCTCTGCCATCCCTTGCATGATCGCCAGCTGTGCTTGGCGTTCGATTTCTGCCCGCTTACTCACGGTAATATCGCTTCCGTAGATGTTCACGTAACCCTGTTCGGAAACTGGAGTAACGAACATCGAGTATACCTTCCCGTTACACTCAATCTCAATGGTTTCATTTTTCCCGCTCAAAAGCGTCTGAGTTGTCAGATCACGCCAGTACTGGGGGGCAACACCACCCAATGGACATCCCCACATTTCCATGAGACCCTTACTTGCTGAATTGAAATTCAGCACGACCCCGTCTCGGCTTAGACGCAGGACAGGGTTTGGATTTTCAGAAGGATATTTCGCTAGACTGACGATTTCCTCGTTTGCGCGCTTGCGCTCGGTGATGTCGCGCACAATGCCTTGCAATCTTCCGTCAGGAAATTGCTTTGCGCTGATTTCGACTGCCACCAGCGTACCGTCCTTTCGAATCAACTCACGCTCGTTTAGCAGCTTTTTTCCGCCTCGAAGTTCATCAAGTAGCAACGGCTGAGTCGGCGCCCCCTTCGTCAGATCGCGAATCGTCTTTTGGAGAATCTCATCCCGAGAATAGCCCACCAGGCTGCACCCTGCTGAATTTACTTCGATAAACCGACCTTCACCATCCGTGATAAAGATCCCATCAGATGCTTGCTCGACCAATGTGCGGTATTGCTCCCCGCTCTCCCGCAACGCGGCTTCCGCCTGTTTGCGTTCCGTTACGACTGCACCCATGAGCAAACCGACAATACAATTGACGATCATGAGCAGTTCCAGCCCGCCCAGTTGTGAAAGGTTGGATCGAAATAACCACAGTGACAACACCACCCCGCTATTCATTACCAACAATGCCACGCTGACTCCCTTGAAGCCGCGCTGCAGGGCAACCCATATGAGCGGCAGGGCGATCAGGTACAAGGGATGAAACTCATCCAGCACGGGCGCGCCAAACACCCAGTAGAGCGTTAACGCGATGCTGAACACTTGCCCAAAGGTCGCAAGTGATGGACGCGGAAATGACCGGCGTCCTGGCTGCCTCAACGGCTGTCCTCCCATGAACCGTTTCAAGCCCGGCATTACAAAGATAAGCAGGAAGGGTGTTACGGTCAGGACCCCCACCGTTTCTCCGATCCACCAGTCGAAGATCGACCGGAGCAGCTCACTTCGCGGGATGTTGCTGCCTCCCGCGGAACTCGATACGGATAATACTGCAAGGATTGCTGAAACAATGACAGCCGTTAGAACAAACCAGGTCACGTCTCGCAATTTTCGCAGTTGCCAGTCAAACCGAATTATTCTTCTCAGGAAGGTCGCGGTGCCCGCATAGATTATGGTTAGGATAAGCGCCCATAATACAAGCAAATAGATGGGTTGAGGCATGCGGTAGATGAAAATACTGCTGACGACTAAGGCGATCGTCACTGCCGGCGCAAAAGTGACCCCGAACACCAGCAGGAGCGCGTACGTGATCCCGGCGGGTGGGTACCATGCCACGATCCCGGGCAGTCCTTGAAATCGTTTAGTAATAAGATCCAAACCGATGAACACCAGCAGGTAAGCCGCGGCGATCAGCACACTTTGCAATAACGCGGGCCTCTTATGTGCAGATGCAGGCGCGCTTCCTCGTTCAGAAATTATTTTTGGTTCGGCGGGATTCCCCCCAGGGGGATTCGTTGGATCGTTGTCTAGTCTCAAAGTCCCCTCGCGTGTCGCTCAGGTGACCGGAAAAGCCAGCAATGTGAGTGGAACCGAGATCGATGACCCGGTCTATACAGGTAATACTATCATTAATCCGGCAGCCAACCTGGATGGTGCTCCTTGCAACTTAATCACAATTTCCCCATAATCTTACCCTTGGAATGTTGAATCTACATCCCACGGATGGGGATTACCCTCCTCCCCCACTTGGGGGAGCGTTATTCCGAGACATTGTCCCGATGCCATTTCGGGAAGCAATCCCTTCTCACACCTGTCATTGCGACAAATCGAGGCAGCGGTCGCGACATTGTCCCCCGCGACGTTGTCCCCGAACGGAACGGAGGGGAAGCGCTCCCTTGGGGAGGATGCTCTTCCGGGAAGCACCCCCTTCGGAGGTCAGCCGCCATCGTTGGCTTCCACGGTCTATTTAGCGCCTGGCAGGCGCATGGCTTTAGCCACCAGGTCGGCAATGGCGGTCACACCGAACCCGGCCTGCTAGAAAGCTTCGGATCGGATATCTCACCAAAACATTCTCTCTGTGTTGGCTTCCGGGCTGGTAGACCATTGTCATCTGCCTATCCCTTTTTTCTGGAAAGCAGTGCACCCCAACGTTGTATTTGGTCATACCTGTCATCGTCCCCCTTGATAAAAGTTATTTCAACTCCTCCATCCATATAGACGAACTCCGTCTCGGAAATGGGAGACAACGCCCAGTCACCGGTTTCCGGAGACATCATGCGAAGTTGATCCTTTTCGATGTACACGACAACGGGCGTATCGGTTTCGTCGGAGGCGCGATAATCCCCCGCATAGGCGATAAGTTTTTCGGGAGCGATCCCAATCAAAACCACCTCTTTGGGTTGAAGGATCGACCAGCCATAAACAGATGATAGACTTCGTAGGATCTCCATCACAAGTTCATTCCCGTTATCCGAATTCGTCATCACGACCGCGCCCTTACCTTTATTCACAAAGGCAAACAACATGCAGATAAAGCCTTTGTTGCCCCCTCCATGGCTGAATGATCTTTTCTCTTCCGCTGTCCATTCACCCAACCCTACCCCCAGGCCCCAGTTCCCGATTCCCGGGGCCAGCATCTTCACGGCCATTTCTTGTGAGATGACCTTATTTGATCCTCCGGCAAACGACTTTTGCAGCTCAATGGCAAAGCGGCAAAGGTCTGAAGGCGTGCTCCACAATCCCGCTGCGGCCAACTCCGGATAGACATGCCACCTCCCTTTGATGACTTCACCATTTGCTAGGTGGCCCGAGGTGGCCTGCTCCGCTTTTTCCCGGGGCAGCGGTTGCTCGAATGTGCTGTGGGTCATTCCCAGGGGGGCCAGGACAGTTGTCTGCATGTATTCCTGAAAAGTCTTGCCCGAAATGTCCGCCACGAGAAGTTGCGTAACCACGAATCCACCCCCGGAGTAGCGCCACTGAGCTCCGGGGACCATGTCGATACGAACGGGAGAAGTATTGGCTGGTTTTTCTCCGTCGAGCACTTGAACGGGCGTGGGGATCTGTTCGGATGTTGCATATCCGGGAAAGCCCGTAACTGTTAACCCGGCGCTGTGAGTTAAGAGTCGGCGAAGGGTCACCTTTTCTTTTTCTGAGAATTCATTCTCCGGAACCTTCCAGGATACGAGCTTGTCATTGACCGGCGAATCCAGATCGAGGATCCTCTTCTCGACGAGTTGGAGCGTGCCCAGGGCAGTCACGGGTTTGCTGATGGATGCGGCTTGAAAGAGCGTCTCGGGGGTGACAGGGTCGTTGCCGCCAGTTTCTTTGATACCATAACCTTTGGCCCAATCGATCTTCCCATTATCAATAACAGCAACGCTCACTCCCGGAATATTGTAGTATTTCATCCTGTCCAGGATGTTCATCGCAGCAATCGGCTTGCCTTTCGTGTACATGGCGGGCTGTAAGGCGTTCTCCACAGCAGTTGCGGCGAAAGCATGTTTTGATTTGGCATTCATTGTTGCATCCTTTTGAACACTTACATTGATGCTGGTCAGCAGATGGTAATTTCACGACTGCCAGGAAGTGGCTGAACAGGGATTTTAGGGAACAACATGCTCAGCAAAGAGAACAGATAACAAAGAGCAACGATCACAAAGGCCGACAACATTCCGTATTGGAGACTTGGATACAGTGAACCTTGTGGGTAAATTACCTGGAATGATACCCTCGTTAGCCACAAAATACATGTTGCTGCAAGCATGACGATAATCGAATATCTGTTTGACTTATCCTCATAGATCAACAGGATGTTTACGATGCCAAACAATATCAGAGACAAAGAAAAGAACGCATTAATAGCCCTCACGGCGGCCACCAACTCCGTTGCATTGATGTCAATATAGGAATACCACTTCCAGGCTTGGGGTACAAAAAAGTGCCATATTCCAAAACCAATAGAAGCGCTGTTGCCAATTATCACTAATATCTTAACAAGCAGATTCATGGTCAACCCTCCTGGTATTAAATGAGTAATCAGCCAACGGGATGGCTGATTACTCCGAATGTAATTGATTGTTACTCAGCAACATCGATGCGGTCCACCTGGACCTGCGAACCGTTGTAGTCAGGCACGTTGCTAAATAATGTGCCGTAAAGGTGAACGATCTTGCCACTATCGCGCAGTGCCGCGATCTGCGCTTGTACTGCCGGGTCCATGGAATCGATGCCGAAGTAGATTATTTGTCCCAGGTCCTGCCGCTCAAAATAGTCATCATACTGGGCGCCGGGCCCCGTACTCTTGATGACACCCCACCAGTTAGCGATCTCTTCGGTGGTACCTGGTTGCATGTATCCTCCCGTGCCGTTATTTCCTCCTGTGCCATCACTTCCTCCTGGGCCACCGCCAGTTCCTTCCTTGGTTGCCTCACCGGGCATGACAGGTGTTGGGTTTTTCTGTGCTGCGGAACCACACTCACCCCGAAAATAAGCCCACTCATCGCAGGTGCTGCCGTCCGGAAAAACACATACTCCGGATTGGCTGCCATCTGCAGCATTCGTAATTTCGTGTTTGTTCCCATTCTGATCGCAATAGACCGAGGCAGGATTCGGCATATTTGCTTGGGGCATGTCCGTCCCTGCAGAGTCAGATGTCTGGACCCGAAATGACGTACAGGCCGTCAGTGCCATTAGAACTATTGTGAATGTAAAGATTCTTTTCATTTTTTCCTTCTTTCTTTTCTAGTTAGAAATCCACCAGTCTTGGTGGTTTATGGAGACAGTTTGTTTTGTGCACCTTTTCACATATAGACGATGCAGAATTAAATATGTTCCATATTATTTTGGTTTTTTGAAGATTCACTTCTGGCGCAGGGTAGTCAACCATATTGCAGGTTGGGTCTCCAGGTCGGTCTAGCCTTTATTACATTCTCTCGCCTTCCTTCTGCTGCAAGACTTCGAGCAGCGGATCCGCTATCTGCCAATGTCAGGCATTATTTAATAGATCATCGGAATTAAACTTTTTGTCCGTTTCTGATAATTCAAGTATTTTTCTCCCATTTGTTCGATCATGAATCTTTCTTCCACTTTTATTCGATAGATATACCCAATGGCAACCGGGATCACCATGAATGGAATTGATAACCAATTCGATATTGAAGTTGAAATTCCAATGAAGATAATTAATTGTCCAAGATATCCAGGATGTCTGATGAATTTGTACAAGCCTGTTTCAATTAGTTTATGGTTCTCCACTTTTGCGACTGAATAAGTAAAGTATTGTTTCAGAGTCAATATGGAATGTATTCTGATCATGAGCCCTATGACAAACAATGCTATGCCAATTGCAAAAAAGGTATTCCAATCATGAATCCTGCCTATTTTTGTCGCACCGATCGAAAAGGACAGGGCATAGCCAACTGTAATGAGGCCGTATAACCAACATAAACTGCTTTTATCGCTCGAAGTTGTAATCTTGCTTTTGCTTCTCTGTCTCAAATTCATGAATACTTCAAAGAATCCGTACAGGTATGAGACGGCGATAATGATTATTATTTTGGGGTCCATAGTTCTCTCTCTTGTTGCTCTTATGCCTAACTTCATTTATGCGGGTGGGCTGTCACCTGCCGTTATGTTCCACAGTGATGACCACATTTCCCTTTTTATGCCCTTGTTCGACATACCGGTGTGCCTCGGCGATCTGTTCCAGCGGATAGACCCGGTCTATGACCGGTTTGAGCTTGCCCGCCTCGATCAGTTCCTTGAGCAGGAGCAGGTTTTCGAGCTTATCGCCCCCGTCTGAGTCGGCATGGACGTTGATGTAAATGCCGGTCTGCTTGAGCGCCTTTTTGCCCTGCGCAGGGAGTAGTTTACCGACCGCGTCAAAAACCACGTCGTAGGTTGCGCCGCTTTGGGTGAACTCCTCCCGGGTGTAATCGATAACCTGACTCGCCCCCAGGGATTTGATCAATTCCAAATTCGTGCCACTGCACACCCCGGTCACGTCTGCCCCGAAGTGGCGGCTGGCAAGCTGCACCGCATAGGTGCCCACCGCGCCGGATGCGCCGTAAACCAGGATTTTTTGCCCCGGCTGGATTTTTCCCTTTTTGAGACACTGCCAGGCCGTCTGCCCTGCGCCAGGGATGGCGGCGGCCTCCTCGTAGGAGAGATTGGCCGGTTTGAGCGCCAGCACTCCGTTTTCAGGCAGGCATTTGTATTCGGCATTTCCGCCGAAATTCACCCCGAAGGTGGAGGCGAAAACCTGGTCGCCAGGCTTGAAGCGGGTCACTTCCATGCCGACGGATTCAACTTCTCCGGCCAGTTC
>JADGQC010000184.1 GCA_017882125.1 Anaerolineales bacterium
CGTGACCGCCATGGCGGCTGCCTGCAGGAAGGCGGGGGTGAAGGTTGCCACGGGGGATACCAAGGTTGTACAGAGGGGACACGGAGACGGGATCTATATCAATACATCCGGGCTGGGGATTATCCCAGCGGGAATGAATATCGGCCCGGCGAACGCCCAACCCGGCGACGGGGTGCTGGTAAGCGGTACGATGGGCGACCATGGGATCGCGATCATGTCGGTGCGGGAGGGGTTGACCTTCGAGACGGAGATCAGGTCCGATACGGCTCCGCTGTACGGGCTGGTGGAGGCGATGATCGAAGCGGGAAAAGGCGGGGACACACCCTCCGGGTTCGATGGGCACGCGCCCCTACGAGGAATCCATTGTTTACGAGATGCAACACGCGGCGGGCTGGCGGCGGTGCTGAACGAATTGGCGGATTCGTCGAAGGTGGGGATCGAATTTGACGAGCGGAAGGTACCGATCCGACCGGAGGTGAATGCGGCCTGCGAAATGCTGGGGCTGGACCCGTTCTACATCGCCAACGAGGGGAAACTGGTGGCAATCGTAGAGGAAGAGCAGGCAGAAAAGGTCCTGGCCGCCATGCGCGCGCATGAGTACGGGAAAAATGCCGCGATTATTGGGCGCGTGGTGGATGAACATCCAGGGTTAGTGACGGCGAAGACTTCGATCGGGGGGATGCGGGTGGTGGATGTGCCGGCGGGGGAATTGCTGCCGAGAATTTGTTGAAAGAAAGCCCATCCCCCTAACCCCCTCACCCTGCAGGTGCGCTTCGCAAGACTTCGGAAGTTTTTACAAGTACACTTCCGCAAGAAACGGCGGCGGGGACGCCGCCTAGAGCCCATCCTCCTTACCCCTGCAAGGGAAGGGGGAAAAGAGGAAAAAAACATGGATATTGCTCGCTTCGCTCGCAATATCCATGTTTTTTCAATCTTTCATAATACAGGGAGAAATTATCGAGAAATCACAACACAACCTTCGCGAGTGCGGAGAGACCTTTGAGGTCATCCAGATCCAGCCACTGGAGCATGAGGCGCTGGAGACCGGTCTTTTGCAACTCTGCCAGGTGAGGCTTAATCTCCTCCCCAACCCCGACAACGATACCGCGCTGATGCAGTTCTTCAACGGTTTGATTGTGGGCGGATAATTTCGCCTCCAGTTCTTTCTTCGTGCGTCCGAAGCGAAGACCAGTCATCATCGAGCGGCGTACGGACTTCAGGTCGCGACCGGCAACTTTCAACAATCCATCCAGGCGGGTGTTCAGGCGGCTAAATTCCGCAGGGGGAGAGAAAATGGCGTTCCATTCATCCGCGTATTTGACCACGAGCGGCAGGGTCCGTTTTTCGCCGATACCGCCAACCAGGATGCGCGGTCCGCCGGGGCGGGCAGGGTGAGGCAGGAGAGCGGCTTCATGTAATTGGTAATATTTGCCAGCGTAGGAGACAGGGGAATCGGATTTCAGCAGGCGGGTGACGACTTCCAGCCCTTCTTCGAAGCGATCGAAGCGCGACTTCAACTCCAAAAGATCAAAACCAAAAGTATTGTGCTCGCGCTCCTGCCAGCCTGCACCGAGACCAAGGGTCAGGCGACCGCCGCTGAGATCATCGACGGCAGAGGCCATGCGGGCGGTCAGGACTGGATTCCGGACGGAGACTGGTGAGACCAGGGGACCAAATTCGATGCGCCTGGTGTGGGAGGCCAGCCAAGTGAGGGAGACCCACAGCTCGAGGGATTCCATATCCGGAGGCTGGGCGTTGGTGAAATGGTCGGAGCGGTAGAGACCGGCAAAGCCGAGGTCTTCGACAGCCGCGGCGAGGTTTTGCCAGCGAGGCCAGGTGAGTCCGTTCTGGGCTTCGATCATGATGGCGATATCCATAATTATCCTTTTATTCAAGAAATCCAACTTCAAGAGTAAGCAACACTCAAGTAGCATCGGGATTGCTTCGCCAAAAAACGGCTCGCAATGACATTTGACTCGGGAGACTTCGGGTTAGAGTGTTTATATCAATTCCGGCAAGGCGAGCCAGGGACCTGGGTTCCTGGGATGGTCTGCATCGACCAACTCTCCTTTTTGAACCAATTTTTCAAGAGTGCGGCGAACGAGTTCGGGAGGCCAGCCAAAGAGTTTGGTCACCGCGTGAACCTGGGCCGCGCCAACAGAGGCAAAATACAATTCCACCAATTTTTGACGGGCTTCGGCTTCACCGATCTTGCGAGCCTGCTGCTCGAGATCGGGAAAGTGCCGGGAGGTTAAGTCATAACGGTAGGCATACTTCCAAGACCCGACCTCGGCAATCCCGACCGGAAGGATCTTGAAGTCCATTTGCAGATCCTCCATGGCGCGGTTGAAAGCGGACTCTTTGGCGTTCAGCATCCGAGCTTCCTTGCGAAGGGAGATGGTGTCGAGGCTGCCTTTATCCAAAAGCGTTTCGTAAATTTGTTTAGCCGATTGAGTCAAGCGACCCTCTTCGTAAGAAAGCAGATAATCTTCTTCAGGAGAGCCGAAATTATCGGACAGGGCATAGAAGAATGGAGCGATTTCAAGGGAGATGAAGGTGGCCTTACGGCGCAAGACCTTGCCGTAATACCAGACCTTTTTCGGAATGGCATCATCCTTCCAGCCCCAGGTGACATGACCGGGGTCATCGTGATTGTCGGGGACATTGCGGTTCCCGGCGACGGCCTTCCAGAGGGAGGGCAGGTCAACCCCGGAAATGGGCCAGAAGAAGATGAAGCCGCGTTCGTTGACGAAATCCAGTGCGCCGGATGGGTTCGTAACACGATTAGGTGAAAGGAAACGGAAAGTGCGGTCGCAATGGGTCTTGAGTTTCCCCAGGTTGATGGCTGGCATGAGTGGATTGTACCAAAAGTCTTTGGGGGGATGATGTATATTAATTTTATGGATGAACCAATATACTAACCACTAAAGTCGTTACTACGATTGATCCTGCGCGATTAAAAACGGGTGACTTTTTCCAACAACTGCCGATAGTAAATATAATTATCAAAGGGAATATCTTTCCGCACGCGGCCGTCCGCTAGCGGGACATAGCCGCCCTGGGCGAGCAAGGGCGGGACCTTCTCTTCCACTTCGCGCCGGATGGCATCACGACCATCACGCAGCACATCCAGGTCCACGCCCCCGATCAAACGCAGGCGGGTGCCAAATTCCTGTCGCAAAGAACGATAATCCATGGAGGCCGTGTTGACTTCGCAGGCCCACAAGCAATCGAAGCCGTGTTCCATCAGCACGGGCAGCAACAGGCGGGCATTGGCATAGGTGCGCAGGATGAGAATATTTACGTTATGCCGGTGCAAAACATCCAGGATGGGAGCATAACCCGACAACACAAATTCAACGAACATGGCAGGTGATATCAGCGGTCCGTGGTTAGCCCCGATCGGTTCGCTGAAAACCGCGGCATCGATCTCCACATCCTGCAAGGCGCGATCAGTCAGGGCTGCGACAAACTCAGCCTGGATCTTCATCATATCGCGCACAAACCCAGGGTCGTCATGGATCAATTTCATCAACTGATAAAAACGCTCCCAGCCATACACCCCCATGGTCAGGAAAAAGCCCTGGTGGATGCGCATCATCAGGACATGTTCGCGCTGTCTCCAGCCCGGAATTGATCGTTTCCAGTTATCCGGAAGGCGGGTGTTGTCATCCGGATCGAGCCGGCGGGCGAAGGCTTTCAGGTCAGAAGGTTTGAGCGGCCAGTGTTTGGGCCAGGGATGGGGGTAGACGTCCAGGTCGATCTCTTCGCGCAAATCGGAGGCAAACATCTTGTCCAGGTCAGCATCCGCAGCCAAGCCCTGTTTGCGCCAGGCTTTCAAAACATCGTCACGAATGCCTTCTTCGAAATAAGGGACATGGTCGGGGTGACCGAATTGCATGGTTTCGAGGAAGCGCTGGCGGCTGTTCATCAGTTTATTTTCCTTTTAGGGTGGAAAATCAATCAATCTGGATATTATGATTGTATCGCAAGGAATGATACTCACCAGAGGGTAATTTATTTAGAATGGTAATAGGAAAAGTATATGGCCCTACCCCTGTCCCCTCCCCGGGTCGGGGAGGGGAAAATACCCAGGCAACAAATACTTCAGATCTTGTTGTTCCCAATCATATGGAGAAGTGAGCTCACCCTCCAACCTATATCCTAAAGGGGAGGGAAGCCTGTCCGAAGGGACAGGTTAGAACCATCCGGTCAGGCGAGGACAGGAACCCGGGGTGCACATAAAATAGAGTACATATCATTCCGGAGGCTAATAAAATGAATAAGAGAAATGGCAAGATCGTGTTCATGGTTTTTAAAGCCGCAGCGATGGGAATGGGTGCAGCCGTGGTGGTAACGAATATAATAGGGGGATTGGATGAAAAGGGACAGGTCCTGCTTTTGGGAATCGGGCTTTTTTGCCTGGCCATCACAGCTTTCGTTAAGGAGTGAACAGCATGCATGCAATTGAAGTCAAGAACCTGCACAAAGCCTTCGGCGACCTGAAGGCAGTGAACGGGATTTCATTCGATGTGGAAAAAGGCGAGATCTTCAGCCTGCTCGGCCCAAACGGAGCCGGGAAAACGACGAGCATTTCGATGCTTTCCTGTCTCCTGCGCCCGGACGACGGAGATGCCCTGGTAATGGGACATTCCATCCGCAGCGACCAGATGGGGGTCAAGTCGGTGCTGGGCGTGGTACCGCAAGAGATCGCCCTGTATGAAGACATGTCTGCCCGGGAAAACCTGAACTTCTGGGGGAAAATGTACGGGCTGCGCGGGGCTGCGCTCAAAACCCGGGTGGACGAAGTATTGGACATCATCGGACTGACGGACAGGGCCAAGGAATATATCAAGAAATACTCAGGCGGAATGAAACGGCGCGTCAATATTGGCGTGGCGCTCCTGCACAAACCGCAAGTCATTTATATGGACGAACCAACCGTGGGAATCGACCCACAGTCCCGCCGCAATATTCTCGACAGCGTGGTGAGTCTTAAAGACCAGGGGATGACGGTACTCTATACCACCCATTACATGGAAGAAGCCCAGGAGCTTTCGGACCACATCGCCATCATGGATGCCGGCAAGATGATCGCCTTCGGTACGGAGGAGGAACTGGTCAAGATCGTGGGCCAGATGGACCGCATCACGTTGACAATCAATGCTGAAAGCGGACGAGTCCTGGAAGCCTGGAAAAATGCGCCGGGCGTGAAGCAGGTCACAGCACAGGATGGAACCCTGACTGTCCTGGCGGATGACAGCAACCAGGTACTGCCGAGGTTGTTCGAAACGGCTGCTGCGAGCGGAGTGCGGATCACCTCCGTCGCCATCCAGGAACCGAACCTGGAGGCCGTTTTCCTGCATCTCACCGGGAAAGCATTGAGGGATTGAAAATGAAAATCCTCGATATTGCCATCAAGGACATGAC